>JAKJFO010000005.1:386-56022 GCA_022704885.1 Candidatus Rifleibacteriota bacterium | reverse complement strand
GATGAAAAGACTTACAAATTTCCTCAGATCTGACATTTCTGCCTCCTTGTACAACTCTCTTATTTGCTTATGTTATGAAGCGTTATACCTAATACTTATCGTCAAATTATAGCCATGAACAAGATACAGTTTATCTCTTCTCAGGATAAGTAAACAGACCGGGCGTGTGACAAATAATATGCAAATTTTCTATTACAGATCATTGTGCTGATGTGGTATCTGGTAGATCAGCATGGCGGCCGGTGACTTTTATCGTAACAACCTTGATTCTGCGACCTCGCCTGACGCCATCTTCTTCTCCCATGCTTAGCCGGACTTCAAAAAACAGGGAGCACAGCATGTCGGTTGCTTTGTGACCGGGAATTGTGCAGGTTGGTGCAGTCGCTTGACATCATGGTGTTTCGCGGCTAACATGGGCCCGTTCCAATAATTTACGACAGATTCGCGGCAGCGGTGTGAGGTTTTCGAGGCGGCCGTGTAAAAACTGCTTATAGGTGACAAATGTCTAATTCTGAACGAATCAATATACCATGGCGCACTGCCCTGCCAATGATCTGGAACTATGCCAGAACCAGAATCGGCGAACAGATCAGCGCCGTTACCTTCATAATTTTATACCTGGTTGGCTTCAAAATACTGGTGCTCAATGCGCCACCGACAGATGCACTGCAGATTTCGACCGGTATCGGCATGGTCGTGCTTGGCCTCGCATTTTTTCTGGAAGGCCTTTTCCTCGGGCTGATGCCGCTTGGCGAAAGAGTAGGGGTGCAGTTGCCCCAGCGTTGCAGCATAATGGTTATCATGTTTTTTGGTCTGCTGCTCGGAATTGGTGCGACTCTGGCTGAGCCGGCAATAGCTTCGCTCAGACTGGCAGGTATCACTGTCACGCCCTGGGAAACTCCGCTTCTTTTCCGCCTGCTGGAAATCGATACCAACAGTCTGGTCATGGCTATTGGCATCGGCGTTGGTTTCGCGGTGGCTTTTGGTATGGCGCGTTTTTATTACGGCATTCCGATCAAGCCGTTCATTTTTATCATGGTGCCGTTGTTGCTTGCCCTTTCGGCCTGGTGTCTGCGCGACAAGAGCCTGGCCGGCATAGTTAATCTCGCATGGGATACCGGGGGGGTAACCACCGGCCCGGTAACTGTTCCGCTGGTGCTGGCAATGGGTATCGGTGTCAGCCGATCTGCCGGCCGACAGGAAGGTGGCGCCTCGGGTTTTGGAGTGGTGGCGCTCGCTTCGTTGTTTCCGGTGTTGGGAGTCCTTCTCCTGGGCATTTCCCTCAACGCGTCCACGCCCGAACCGGTGGCGGTAACCGAATTTTTTGCGCCGACCAACCGCAGCAACGCCCTTATGCTCGTGCCATCTGAAGACAAACTGGCGGCCATAGCCTTTCAGCGTGGCGATGAAACCGCGCGCCGTGCTTATTATGGAGATGATGAAAAGTATGGTCTGGTTCTGCGCTCACTGGCTGATGAAGAGCGCAGGAGCGAACTGCTCGGTCGAATGTCTCTGCAGGATTGGCTTGTGCGACGTGCTTCTTCGCATGAGCGCGCGATTATCGCATCTGTCAAGTCGGTTTCGCTGCAATCTGAAGGTAAAGGTGGCAATCAGTTCGGTGAAGTAATAAAAACCGAGTCTGGACTGGCTTTTCGTGCCGTAATTCCGATAGTGCTTCTGCTGATCGTCGTTCTGGTTTTCATGCTGCGAGACCGGCCGCGTCGGCCAGATGAAGTCGTTCTCGGTATAGTTTTCGCTCTGGTCGGTATGGCGGTTCTGACCAGCGGCATCAGGCTCGGGCTGGCCCCGCTCGGCGATCAGGTCGGCAGGCCGCTTCCGCAGGTTTTCAGAAGCGAAACTCACGAAGAAGGTCGTGTCATACTCGAACCTTTCGAGCCAGAATCAGTTTTGACCGCTTTTACACAACATGGCGAGGCCAGTCGCTTCTTTTATTTCAGAGATCGTGCCGGAACCCCGCGCCCGGTGCCATTCGAGCCTTCGCGCTACGATGCTGAGAATCGCCGATATGAGCATATCGTCGAGCGCCCACCGCTCTTTGGACCAGAGCTGACAATGGTCGGAATCGCACTGGTTTTTCTTTTTGCGTTCGGAATGGGCTATGGCTCGACCGTGGCTGAGCCGGCTCTTAGCGCGCTTGGCAGCACTGTCGAAGATCTGACGGTCGGCATGGTAACCCGCAATGGTGTGGTTCGTACTGTTTCGCTAGGTGTCGGCATCGGCCTGCTGGCTGGTGTTGCCCGCATTCTCTACGGTTTTTCAACCGGCTGGTTGCTGATTCCATCTTATCTGGCGGTTCTGATTCTTACCTGGTTCAGCGAGGAAGATTTCGCCAGCATCGCCTGGGACTCCGGCGGCGTCACTACCGGGCCAATCACCGTACCGCTCGTTCTTGCGATGGGCCTTGGTATAGGTGGTGAGCTCAAAGTCGTCGATGGCTTTGGTATAGTTGCCATGGCTTCGGTTTTTCCGATTCTGACGATGCTTGTTTATGGCATCATGGTACAGAGACGCCAGCGCCGGATACTGCAGGCTGACACGGAGGAAACTCATGAAGCTTGAACTTCGCAAAGCGGCCCGCATTACCCTGATGACTCATCATGATCTCAGTGGCAAGGTTATCGAACTCTTTACATCGCTGGGGATCTCGTCAATACTGGTTGAAAACGCAAGATGCGTCAGACAGAATGTTAACCCGGGTTTGTTCGGGTTTTCGGGACTGCGCTTCGACTTCAGTGATTCAGCCAGCGAAATCTATCGACTGACGGTAAGCCGCGAAACAGCAGCACCGTTGCTGTGCCGTCTCATCGAAGAGCTCGATCTTAAAACGCCAGGGCGAGGAGCAATTTATGCCCAGGATCTGCTGGAAGCCAGCTTTCAGGAATTCCCTGCGATAAAGGTTGAACCGGCACGTTCAGAATGTCTGCTCAACGAACTTACCCTGATAACAGGCATTCAGACAAAATCCGGCGGTGGCGAAAATCTTTATAAAGTTGCATTGAAGCTGGGCGCCGGTGTTCCGGTGGTAGGTATCGGTATTGGCACCGGTATTCGTGATCGGCTTGGTCTGCTGCGAATCACGATTTCACCAGAGAAAGAGCTGGTATATCTTATGGTTCCAGGGCATGATGCCAACGGCCTGCAACGTCTGCTCATCGAAGAAGGGCATATCGACAGGCCTGGTGGCGGCTTTTTATATCAGACGCCGATAAGTGGAGGTATCGTTGACCCCCTGCTGCGCATCGGTCGCCAGGAACACGCTGCCAGCATCGAGCAGATCATCGCTGCCATCGACGATCTCAAAAAGAGTACGGCCTGGCGCAAGCGCTTTTTCGGCGTCGAAGATAATGCCGGTAATGCCGGTCCTGCTAATTTTACTCATCGCGAAATCAGCTTCTTCTGCCACGAAGGACAGGGCGACAATTTTGTTCAGGCAGCAATGCAGGCTGGCGCCGCCGGTGCCACCATGTCGCGCGTGCGCACGCTTTATCTGCAGGGCGAAGATGCCGGCCGGCATGTTTCCTGCGAACATGGAATTCTGTGTGTTTCTGATGACATGGAAATGCCGGTTCTGCAGGCGCTTGGCGATATCACCGACACCTGCCCCGAGAAAGACTGGTTACTGCAGTCGGTTCCGGCTACTTCGGTTTTTACCTACAAACGCAACTGACGCTTCTGACAGGTCATTCTCGCAGGCGTTCGAGTGTTTGCTGCCACATCTCTCTATTGTGCCTGCTGAATTGTTTAAGGACGGGTAAGGCCTTTGCTGTCGATCAGCCATTTATAGCTGGTCAGTTCGGGAAGAGCCATCGGGCCGCGTGCGTGCAGCTTTTGCGTGCTGATGCCGATTTCGGCGCCCATGCCGAACTGCGCGCCGTCGGTGAAGGCGGTTGAAGTGTTTACGTAAACAGCAGCAGCATCAACTTCGTTGCAGAATCTGGAGCTGGTCTGCCGATTGTCGCTAATTATCGCTTCGCTGTGGCGGGTGCCGTAACGGGCGATATGCTCCATCGCTTCGTCGAGGCAGTCGACGGTTTTGATCGACAGGCGATAGTCGAGATGCTCTTTGCCAAAAGATTCTTCGCTGGCGGGCAGCAGCAGGCCGTCTGTATATCTGCCGGCCAAAGCATTGTGAGAGCGTTCATCGGCTTCGAGAACGACTGATTTGTCAGCCATCGGCGCGAGCAGGTCGTAAAGATCGCTGAGGCGCGAACTGTTGACGATCAGACATTCAAGGGCATTACAGACGCTGACGCGGCGCGTTTTGGCATTGAACAATACTTTTCGGCCGAGTTCGAGATCGCCGTCAGCGTCGAAATAGGCATGGCAGACACCAGCGCCGGTCTCGATCACCGGCACTTTCGAGCCGTTGCGCACCGAATCGATCAACCCCTGCGACCCTCTCGGAATCAGCACGTCAATGAGACCAACCGCGTTCATCAGTTCGGTCGCCGCCTCGCGTTGTGGTGGCAGTAACTGCATGACGTCGGGCGCAATGCCACAAGATTGCAGGCTTTCGTGAATCAGTTCGGTAATCGCCTGATTCGAGTGAGCAGCATCCTGCCCGCCTTTGAGCACCGAGACATTGCCGGTTCGAAAGCAGAGGGCAAAAACATCGAAAGTGACATTTGGCCGGGCTTCGTAGATAACGCCGACAACGCCGAGCGCAACACGAATCTTTTTGAGATGCAGTCCATTCGGCATGGTGCGCTCTTCAAGAACCTCGCCAATCGGAGATTTCATGCTGGCAACATTGCGCAGATCACAGGTGATGGCTTTGATGCGATCGGCTGTAAGCATGAGACGATCGTAGCGAGGGTCGGTCGTCGGCATGCGCTCAAGATCGAGGCGGTTGGCTGTCAGCAGGTGCCCGCTCCTTTTTTCGGCCCGGTCAGCCAGGTCAAGCAGTACCCTGCGGTTGCATTCTTCATCGACTCTGACCAGCAGACGTGTTGCATTTCTGGCTTTGATCAGCTGTTCACCTGTTGTCATTGCTTTTGTGCCTTTCACAAACGCTCAAGGAAAGAGATAAAGATAATCGTAATGAACCAGCGGTTTGTATTTGGGGTCGGCGAGGTGCTCGTCGGCTTTCTGGCGGTCATATTGAGCTTTGCCAATGCCGATCAATCGCTTTTCGTGATCGATTATACGCAACAGGTCGCCCTTCTTAAAGTCACCATGCATACTGGTAACGCCGGCCAGCAGCAGGCTGGTCGCTTTTTTTGAATGCAGGGCATCGCTCGCGCCCTTGTTGATGTGAACTTCCCAGTTCGTGAAGTCGGCCGAGCAGGCTATCCACTTTTTGAAGGCCGGCCGCGGTGAGCCTGGAACAAAGCGGGTATGCGAAACTTTTTCGCTGTTTCTGGCAAGGTCAGTAAGAATGTTCGGGCGGGTGCCGTTGGCGATATGCACAGCAATGCCAGCCGCTGCTGTGTTTTGCGCTACACGACCTTTGGTCAGCATGCCGCCGCGTCCGAAATTGCTCTTTTTCGTGGTAATAAAGCCTGACAGGTCGGTTGTCGTGCCGGTTATTTCTTTGATGAGCTGTACGCCTTCGTCGCCTGGGTTGCCGGTGTAAATACCATCGACATTGCTGAGAATGAAATAGGCTTCAGTATTCATCATGGTTGCTACCAGACCTGCCAGTTCGTCGTTGTCGGTGAACATCAGCGCGGTAACCGATACTGCGTCATTCTCGTTGATGATCGGCACTATTTTGTGCTCGAGCAGCGTCGTCAGACAGTTTTTCATGTTCAGATAATGCTCGCGGGTCCTGAAGTCTTCTTTGGTGACGAGCACCTGCGCACAGGTTATACCGTGGGCTTCGAACAGCGAAGCATAGGTGGAAACCAGCTTGATCTGCCCGACCGACGACAAAAGCTGGCGCTCAGAAACCGGGTCCTTTTTCGGCAGATGGGTCACCATACCACGCCCCGATGCAACAGCACCTGAAGAAACCAGAATAACCTTTATTCCCTGCTTATGCAGTGTCGCGATCTGGTCGGTTATATGCGAGATACGTTCGAGATCGAGCTTGCGATCAGGTCTGGTTAATACATTCGAGCCAATTTTTACGGTGATTGATTTATACATGCTGGCGGACTATTTGCTGAGGCTCTCTATCTTGTGGAATGAAGTGAGCAGGCCCTTGATCAGCGATGAGCTGAAGCCCTGGTGTTCCATTTCGTTGAGGCCTGAAATAGTTATGCCACGCGGAGTCGTGACCTTGTCGATTTCGGCTTCGGGGTGGCTTTTGCCCTCGATAACCAGCTGAGCCGCGCCTTTGACTGTCTGCGATGCGATTTTGAGCGCCATGTCTGAACTGAAGCCGATTTCGATGCCCCCCTGGGTGGCGGCACGGATAAAGCGCAGCGCGAAGGCGATGCCGCAGGCGGCCAGTACTGTAGCGCCAGCCATGAGCTCTTCGGGTATGAACAGCACGCTGCCGAGTCTGGTAAAGAACTGTTCGACTTCCTTTTCCTGCTCAGGTGTCGCATTGATAGCGGCGAGACAGGTCATCGACTCTCCGATTGCCACGGCGGTATTTGGCATGGCCCGAAAAATTGCATGTTTGCCGCCCGTCAGCTCGACCAGCTTCTTGTTTTCGATACCGGTAGCGAGAGAGATGATAATGGCGCTGCGTGATAGATGCCCTTTGAGTTCTTCGCAGACTTCGGCGATCTGATAGGGTTTAACCGCGAGCAATAATATTTTCGCATCTTTAGCCGCAGCGATATTGTCGTTGCCAGTTACAATGCCATCGTTGGCCAGTGCTGCCAGCATATCGGCGCGACGGCGGGTGACATGAATCAGCTCTGGCTTGACCGATTTTGTGTAGAGCAGTCCGCGTGCTATTGCTGAGCCAAGGTTCCCGCCGCCGATGATCGCAATTTTCTTATTCATTTTTTTTTGCCTTTTTGCGTGTTGCTGGTTTTTTCGTCTTAGTCTTCGCCTCAACGCCTGCGGAATACGGCATCGGCTTTTCTTTGACAGCCCGTATAACCGGCAGGATCTTGCTGAAATTCACCGAAAATCCCTTGAAATGCTGTGATTTGAGAGTTGCGTCTTCATCATAGATGCCCTGTAGCGCAAAGCTGTTGCCTTTGCGGTAATACAGTGTGGCAGTGCGCTCGATCGGGTGAATCAGCCAGAATTCTTTGACTCCATGTTTTTCATAGAGATAGCGCTTCTTGACCTGGTCTTTCGATGAAGTCGATGGCGACAATATTTCGATGACCCAGTCGGGTGCGCCGACGCAGCCCTTTTCGTCGATTTTGTCAAGGTCACATATTACCGATATGTCAGGCTGTACAACGTTCGAACAGCTCCTGGCGGTCTCGCCCGCTTCCGCCAGTCTTACGTCAAAGGGAGCTACAAAAATTTTACATGGCTTATCACCGATAAATGATTTAATGCTGTAAGCCAGATCCAGAAGAAGCTCCTGGTGGGCGGTGCTTGGGGCTGGCGACATGTCGTATACCACCCCGTCGATGATTTCGCACCGCTGCTCGTCTGGCCAGGTAAGGTAATCGGCATAGGTGAACTTTTCTTCCTCGAATTTTCTTGCTGGAAGCGTCATGGCATTCTCCTTGGGGTCAAGCACTGCTGCCGCAAATTATAAGCTCAAATCAGATGTGATGCAAGACCGCCAGACACGTCTCTTATTCGTTTATTCACGGCATTGTTCGTGCTATCATAAGGCTGTCGGAGGGATGTGCTTGGAAATTCTGTTCATTCTGATAGAGTTCTTTGGTGAGTTTCTGCTGCAGGTTTTCATCAGCTTCTTTTTTGAAGGGGCCGTTGAACTTGGCGGCCATTCGTTAAAAAAGGCTCGAAAAAAGCGGCACGAAGGCAGGGTAGCCCGGGCCCAGGCCGCTGGCGAACCTGAACCTGAAGAACCAGAACCCTTCAGCTGGGTTACCTCTGTGATCATTTATGGCGGCCTCGGTATGCTTTCTGGTGTTCTGAGCATCGAAATTTTTCCGCACCCGTTCGTCAGACAGCACAATGCCCGGCTGGTAATGCTCTTTCTGGCACCGACTGTTGTTGGCATGATGATGAGCCTGATCGGCCGGATACGCGATAAAAACGGCGAAGAGCCGATTCGTCTCGATAATTTTTGTTACGGCTTTCTCTTTGCATTCATGTTGAACTTCATCCGCTACTATCTGGCCGCCTGACCCAAAAATATTTTTCTGTCTTTCTGTACGTACAGAGGACTTTTGCTGATTTCTGACGTTTGTCGTTGTCTGCCGAAGGCTGTTTTTGTCGCAAAAATAGTGCTAAACAAAGCATCAATTCTGCCCGAAGAGGGTAATGGATTTGTTTGCCTCCTTATTTTTCAGCCCGGGATAATCTCCCGGTCTTTTTTTTACCGGTTCTTTGAGAAATTCATTCAGGCGTCGGAAAGCAGCAGTATCCAGGCATGGCTTCTTTCCGATTGCAGTAACGCTATGGTAAGGTTGATAAACGGCTGGATACAGGTTACACTTGAACAGGGTTTAATGATCGGAGAGCCAGTCGCAATGTCTCATCAAGACAGACGATTCCCTTCTTGTCTCGTAGAAGCGCACGGTGCCGGCTACACTCTGGTAGAACTTGTCGTCGTGGTTGCACTTTGCGCGGTCGTGCTGACGGTTGCCATATACCTGTTTGCCCTGTCAGGCCTTACCTCGAGAAGACTTGCCAAGACTCAGAACCTGCAGGACGTGACGAACCGGCTTCTGGCAGATCTTCGCCGTGACGTGCGTTCGGCAACAGAAGCTGCATTTTCTTCGGAGGGCATAAGATTGCTGGTGACACAACTTTCACAGGAAGGAGTTCCTGAGCAGGTTGAAGTACTATACCGGTTCAGCGGTGAGGGCGTGACGCGAGAAGAAGCCTCAAGGTCGAAGCGGTTCACTTTCAGAACTTTGATTGAAGCAGATGATCACTGGTCGATCACGACATTGCATAAACGCCGCACCGATGCCGGCGTATTCGTTCAGATCGATGCCCTTGAGTCCTCAGGAAATGTGCTTCTGCAGGTCGCAGAAAAACTGATGGCGATAGATTCAGCCAGTTCTACGAGATAATTATTTCAGACAGGCAGTAATTGAAAACAGTTCGCAAAAAAAACGGTGTTTTTGGCCATAGACCAGGCAAATCGGGGTTTACTCTGGTTGAACTGCTTATTGCTCTGTTTGTCTTACAGCTGGTCATCGCGCCATTGTATCTGGTTTTTACTTCTACCAGGCAGACGATGTTTAAAGCTGCCGACACGCTGGTAGCCGCCGGTCTCGCCAGTTCAATGATTGCCGGCCTGCGCGAATTGCCGCGACAAAGTCTGCGTTCGCAGCCGTTGATCCAGGATTCACAGCTGGTCGCTTCGTTCAGCCTCGAAAATCTCGGAGTGATGCCAGCACCGCCAGAGTTTACGCGCAGGGTCGAAATCATTCCGGCAACTTCAGCCGGAAACGAAGGGCTTTACATCGTCGAGGTTCAGATTGAATGGCATAATCGCAATTCTGAGACTCAGGTCAATTATGTAGTCAGAAATCTTTTGCGAGGGAAAGAATGAAAGCGAGAACTGGGATGATTCTGCCGGTCGTTCTGCTGCTGATATGCATTCTGCTGCTGCTGGCCGGAACCCGGCACTTTTTTTCGCAGCATCAGCTGACGCAGGCTTCGCATGGCGCCGATTACGAAAAAGCATACCATCTGGCGACAGGCGGGCTTGAATCGGTTGATACGCTTCTGATGAAGGCAGTTGATTTTATCAATGACGGTCGCCCGGAATCATTTCCTAGGGTCGATAAGGCGCCGCCTGAGCTCAAGCCGATAATGAAAAGGCTGCTGGGGCCAGACGGCCTGCTCAATCTCGATACTAAGAAGATTCCAATCGACTCTGACCTTTTTAAATATCTGCAGAAAGATTTTGAAAGCTATTCGAGCTTAAAAGTAGAGCTTGAATTGCGGAAACTCGAAAGTCTCTTCGCTTCTTCAGGCGCGCCCGGGCCGATTCCCGACGAACGTGAAGCGAAGGTCATGGTGCTTCTGCATGCCGAAGCCAGCGTTAATGGCGCATTTGCCAGAGTTTATCGTTATCGTGAGGCGAAGCTGGTTAACATTCTGCCGCCGGTACTTGGTAAATTTGTGCTGTTTCTTCGCGAACAGGGCAGTGCCAATGTCGATACACTTGCTGATTCGATCCTTGGCAAAAATCAGGTAAACGACTCGCCGCTCATGGTGTATTCAGGCGCAGAGTGCAACCCCGCCTCTCTGCCATTAGAAGAAAGCGTCTCGTTTTTTGATCGCCAGGGCTGGGTGTTTTTGGGTTCGGAAGCTCCCTGGACGCTGGGTGCCGGGCCCGGTGGCGGTGATGATGAGTATGCTTCTGCCATGGTCAGCAACGATTTGAGGGTATTCGGCATTCCCGACACCGACGCTCTGTCGACCCGCACTGATATTTCTTATTATTCGCAGCCGGAATATCTTTTCAAAGAACTCAGAGAACCTTTTTACCGGCAGGTTATGCAGGAAAGCCCTTCTGATGACCTGCTGTCGGCCCGGATCAGAATTTCCGGAAGCGCCAATCGACCCACTCCTGCTGTCGTTCTCGGCAAGGTTATCAATCGCTGGGTTTTGCTGCAGGGGCTTAAAAATGAGCGGACCGGCCTGTATGCCCCTCTGCCCAATATTGGCGAAACACAATTTTTAACGGATATCTGGCCCGGTATGACTGCCGCTTCGGCGCGCCGGGTAAGAGATAACTTTGGCGGCGATTTCAGGCGCTATCGTGAGCGTATGACCAGCATCGTCGAAGAGAGCTGCAACGCTGCCAATCTCAGAGTTCTGGCCTTTTACGATCCCAGAATTTCCTGGCAGATTGCTCTGAACCCGGATAATCTGCCGGCAGCCATTGATTTGCCGGCTGAGTCCACGAGGGTTTCGGTTGACAACCGACCGGTCTCGTTTTTCAAAATGAACCATGGCAGCTTCTACAGCATCACCGGCAGCGACGAGCGGCAGTTGTTCGCCGGCAATCTGTCTGGGTTCGAAGATCTCGAGTATCTAAAGGCAAGGGCTGGCTACAAATTCGATTCGACTTCAGAGTTTTACAAGGCCATTCAGACCGAAAAGAAAGAGTTTATCATAAAAGACGTCTATTACATCAAAGGCGACCTGATTGTCGACCAGCCGCTGCTTGCCGCTTCTGGTTGTGGCGGCATGATTCTTGTCGATGGTAACGTAACGATTAACGATGCCATACGCGCGCCAGACCTCGAACCTGTCACGATCGTCAGTTTTGGCGGCAGTGTGCGGGTGTCGACTTCGCAACCATTGGCTGTCGCCTTGATAGCCCTCAAAAACTCAGTTTTTATCGAATCTGCAGCTGATATCAGCGGCATGATTGCTGCTCGCGACCTGGCCATGAATCGTCTGGCAAACTTGCAGAAGCGTTCGCTCAGCTTCAACCAGAATCTTGATGTAACTGATGCCGAGATTTACAACCGGGCATTTCGGCTGTTCATGAAGCCGCAGGGGGTGACCTTTGTCCGCTAGAAAAGCATTCACCACGGTTGAACTGATAACTGTCGCGGCCTTGCTCTGTGGCGCAATCGCCCTGTGGTATTACGTTCTCATGCAGGCCCGCATGCAAAGCGGCACCATCGAAGACGAACAGTCGTTTCATGCTTTGAGTGCCAGCCTTGTTGGCGAGCTCAGGCGAGACATTCGCAGTTCGCTGTCTATAACTTCTTCAGCACCGGGCAGATGGGAAATTGATACAGTTTCAACCGACAGAGAATGCCTGCCAATCAGAGAAACCGTAGTTTATGAGCTCAGCCAGGATCGTCTGAAGGTTTATGTCACAAGGAAGGAGAAGACAAAGACCTATGATTTTTCAAAAGCTGCCAATGGAAAAGAAATCAGCTTTAACATCATCCCTTAGTTTATTACTCGTTCTGCATGCATCGTTGATGCTGTCACCAATACTGGAAGCAGCTCAGATCGAAATAGGCATCGCCTCTGAGGTTACTTCTTTCACTGTCGAACAGCTGAATGCGCCTGGCACCGGCACGCCGCAGCCTTCATCAGAACAGACAACGCCAGTCGCCGTTCCTGGCACGACTGTCGCACCGGTAAGCGAGCCGACTGAGGAGTTGTCGCAGCGCAAGCCTCATATTTTTACGCGACCACAGGCGGTTGAACCCTTGAACCCGAGACCCAACGCCACGGTTGAACAAGTTCTGCAGACACAGGGAACCTCGCAGACTCAGACATTGAGCGGAAAGGGAAGCAAGGAACTGGTTGCTCTGGCCGACGGCGAGGTTTCGCTCGAAGTGTATCTTTACACTTACAGTCCTGCCGATATTGTCGTGCGGTTATACGATGAAGATGGCAATGAAATCAGATTCGACGGGCAGCCGCTGCTGTCGTGGCGGCGAGTTGATGGCTCCTCATACGCTCCGGTTAAATTCAAAGGTGCAGTTGACTCGTCGAGCATGTTTGAAGAATCGACCGGCGACTATTCGCCGACGCCTGGTATTTCCTACAAGGTCGACGTAAAAAGGGGGCAGAAAATAGTTCTGACCACCAGCGGCGGCGCCGAACCGCGTAGCTATGTAAAGGCGACCGGCGCAGTATTCTGACTGATCGCTCGTGACCTGCGTCAGTTCAGCTCGAGAGCCCGCTGTATTTTGCTCCGGTCGAGTCGGGCGGGCCGGGTTTCTGTGGCGTGTCGGTGACCGTATTTTCGGCCCAGATATCTTCGGGCGGCGGCAACGTCGTGCCAAAGGTATAATGCTTGCGGAAATAGCTGAGCAGCTGGCCGGTATCCATTTTGAAGGGATCCTGCGGGTCGCTGTCGTTGGTGTAACCGTAGGGAACATCGACCGGCATAATCTGAACGTTGTCTTTGGGTATCTTTTTATACCAGCCCTGCTTTTCTTCCCACCAGAAGTAATCATCAGGGTTGGCTGTGCCATCGGCTACCATCTGCTTGAAAGGAGCGTCTTCCCAGGGTGTGCCCTGGTCAAGCTTAACCCTGATCTTTTTTGCGCCATCGCGCAGCTGCGACATGCTTTTGATGTAGTCCTTAACGTTATCAGACTGAGCCCCGAGATTCTCTTTGTGCTTCATTTCTTCCCAGTAGCCTTTGCCGGTTTTGTTGTTGGTAGTCGAAGCAATGTTGTAGAGGTTGGGGTTTTCCTGCGGTCTGGTGCTGATCTGTGAGAGATAATCGACTCCATGCATGCTTGAAACAAGTTTGAGCAGCGACAGCATTTCGTCGCTGACTTTGCTGGGCTGGACTCCAAGCTTGTAACTGGACATACTCGAAAAATCTTTTTTGGTGGAAGAGGCCAGCCGTGCGGGTGGCGTGAAGCTGACCCAGAGATTGCTGATGTAAGCTTTGCCGGCGTTCGCGTAAATTTTGTCGTAATCACTGTTTACGTCTACATCTGGTTCCTGATTCTGGTTGCTTTTTGCGTTAAGCGCTGCGAACATCTTTTCGATATCATCGACTCCCCATTGTGGCGTGCCAGCAGAATTGAACAGTCCGATCGCCTGTTGTCCGGTCAGGCTGGTCTCGTTTTTGACACTCTTGAAACTTTCGGTCGTTCCGTCGCTTATGGTTTTCATCGGCATGCGATTGATAACGGTTTCGAGAGTGGTTTTCGCAACATAATTGTATACCTTGAAGCGATCATCGCGGTTTTCAAGCTTGAGATCCTTGAACACCGACAACGGTATCTTGGTTATCTGCACCATTTTGCGCAGAGTCTTGGGTGAATAGAGGTCGCCAGGCTCTTTTTCGAGCCAGGCCACAGGTTTGCCGACGATCGCATCGCCGCCACTCGAAACCTCGACCGAAGCGATTTTTCCTGAATAGGGAGACACTACCTGTTCTTCGCGGGTCGACTTTTCGCCAGTAGACATGTAGTAGCCAAGAACCATGATCACCTGACCCATTTTGACCTTCTGGCCAGCACTTATGGACACGCTGATTACAAATTTTTTGCTCTTTTCGGTAGTTCCCTCTTCACCAGCGTTATCCCAGACCGCGTCAGGGTAGATGGGGATTTTTTCGTCGGCATCGATCATCAGCGGGTCGTCGATCAGGTGTCCGGTTGTCAGGTTGTCGGCAAGATATGGCTCAGGAACCATAATAAATTTGCCAAAATAAAGGGCTTTTTCGTCACCGGAAGTGCCGAGTGCCAGAACTCTTATGTGGTCCAGCAGGGCGCGATACTGCCTCTTTGTCTGAGATATCTTCACCCAGATCGAGCCATCGGTATTCTCGTTGCCTGATTTTTGAGCTTTGGGGTGGGGTATCTCGTCGATGAACAGATCCGCTGTAAGCGATTTGTCGTCTTTGAAATAATCGACGAGTTTTTCGCTGTGTGAGCTTTTGAATTTTTCTGCGACATTGGGATTGTTTTCTGGCTGATACCAGCGGTTTTCCATGAGGCGCGCACTCGCGACGTTGAGGGCAGAATAGGCGGCGAAATCCGCTTTTTTGCGGTTAAGCATGCTTTTGACTATGCGCATTTCACTCGATGAATAGTATACGTAGCTGATAACCGCGAGTAGAAGAATGGTGCCAGCGGCAAGGCCGATGACCATCGAAAAGCCTCTTCTCTCTGCATTTGCGCGATTTGCTGGTATAAATTCATTTTTCATAGTTTACCCCTTAATCTCGCGGAATTGACTAACGAAAAAACTTTGCCAGAAGGCTGCCCATCTGGCTTGAATTCTTCAATTTTAAGTTCATATTCGATATAATCAGGCGAAGGTCGGTTGACGTTCAGCTCTATGGCGCCACCTACCAGCTTTTCCAGTCTGGGCTCGCCCTTTTTGCCATTTTTCAGATGCTCGGTCCAGTTCAGCTTAACCAGCTCACCAAACGGGTCGGAAGGCTTGTCTTTTTTGATGAATACTCCGATCAGCTCATACTTGTTATCGAAATAAAGTACCTGGTGAACGGTTTCGAGCGGGTTGTCGCCAGTCGGAAAAAGAAATTCCTGGCTGAGAGCCAGTTCTTCTGCCAGTCTGAAACTGCTCAGGCGCAGATCATGAAGAACATCGAGTCTTTTGGTGGCCGACTGAAAATGCCCGAGATACTTGAACATCGACGCGACTCCGGCCAGCAGCAAAGAGAAAATGCCGACATAAACCATCATTTCGACTATTGTAAAGGCGCGGCGTGAGTTATTCATATTTTTTTCAACAGTCATGGTCACCTGGTGTAAACGTAGGATTCAAGGGCAAAACTGTGCTGCTTTCTGCCGATATGCCATTTGAATTCGAGCTTGATATTCTTGATTACCCCTGATTGCGGCCCCGGACCCGGTCTGACCGTGAGCAGAGCCTTAAAATTCGAAGTTAGCGAAGTTGTGTCTTTGCCTACACCACCGGCAAATATTTTGAGATAGTCCTGAATATTGGGGTTCTCAAGAATTGCGTCGGTGACATCTTTGTCTACCATGTTTTCGATCACCATGCCGTCGGCAAGATCGTTGTGCAGAGAACTCAAAAAACGCTCGCAGATATTCATTGCTACTGTATAGTCTCTGATCATTGCCTGCTGCGGCAGACCGGTTTCAGAAAATACCTTCAGTGCGCCGCCGCCTACAATTGCCAGTATGGCGATGCCGAGAATCACTTCGACAAATGAAAATCCCCTTTTCCTTTTATCCAAGCTTTACTCCAAGTTCGTTCCCTGCTTCTTCTAGACTGCTATATTCCGTCATGTAATTGAGCAGACCTATGGCAGACAGGCCCCAGTGGCACTTTTCCGGAACAGCGCAGACATAGAAGCCAGAATCGCTTTCGCCGATGCCTTCTGATACCATTTCCAGAACCTCTGCCAGAGCAACCGAATTGATCATGGTTACTCTGGTAAAGTCGAACAGAAAACGACGTATGCCATTTTGCCACTGACGCCTGAATTCATCGATGAACAGTTCTGAAACCGACTTCTCAATATAACCGTCAAGCGCAAAAATAAATATGTTGTTTACTGTTCGGTAGCTGACACTTCCTGACATGTCTGAGACCTTTCACTTTAACTGATTTCCGCAAAATGAAGGCAAGGACACTTTTTTCTGTGACCTCCCTTGCAATCAGTGCCAGTTTACAACGAACCGGCTACTGCTGCAATCGTTTCAACCCCAAATTTCCTGCCAGGAGATCAGCCAATTAACACTTGGTGGCAGGGCTGAAAATGCTTATTTTTCAGTTCGCTTCGCTCCGTTGGCAACATTCCACTGAATTTTGCCGCCTTTGGCCAGACCCAGTTCTATCTTGACCGGTCCACCATATTGAGCTCCCTTTTTCTTGAGGAAAATATGCATGCGGTTGCCGTTTGCGTAAACCGGTCGCCACTCAAGAACTTCACCAGCCTGTCCATTGATCCAGATCTTTTTATTGAACTGCTCATGGCGATATTTGGGTGGCAGCAGTATAACTGCAACGCCGCCACGACTGTCTGAAATCGGCTTCCACAAAAAACCACCGCCAGAACCCATTATCGTCTCGCCCGGGGCACCTTGATCAGTGCCACTTTCTGAACCCGGTGCCGCATCTTTCTGCTCGATTCCGGGCCCGGTTATCGAAAGGTGTGGGTTGGCGCTGCCAAAGTCACCTGTCAGATTGAGGGTTACTTTGTCGCCCTTTTTCAGCTTGAGCTTCGTTTTCTGTGCAGTCGGAGTAAAATCGCCGCCTCCGACATTCTGGTTGGACTCTTCGACTTCTTTACCGTTGACAATCAGTTTGGCCGGGTCTTTATCATTGCTTCGCGCCCAGCTGATAACTTTTTCATCGTTTACGGTTACCGATAGTTCCGCGTTTCCATAGGTCTCAAGGCATGAACTGATGGTGACCTCACAGTCAGATGTCGCGGTGTAGGTGTGGCTGCCCTGTTTATCAGACGTCAGGCTGAGAGTGCCCTGTTTGTCGTCTGTTGCGTCGAGTACGTCGTCGACCGATGCAATTTTTTCGTCAGCTGCAGCTTCCTGTGTCTGCGCCAGCGCTGTCAGAGTAATTGACATGAGAAAAATCGCAAAAATTATGAAACTTGTTCGCCTGTAGTAAGTTCGCATGCAAATGTTCTCCCTTTTTTCAGATAAAATGATAATTATTGTCCTTCGCTATCGGGAAATGACAATGGCTCCCTGATCTGACCGCTTACGGGTTTTTCTTCGCCCCGTTCATGAGTTTCTGTGCTGTTTGCCGGTTGCGCTGCAGTCTCCGAGTTCTCTTTGAATTCCTTTATCTCAAGGCCGGCAGAGCCTGAAAGTATCTGGATGCCCTGGCCGGCTTCAAGGCTGCCACTCCGGCTGCCGTCGCGTAAAGACCAGCTGATTTTGCCCTTTTCAACTGCAATATTCTCGCGACCTTCTGTGATTTCTACGCAGATTGTCGTGCCGGTGATATTCATTCGCAAAACAGGCGTCGTTACTCGATAGCCGACGGCAGACGGCCGAAAATCAATGGTGGCGCTGCCGTTGTGTATATTGATGGCTCTCTCGCCCAGGCTGAATTCAAGAGCGCCCTTGATGGTCATCATCTCCTGATTCTGGCGGCTCAGGCAGATTGTGCCTTCGAGCAGGCCAACCTTCTCGTTGAGCTGCAGAGGTATGACTGTGCGGTCGATAACTGTTCTTTGCTGTGAAACGAGCATCAGGCCATTGCCGCTGACTGTTGTGGCGGGTTGAGGCGTCGGTGAGGTAAGCAGCAGAATCGCGCCGGCAACCAGAAGAACCGTTGCTACAGCCAGAACTGGCCGGAAAATGTTGAGCCATGTGTTGAGAACAGATAGCGGAGATTGCTGTTCGGCTGCTTTAAGTTGAATGATCTCCTTGCGTATCTTTGAAAATATGCGATTTTTGCTGTCTTCTGGTATTTTCGCCTGCACTGCCAGCTGTTTTATCAGCTTGTTGTGGTTGTGCAGCAGTTCATTGCAGCTGCGGCAGGATGATGAGTGGGCAGCAAGGAACGCTTCGTCAGAAGTTGCAATCTTTGAATCGGTCAGAAGATCGATAAAGCGTTCACATTCCCTGTTCATTCGATGCTCCTTGTAGAGACTTGATGACTTTCATCACCATGTTTCGCAGAGAACCGGTAATTTCAGAAATCTCCTGATAACTGAGACCTTCTATTTTCTTGAGAATGATGACCTCTTTTTCCAGCGGTTTCAAAGTATCCAGCATGGCGGGGAATTCGTTTGAGATCTGATGATCTTGCACTATAGCAATTTCTTCGACGGGTTTGCCTGCAATTGCTGGCGACCTTTGTTGCTGCCTTTGTATGTCTACGCAGACGTTGTGGGTTATCCTGCTCAGCCATGCGGCCAGTTTGTTTCCCTCGAACCTCGGCAGTGCATGCCATGCTTTCAGAAATACCTCCTGTAGAGCATCTTCGGCCTTCTGTCTGTTGTTCAGAGCAGCCCATGCAATCGAGTAGACCAGCCCTGAATGACTGTTAAAGAAAACCTCGAAGGCTTTTTCTTCCTGCCTTCTCAGAGCAGCGACAGCTTCTTCAGTCATTTCAGGTTTGTGAGATGTCATCGATCTATTCTTTCTTCTGCTTCTTATAACGCCTATTGTATTAGTTTTGTCATATCACTATAACACTTTTTTATTTGCTTGAATCAACGATCCCTGACAAGGGCTGGTTTTATTGCTCTCGCGCAACTCTGTCTTGAAAAAAGCCGGTTCTGAGGATATACTTCATTCACAATACCATTGAAGGAAAAGCACTTTGGCGGGGAGCATCAGCTACAGGTTCGACAACGGGTTATTTATCGCAGAGATAACCGGATATGCTGAGTTGAGTCTGATGAGCGGCCTGGTTGGGGCTTTTCGTGAAAAGCTCGACGAGGGGGTTGGTGAGTTTGTTTTTGATTTCGCAAAAATGACCCAGATAAATTCTTCCGCTCTCGGTGAGCTTCTCGAAATTGTCTCACAGGTAATGGGCTGCGAAAATCTGCGCATTTTATTTTGCGCAGTTTCGCCATCATGCCGCCTGGGCATGGAAAGCCTCGGCATATTCAATTATGTCGAAGAATTTTCAGACCTGTCCGAAGCCCTGCAGCATCTCAAAGTCGCCTGACATAAATTCGTAATCTGATTTTTAATATGCTAGAATCAACTCAGGCATTTCATTTAAGAGTGGTTTTGGGTGACTTTTTTGAGAAATCGACAGGTTGTAGTCGGTAGAATATTGGCTGGATCAGCCAGGTCCGGTTATATTCTGTACCTGCTGCTGAGCCTTCTGCTGATCTGGGCGATCATGACCTTCGGGCTTACCAGTTACAAAAGTGGTGCTGTCAACCTTCTCAGCCACACTTCGCAGCAGAGCCGCCTGATCTGTGTCGCCGAAGCCGGCCTGAATGAAATCTGGGCGATTGCCAGAACTCAGGCAAATGATAAGGCCGGCAAAAACGCCCCGACCCATTTTTTTCACATTTTCAACAGTGTTTTCGACCAGAGCAGCGCGAACGTTCCGCCTTTACAGACATTTTCGCGTGAGCGAACCTTTGCAATTAACGATCTGCCATACGCCAACATCCTTGCGGCCGAGATTTCCGGCAACAACATTGAAGTCAAAGGCCACTGTCGCGTCTATTTCACCAGGCTTATCCGCAGATCTCCGCAATCCTTTACCGGCCATATCGAAGTGTTGGTCAATGCTGTCTCCAGGTCTGACCGGCAACAGTTTGTCGAAATCAAGGAGCGCCGTGATTTTAAAATAATCGACACCCGCGATCTCCTCGACCAGTATGCGCTCTTCGTCAAAGATTTTGGCTACGATTACAACCTTAATCAGCGCAAACTCATCGTTGAAGGCCTTGGCCCGCAGGTTCTGTCCAGGGTCTATCTTGGGTCGCGCCATGCCCCTTCTTACCCGGCGTTCAAGAACATCAAGGGGCCGGCTCCCATATACTTTGATTTCGATTTTCTGCAGAACAGCGCACTGATTCCCGCTGTTATCAAAAATTCACATTCTCCGCTGCCGCCTGGCGGCAGAGATATACCATCGTCCAACGCGACCACAAGGTCTGCCAGTTCAGGCAATTTTTTCTGGGCCGTGCCGATGCCACTTAAGTTCAAGCCGATTTATGACCGCGGCAATTTCAGCGACAATGATTTTTATTCGGTAAAAGCTTTGCAACAGGGCTATTACAATATCTTTGTCAAACCGGCGATGAAATCGGGCAGCAGTTCGCACTCGCTGACGGCGTTGATTCTTGACGACTGGCAAAGTTGTGGCGGCGATTATGCCAGTTCTCAGGTTTTCAGAATGGTAGTTGCGACCAGCATCGATGCCTGGAACTACCTGTATGGCTATACCGATGCCGCCCACATCTGGAAGGGATCCGAATGGACCACTTTTGCTGATAAGCCTGAGTTTCGCGGGCTCAGCGACTATGTCAGCTTCATGAAGGATCATCATCCTGAAAAAACAGTGGCAGGCAGCATGCCCCGCATCTTTGGAGCTACCGACGGCCAGCCGGTCATTCTTGAAGGCAATGTCTTTTTGCGCTTCTTCAAGCTGGCCTTTTTTGATGAATTTTCAACGACTCTGGCTCTGGGCGGCCGTGCCAATTCGCTGGGCATGCCTGCTATTCCCCTGCTTTTTCAGGTGCCGGGAAGTGCCAACAGTTTTTTGAACCGGGAAGTGCCGGTTCATGGACTTGAAAGACAGCTGATGAGCCGTGAGGTAGACGAGATTCCGGTTAACTGTCTGTTTGGTGATAGTCTCAAGCTGCTGCCGCTGGGCGTAACCGCTCCAGAAAACTTGTTTCCTGCGATTTCCGTCGATTCTATCTCTTATCGTTACAAGAATGCTGAACAGTTTCTTGCCGAAAATACGATACGCCTCGCTGATGGCAGCAAAAGGCTGCGTATCGATGGTGTCATGTATATCGAACGAGGCGATCTCGATATCAGCGAATATAAGTCTTTTTCAGGCCAGGGAATGATCTGGATCGGCTTTCGCGGCACTGTCAGCCTTGGCGATCTTGCCAAGTCGAAACCATCTGATATTCTCAAAATATTCGCTCAGGATGGCAACTTTTTGATTAAGAGCCGCAATCCTGAAGTGAAGATATCGGCTTCGCTGCTGGCTCTGACTTTTTTTGCTGACCCGAAGCGTAATCGTGCTGCTCTGGTCAACCGCGGCAAACTTCTGCCTGACAATCATGCGGTCGAAATTACCGGCAATCTGGCCGTCGATTACTTTTTTCTGCTCGACAAAAGTTACGGAGTTCCGGCCGGAAAGAACGTTTTGATCAAACATGATCCATTTCTGCAGACTCCAGTATATCCTAAATGGGCTACTATTGGACCCGTCAGAACCTCTTACAGTGTGAGCGCTAACCACGAAACCCGCTTTTTCAAATGAACATGGATACAGCAAAAATTTCATTGTCAGAATTGCAGATCGATGCCTTTATTGAAGAGCTCGGCTCGGAACAGATATTGATCCGGCAGGCAGCGATAGCACAGCTGCAGCAGTTTCTTGACCATGAAAAGGTTGTCAAGGCTCTCACGGCTCATAATCTGGTTGAAATCAACCCGGAATGCCGCAGAGATCTCGAACAGATTCTTAAAATGGCCAGATCGTCATCTGTTTCGCTGGCTGCTGCAGACGGTCAGGCCGACAATGCGGCCGAAATCATCCGGCTCTGGTTCTCGACAGATGCCGGGCAACTCTCTGCTCTTGCACGCCGTGCCAGAAGACTGCCCATAGAAGACCAGGCAAAAATATTCTGTGAAATTATCGACCGGGCGCCTGAACCTGCGCGCATTCTGCCGGCTCTCGATTTCAGCCCGTCAGCGCTGGCCACTGAAACAGTGCTTGTCCGTCTGGAAAAGCTGCTGACGGCAGACAGCATATTGCTTAAAATGCGTGTCACATCACTGTTGACGCGCATCAACCCGGTCAGGCTCATCAAATATCTGCCCGGTCTGCTCATGCACAAAAATGCTCTGGTTCGTCTGCCGGCGATCAAGGCTTTGTATCTGCTTTCCAGAAGCGAGGCGGTGCGTCTGCTCAACGAGTTGATGTCTTCGAGTGATCTGGGCAAACAGATGTCTGCCTTTACTTTTCTTTTTGTACTGCCCTTCGAAGACACCGGCGATATTCTCATCAGGCTCATCGAAAGCGGAAACCTGCCATTCAACCTCGATCAGGCGATCAGATACCTCATTTACAACAATCCTGACAGCAAATTTTTCAAACGCCTGGCAATATCCTGGCTTCTGCATGGAAAAAGGATAACCGCCTTAAAGAGCTACTGTGAACTGGCAGCTCACAGTCT
Source organism: Candidatus Rifleibacteriota bacterium (assembly GCA_022704885.1). The sequence continues at coordinate 33,695 of JAKJFO010000005.1, read as the reverse complement.
GGTTGTAGCAGGGCTAACCCCAAAAACGCAGCAGGAACTGATTGACGAAGCCCTTGCTTCTGCCCGCGAATTCATTGCGCGCCACACCACTCATCGTGAAGACCAGCGGCCAGCTGTCGTCAGTGAGATTGCGGTTGACCTGAAAAATCAGGAACTGGCCCGGCTCGCTGGTCTCGAAAAAATGACCTCTGCTGATGAAGAGCAGCTGCTGGCTATTTGCAAAGGCCTCGTTGAGCCCTCAGAAATGGCTCTTGCAATCAGACTGACTGGCAGACATAAACTCGGTTCGACGCCTTTTTGCGATTGGCTAGAAAACCTGGTTGAACATGATTCTCCCGAGATTGTTCTGTTGGTCGTTGAAACACTGCAGAAGATTGGAAAAGCCCGCTTGCTTGCTCATCTGCCGGTACTGGTTTTTCATGCTGACGCGGCTGTGGCGGAAAGCAGTCTCAAGATTTTTGCTGCATCCTGGCCTGACAAGTTTATCGAAAAATTGAAACTGTGGCTGAAAGACCGTAACAGCAAGGTTCGCGAGGTTGCCAGCAAAGGTTTGCTGGAGATCGAGTTTTTGCAGGCGCTTGAACTGCTTATTGCCTGTTTCAGAACCTGCACCAGCCCTGATTTGATAAAATTCTACAGTCCGGTTCTGTTGCTTAACCCTGACCGCCTCAGTGTCTACAAGCTCAATAATCTGGCCGGCAGAACATCTGGAGAAAAGCGAAAGGTTCTGGCCGGGCTGGCAGAATCTATCAATACCGAGCTCTCTGAATTGGGCAGAGACGCCAGCTCGTCGGGTATCAGCTCGCTGATCAGTGAGGCTAATCTTCGCGAGCAGTGGTTGATCATTCTCGCCAGAATTCAAAAGATTACCTACGAAAATCAGTCTCTCGATTTCGGCGATCTGATACAGACAAAGGCGGTAACTTTTGTTCTGGTCTCAATTCTGGTGCTGGCGCTGCTTGTTTTTATCGCCAGATTCGAGTTGAGTGCCCCAACAGGAAAACCAATTCCTGTCGCGGTTCCTGAAACAGTGTATTCTTATGATCTCGGCCAGAGACCGACAGAAATCACTGACGACAAAATAGCCCGTTCCTGGGATTACCAGTTGCCTGAGCCGGCCACTCCGCCGGAAGCGCTGTATCAGGCGCTCAGCCTGGAAGAAATTACGGCGGTCTACGAAGAATTGATTGCAGAAGCAGGATCATCGCCAGAAATACTGCCATCGGCCGGTGATATGATAAGACTGGAGGCTGAGTTTAACCGGTGAAAACTGTTATCAAACGCCAGACTGTTCGACGTTCAGCTTTTACCAGAGGCTTTTCGTTGCCCGAAATCGTGCTGGCGGTGGCCGCCTTTGCCATACTGGCATTTCCGCTCTATCGGTCGATGCAGACGGTGCAGACCGATACCCGCAAGAGTATTAATTATTTCAGGGCGATGGAACTGGCCAACGAAGCGATCGAATATGTCAGGCTGCTGCCGGTCGACAAAAATTTTGAGCGTAATGCCGAGGGATTTTCTGGCAGCATTCTGGTCGAACGTGCTGATTCTTCGTTGGAAGCAGCTCGTTTGATGACTGGTGAGCATCCGCATTATCGCGATGATCTGGCATCGAACCTGCAGTATTCAAGTCAGTATAATTCTGCTTACTTTTATCGCACCGTCGAGGTGCATACTCTGAGTGGAGCGGATTATTCCGGACTGGTGCGAAAAGTCGTGGTGACCGTTTACTGGGACAACAGCGTGTCTGTTACCAATCTGCACGATCTTACCCGTAAGACCAGCAAAGTAACTCTTGCAACGCTGGTAACAGACTGGAATTCTCAGCCATGAAAGAAATATCGATTAACCGACGAACCGGCGTAACTCTTATCGAGATTGTCGTTGGCACACTGATTATCAGCATTGTTTTTTATGCTGTCAGCAGCTTTGCCAGCAATATGGCGTTCAAATACAAACACGGTTTTGTCGATCTCGAAAATTTTCGGGTAGCGCATCAGGCTGTCAATATGCTGCGGCGTGACTACAAGATGGCATGCCCTTATATTACAGCCGGCGATGGAATCGAAGAAATGAAAAAGTTTCTGTTGACGCCACTGGCAGTTTCCGCCGGCGCCGCCCGATTTGTCGGTGCCAATCGTCGCATACGTGTAACCTCGCAGCAGCTGGTGTTTTTCAAATTTGCCGACACAGGTTTCAGTTCAGATCCGGAGCCAATGGTAGAGGAGGTCGAATATCGGTTTGACTCTGATTCGGGTTGTCTGATCAGGTCTTGTGGCGGTCAGAGCAGTGAGTTCAAAGGCTTCAAAGAAGTCGAGTTCAAATCTTTCGTTCATGAAGCCAACCCGCATGTGCCGGTTTTATGGGCAAAAATAGTACTGTCGCATGAATACTATAAAGACAGCGACAAGCCGCTAGAGCTCACCGTGAGTTTAAGCAGCAGTTTTGTCGCAGATTCGATCAATCGCAGCGACTGGCAATACCGCACTTTCCACAAAATAAAATAGAATTGTCAGTTATATGACGAAACGGCAAAATTTTACGTTATGAATTTTGAAATCATGAAAAGGGGGATGGCGAGATGACCAACAGACTCAGAAGAAACTCATATCTTTCATGGTTCCTGGTCTTTTCACTTATGATGCAGCCGTTGCTTTTCGATGCGACACTTCAGGCTGCCGAAGGAGATGCTCAAGTTAAACAGGTCGAAGAGTCGAATACTCAGACTCAGAAGGCCAAGACCGATATAGATGCAATAGATACTTCTAAATGGACAATCAAACTCAGCACTCTCGATAAAATCGGTATATCAATCGGAAACTTCTTCAAGAAGGGCTTGAAAGATAAGATAAAAAAGGCCCAGAAAGAGCTGGAAAAAGCAAAGACCGAATTTACTGCGAGCAAGACGAAAGTCGGAGAGGCGGCGACAAAGTCAGATAAAGCAACCGCTGACACCAAAGCAGCAGCAGCCAAGTCAGATTCTGCCAGCACCAAAGCCAATCTGCAGGCAGCGGCGTCAGCAACAAGTGCTGCTCAGACGGCTCTGCGTGGCGTTGGCGAAATGCTGCAGGGAATTTCGACCATCCTGTCGGCAGCAGCAATGGTTATTGGTCTTGCCGGCAAAGGATGTACCGCTCTGAGTGCAATTCCCTATGTTGGCCCGATCATTGGAGCGGTTGGCGTAATTTTGTCCGGTGCTGCCGGTCTTTTAACCAAGGTTGCTGCCGTAATCAAGGTGGCTGGATTGGCTGTTATCTCAGCCGCCAATGCAGCACAGATCAGTGAGACTGATTTCAGCAAGTTTGCCAGCGATGCTGCCGCTGCCTGGAAAAATTCTGGTAACGAATACTTTGCTTCAGCAAAAAAGACCGGTGCTGAAGGCTCAGAAGAGGCTGCGGCAGGTTCGGCAAAAGAAACGGTCAAGGTTGATCCCGACACCGACAAACCGGCAGCGCCTGAACCGACTGCCGCAAGCGATGTCGGTGTGGATAAGGGCGAACTGGTTGTCCCGGATGATAAAGACAGTAAGGCTTCCGGAAACGAAGAAGTTATCGAAGAGCCAGTTATGCCAAACGCGAATGAGCTATGACAGACGCGCCGAAGGCAGAACAACAGCGCATCATCAGAGAGCTTGTTTTCGACATCTCTTCTGACGAGCCAGGGCTGAGAGCGAGGGCTATCCTCGCTCTCAGCCAGTTTGCCGGTTGTTCAGGGGTCGAAGAGGCGGTTCGGCTTCGCTACGAAGTCGAGACTGATCCGGTCTGTCGAAAAAGCCTCGAAGAAATTCTTGACGCCTGCACTGCAAAAGCAGATGGCTCGAAGATACGCCTTACCGGCAGAACCTACGCAAAGGAAAACGCTAAACCTCAGATTACCAAGTCTTCGCCACCGCCCGTCATCGATAATCCGCCCTTGCCAGAAGCTGACCAGCCCCTTGTTTCAGAGCCAGACGGCTCTGAAAATCAGACTTTGATCGAAAAACCATCTGAGTCAGTATTCCCAGCCTGGCAGACAAAGCTCAAAGAGCAGCTGGTGCTGGTATTCTCAGAGCGGGTGGCGACATCGACCCCGGTTCTTGCTGTATTTGTCGTGGTACTGGTCTGCCTTGTGACTGTAATGGCATATAGTATAATTAGAAGTAGCGACAGAATTACACCGCCCGTTCGTGTGGAGCAAAAGGCGGTTCCTAAGATCTATGGAGGCATTCAGACAGAAGATGTTGCTCCTGGTCAGCTGATCAAAGGAACTTTGAAGGATTATGAAATTTTTGGCCAGAGCTGGCTGTTTCTGTCAGACGATGATCGTCATTTCAAGCTGAAACTGGATAAATCGCCAGGGTTTTATAAGATCGAAGATAAACTGACAGTGCGGGTCGAAAGCTGTACCAGAAATTCACGTGGTCAGGTTATGATCATCGGCAGTTCTGTGAGTTCTGAATGAGGTGAAGATGGCAGACCGCTTTGAAAACACCAGGATTCGAAAACGCCGTCAGGCCGTATCACTGATTGAAGTCATGATGGCGGTGGTAATTTTCGTGCTCGGGTTTATTCCGCTTATGCGGCTTTTCTCTGAGAGCGGGCTTTCGCAGCAGCGCATGCTGAGAGACTTCCCTGTGACTCTTAGCATAGCAGAGCGCGTGCTGATGACCATCGAAAACGAAATCGAAGAGGGCCGTTTCGATATCGCCATGTTCGACAGCGGTGACGCAAACGGTGTTGATATAACCGGGACAGTTCTCGAGAACCGAGAAGTGAGCGCTGCCCTTGAAAACTTTTATGGTGCTGACAATCAGAGCGCAACGCAGTTCATCGCTCATTGCCGGGTTCTGCTCTCTTCGCGTAAGACTTCAGACCCGAATCTGATCGAAATTACCGTCAGATTTTTATGGAACGACCGCAATTACAAAACAGACAAGTTCACACATCAGGTTGTGCTGCATCTACTCAAGAATAAGGGCTGAGCGATGATAATACAAAGATACGACAGACATGGAATGAGTTTTGTAGAGATCTGTGTTTACGCTGTCATTTTTGCTCTTTTCATGGGCCTGGCGACTGGTGTCTTTTTCTGGGCCAGAAAATCATTCACAGCAACCCAGAAAATTGGTGATCTGCAGGATCTGAGAATGGCCTCGATTCACATTAACAATGAACTCTCCTATGGTAACCGTGTTTTGTTTCCGCCAGTTTCTAACAAGGTTTACAATCAGATTCTCTTTAAAAACGATCGTAATCAGCTGTTGGTATTTTTTCTCGACAAGCAGCAGAGACTGAATTTGATAAATTATGAAAACTATAAGAACAACGACCCACGTGGTCTCAAAGTAATTGCCAATCGGGCGATCGAATTTCTGGTCGAGCGCCCTGATGCTCATCTGGTCAAATACAGCGTGCGTATCTGCGACGAGAACGGCAAAGAAAACGTCATTGCCAATGCCGTTAAAATGCGCAACACTGAAACCAATGAGCCGTGGTAAGGAACAGGAGATTGATCATGCGCAATAAAAGAGGAATCGCGATTCCGACTGCTCTGGTTCTGATTACGGTGTTGCTGCTGTTTTTGTCGGCCATGATGAATTTTTCGAGCCATGAGCTGGGCAATGTCAAAGACTTTTACGAAAACAAACGGGCTGAATATATGGCATATTCAGGCCTGAACTGGGCAGAAGCACAACTGATGCGCAAAAGATGGTGGGTTAATGACGGTTTCGATATCAACAACAAGGTAGCCAGGCCCACTGGCGGAGCGGTTGTGCATGAGTTTTTCGGGCCAGGTAATGGCAAGGCTTATGTTATCGCCGAAGAGTTCGAATCTGCCAACCCCTCGCCGGTTCAGGGTTACGACAAAGTTCAGCGTCTCGATCACATAAGAGTCTTCTCGGTAGGTGAATACAAAGGCGAGAGGGTTCTGGTTTACGGCAAATTCATTATGAGTCCCGAGCCCTTTCTTAACTCAGACAGCACTGAAGGCGCTGACACCCAGGTTTCGGCGCCATCAGGTGACACTACAGCTCTGATAAGGGTTCCGCAACCGTGGTCGCAGGATGGCCCGGTTCCAACTCTGCTGGTTGTTACCAAAATCAACAACGCCGTTGGCGACAAGGTTAACCCCAACACCATCATTGCTGAGGTCGAAGGCGATCCTTCTGACCCGATCCAGATAACCATGAGCTGGGACGTAAAAGCCCCTGCCTACGGAACTCTTACTAAACTGAATTTTACCGTCGGTCAGCAACTGACTGCCAACGCGGTGTTTGGCGAATGCAATGATGAGCTGATGACTACTGTCAGATCAAACAAAACTCTCAAAAAGATGGTGCGGGTTACCAAAATCATGGATCGCGCGATTACCGGGCTCGATCTGACTGACTTCGAAGTAAGACGCAAAAAAATCGATCAATTTATCAGCAAATTATCTGATGAATACGTTTTGAATTATGCAAAAAACCAGCCACATGTTGAAGAGCTGGAAAATACTTTTGGCAGCCCACCGCTTGGTGGAACGGTCAGTGTCGAAGATGTGTTGAAGCGCCTCGAAAAAGTGCCGGGAAACACCTCGCTGTCTATTCAGACTGCTGGAAACAAATTTCTTGAAGAGATGATCGAAAAGTGGGTGATGCCGGGCCTGACCGCACCTCAGCGCGAACAGTTTCCCGGTATGAGCGAATATCATCTGGCGATCGGCAAAAGCAGTCCGCGTGCAGAGATTCTCGAAGTTCTTGCGCATTTCGGCCGGCTCGACGATATAGTTACCCGCCCACAGCGATTTCCTGAGCTTTATAAGATTCCTTCGACCGAAAAATACAAGTCGATCATGAACCTCACTGACTCAGGCAAATCAACTTCTGATTTCATTCATGATGCGACCTTTCTCAAAGATGCTGCCAGAAAGATAAAGATTGTGTTCAACAAGGGAACTCCATGGGACGACGGCTACTTTCAACAGAAGGTCGCGAATGGTGAAATCAACGCTGCAGATTACTGGTATTGGCCCTCGCGTGGAGGCTGGTACACCAAGCCCGAGATAACTATCACACCGGTCGAAATACCCTACAATTTTGTAAATAAATCGCCAGACAAGCCTTTTACCATGGATGTTGGCTACGTGCTGAATTATCTGCGCAAACATTATGACGAAGGTCTGGCGGTTCCACCCGGCGGTACGATAAGGCTGCCCAGCGATCAGCAGGATACCCCGCAGAGCCCCGGTCCGCCTGATTCGACCGGTGCTTCTTACAGTGGCGTTTCTTCTTGAACTGCCGGCTCAATTACGCCGGGTAATCAGCAGGCAGGTGACATCGTCGTCAAAGCTGCGGCCTCTTTTGTGCTGGTTAACACCGGAGAGCAGCGTATCGATAGGGGTGTTGTCGCCAAGATGAGGCGTTTGTTCGGATAAAAAGGCATACCAGGCTTTATAACCGTACTGCTCATTCTGCCAGTTTAGGGCCTCGACGATACCATCGGTGTAAAGCAGCAGCGAGTCACCAGCCTGCAACGTGCAGCTGAGACGATTGAGTGGCAGGTTTTTTATTACGCCCAGCGGAAAACCTGCTTTTGCCATTTCCTTAACTGCGCCTTCACGGCTTATATGCAGTGGCGGCAGATGTCCGGCCAGCACGATGTTTACTTCATGAGATTCTACATTCAAATGTCCCACGGCCATAGTCATGAACTTTTTCTTTTTCACCAGTTCAAAAATGATCAGATTGAGGTTCTCTATTACAGTATCAGGCGTTACCATGCTTTTGTTTCTGAGCAGCTGAATCGTTGTTTTGGCCATGACGGTCAGAATCGCTGCCGAAAATCCGTGCCCGGCAACATCGCCGAGCATGAAAATGATATTGCCGTCAGCAAGCTCGAAATAGTCATAAAAGTCGCCACCAGTAGTATCACAGGGAATACACATGCCTCTGACAGTATGGCTGGTGGTGCTTATCGACCGATGCGGAAAAAGTTCGGCCTGAATTTTTCCGGCGCAGTCTGATTCGGCCTGAGCAATCTGCTGCTCGACCACTTCGACGAACCTGTTCATAAGGTAATTGCTTAACGAGACACAAGCCCAGGTTATGAAAAGGCAGCTGAGAGGAGCGAACAGCAAAAGTGCGGCTGCCAGATGGTAAAAAACGAAGACAGCTGCAGTATAAATTGACAAAGACAGGATTTCGTGGCGATAATACCGGCGGGCAGCCAGCAGAAAGCTGGTTAAAAAGCCGGCCATCATCAGTAATATTCTTATTGTTGCACCACTTGATGGTTCTGCAGTTCGTTTGCTGATGAGAGTATCGTAAGCTGCTGCCAGAATTTCGGGCCCGGACATCAGGCCGAGGCTGGTTTTGTGGTAATCATGCAGCGCCTGCGCGGTGGCTCCCAAAACGACTACTTTGTCTTTAAGAGACTCTGCATTGATTTTGTTCTCTAAAAGATCCTGCGCACTGAATAAGCGAATCCCCCCCAACTTTCTGGCGAATATGATCTGGCTCGTCTCTGGCATGTTTTCGAAATCTGACATTCGCATTTTGGTTGCAGCCGCCTTGCGTGCCAGTTTGAGCAGACAGCCTTCTTCGGCCATTTTTGCATCATGCAGCGAAAATCTTCGTATAGTCGCGTCGGCATCGATAAATGAGTGAATGTAGCCTTCACAAAAGGCGACATCGCGAAACTGCTTCATGCTGCGATAATGCCTTTTCTGTCGACCACTGCTGGTAATGTCTTCTTCAACATAGCTGATCAGGGCTACATGGCCGGCTTTTTTTATCGCCTCTTCGAGCGCCCGGTCTCCTTCGCCATTGCTTATCTCTTCCGGGTGCTGAAAAACGATGTCGAGCAGAATTGCCCGCGGCGAATATGAGCTGATTCTGCCGATCAGGCTGGCAAAACGGTCACGCGGCCAGGGCCAGCGTTTTCCTGATTCTTCAAGGGTTTCGGTGTCGATGGCAACAATGGCTATTTCTTGAGAGGGCGCGAGATATCGGGACAGATTGCGCTGAGCGATGTCGTAAAATACCTGGTCAAATCTGTCGGTTTGATTTGTCCAAATCAGTATCATTGCGATAACCGCAAACAGTCCGGCTGACAACGCCGCGCGTCTGCCAGCAGATAACTTCAGAAAAAATTTTTTGAGGTTAGCAACGTTTTCGTTCAGACGACTTTTCATAGATTTCCGTTCTCTATCTGATTTTGTTATAATACCTCACATCTGACCAATTTTTGTAATAAAGAAAAGCGCATTACAAATTCGGCTTTTTCAGCGTTATTGATGTTAGTAGGGTAAAGGAGGACTCAACATGACATTATCAGGTAAAAAATTCTGCTGCATAATGGTGGTGTTGATGACATTTCTCGTTGTTCTTTCGGGATGTGGCAATGATGCCGCCAGTCTGACAGCAACGGTCCAGGCCGTTTCTGGTAAGGTCGAGATCCGGCAGACAGCTGCAGCAGCCTTTAAAGATGCCGCAGTCAATGATGCAGTCAAAGCCGGTGGCATAGTCAAAACAGGCGAAGAATCTTTTGCAAATCTCGTCATCAATGGCCAGGGCACGGTTGAAATAAAGTCAGACAGCATGTTTGAGCTTGAGCCGGGCAAGGATTATGTTGCTCAGAATTCTGGCATGGCGATTTATAAAATCGAAAAAAACAAGGGTGGTTTCAAGGTTAAATCTCCGCAGGGAGTTACCTGCGTTCTCGGCACCAGATTCATGGTCAGAATACTGGATAACATGACTGTGGTCGGCGTCGAAGAAGGTAAAGTCTCTTTTACCGGTAACAACGGCGAAACTCGTACCGTTGAAGCAAAACAGAAAATTATTGCCGACGATAAAGAGATTCGCCTTAGCCCGACTCCATTTGATGCTGCTGGCGATTCGTTCAATTATCTCAAAATCGACGGCAAATGGGTGCCGAAAGAATAATATTATGTCTCGTGCTTACTTTGCCTCAGAGACCAGATCGCAGGCTACTACCGGGTAACCCAGTCTGGTGACGCTGTAATAAAGTATCTTGAAGTCTCCCTTGAAACCTGCTGTAAAATCGCCGGGAATGGGAACCTTGAGTTTGTATACCTTGCCATCGAGGCCGGTCGCCTTCCATGATCGGTTGATCGGATCATAGCTTTCGAGCTTGAAAATCTTGTGATCACCTGGTTTCAGCTCGGCTGCCGGTTGATTTATCTCGAATCTCTGAGTAATCGTGGGGTCTTCGGGGCCCTGATTCTCGACCAGACTGTTATCAGGCCAGAAGGTATAGATAAACAGCATGGTCGTTACAATCAGTGCTTTGGCAATATGCCTTTCGGCAAAACTGATCAGAGAATCGGTGAGCAAATCATTTTTTGAAATGTAACGGATCTTGTCGAGACTTTGTCGCAGCTCATTCCATTTGACCTGAATTCCAGCTGATAATAGCGAAGAAGTATCTGTTGTTGCGCCATCTTTTTGAGTGGCAACCCCAAGAGCCTCTTTCAGCTCATTTACGATTTCTTCAAGCAGTTCATGCTTGCTGCCGCGGCTTTCGGCTGACATGAGTTCAAGTTCGAACAGGGTGATGTGGTCGGGCGAAATTTTGAAAACTGGTGCAAAATACTTGATCAGAGAGATGCGATTTGTGTTTCTGAAGATTTTAAGCAGAATATCTCGGGATGTTTCAATTTTGATCTGCAGCAGGGCATTGATGGCTGATTTCCATGAGCGCTCCCTGTCTTCATTAAGCCAGCTGTTGATCTGCTTGAGCAGACCCTTTAAATTGTGCTTTCTGAAAAGTCTGATTGCCTGAGTGACAATCATTTCGTTCTCGCTCACGCTCAATACTGGCAGATGTGGCAATAGCCGGGCCGGGTTGAGTTCCGCCAGAAGTTTGATTGTCAGCAGACTTTCTCTGGCAGGCATGCTTTCGAGATTATCTTCAAGCCATTTGATAGCCTGCGAATCAGATGGTTTGAACTTTGTTATTAGGTTGAGGATCAGTTCGTTAAGGCTGTCAGGCTGCCTTTCCATCAACATTCTGCGTAAAACGACACTGTCTTCGTTTGACAAGTTCGATTTTGCCAGCATTTCCTGGAGTTTTACGGCATTGGCGTTGCCGCTTTGCCCTGTTTTGGCCGGCACGACAGGTTTCTGTGGCGGTGTTTGATCTGTTTTCGCAGGCTCAGCTGACACTGTTGCAGTTGGCTGGATTGGTGCCTCGACCGATGCCGGTTCAGGTTCTCCGGTTACGGGAGCTATTTTTATGCCCGAGCGGTCTTTGATGTATTCAGAGACACGTTCGAGCGAACTGCTGCAGAAGGCTTCGATGTCTTCATTGATCAGTCCGGCTATGCTAAGTGCTTCTGCTGCTTCGCGCCTGACCTTTATCAGCTCAGGTATGTCGTCGCCGCGTAGAACCTGCATTACCGTCAGTCTCTTGAAGAAGTTGGAATCAGGGTTGTTCGCCACCAGATAGATTATCAGGCGGTAAAGAAAAGGATCTTGCAGAGAGCCGCTGTCTATGAGACTTAGCACGATATTCTGCACGTCTTCAAATGGAAACAGCAACAGAAAAGTGCTTGCCGACTTGCGACTGGCAGTATTGGCAAAAATCAGCTCTTCCAGAAGTCTGAGTGCGTGCTTTCGCGAAATCTTGAAGAGAAATCTGATCGATTCTGCCCTGATCATGAAGTTCTGGTGCTTGAGCAGTTGTGGCAATGCTCTGGTCAGATGGTCGCGCCCATGTTCGGCCAGAAAAGGTATCAGTCTGATGACGAACAGCTGATCGCTGGTCATCAGCATTTCTGCAAGAGTGGTAATTGTCTGCGGTCTTCTGATCAGCTCATGCTTGAGCGAAAATATCGGAATGAGCCTGAACATTTCGCTCTCTTCGCAGATAAGCTGTCGTATCGTCAGTTCCTGCCGGTCTGCTGGCAACAGAGCAATTTGTCTGATCAGTTCGGCTACATTGTTCAACTCGCGCGAGCGCCATTGTTGCAGCAGTTCTTCTGAACTGGCAACCGACGATGACTGTCTGGCCAGCGAAGGTTCACTCTGACTGGTCGAAGACAGAAGTGATTCGATCATGCCTTTCAGGTAGGGATCGCTTTCGGTTTCGGCGGCAGCTTTGAGTTCTGCTCTTACCTTGTCGCTCTCGATGTGGTGATGCAGCTGAAAAATGGCAAGTTCTCTGATAAACTTTTCATCAGATTTAAGATCAGCCAGAAAAATTTCCAACAGATAATGGTTGTCTGAATTCTGCATCATTTCGTTCTCACTTGCCGGTTCTGGTGAATGGTAGATTGGCCAGACTGTAGAAATTGAATGTTCAGTTACTGGCGAGTTCCGCTGTCCAAGCCTTGAAATCGTTTTCGAACTGGCGAATACTGAGGCCGGTGACGGTGTTCAGTGCTTCTTCCATTTCAATGCCAGTTTTCAGACTGTTGATGATCTGTCTAGGGGCAGCCATGGTGCCGTTCTGAATCAGAAAGCGTGCGTAAAGTCCGGCAAGTTGATAGGCTTTGTGAACTCTTTCAAGCGATTCTTTGCCGAGTTTTCTGATTTCCTGAAATTCTTTTTCGAGTTCTTCGATATCCATGATTTCGTGCGGCGCCGGCACATAAGGCTTGAATTCAGTGAAGCCATCGTCTTTTTTCTCTGAGAAAACCGCCAGGCCTTCGTTGAGCCAGGTCGGGCAATGCCCGCCGCCCATGATGAAGATTATGTTATGGGTGAATTCGTGTGTTACCAGTTTGCGCGCTGGCAGCCTGGTTTCGGGTTCGGTTCGCGGAAAGCTGTCGGCGGGCAGGGTCATCGACTTGCCGCCCGTAGCAAATCCGCCGGCCCATGAGGTTGGGCTGACTTGTTCGAATTTGATCGGATCGAGCACCAGTATCGAGGTGCGAAAGGCCGGTATGCAGGCGAGATCACCGGTTACCTGCAGATATATTTCTTCAAGCCGGTCATCGATCAGTTCATGGGTGACATAGGTGTAGGCACTGTCTACCGGCGTATAGATGATGAATCTTCGGCCGGCTCGCATCATCATGGCGTTTTCCCGGGCCATGCGTTCCAGGTTTACCATTACACGTTCGCGCAGGTCGCGTTTTTCGGGGGTTTCGTCGTTTTCGAGCAGTTCGCGCAGGGTTTCCCAGCATGAGACCTCGCTGGCTTCCTGCTTTAATGCCTGATGGCACTCAGCCAGTTTTTCGAGAATCTTGAGTTCTTTGGGCTTGAGTTCATAGGCGCGTTTCAGCCTCGGAATCGCCTGGGTATAATCACGCTTGACGTCGGCAAGGTATTCGCCATGCGCCAGAAACAGCTCAAAAGAGTCTGAATAAAGCATTTCGGCGAGAAACAGCAATTGTCTGTCTTCTTCTGGCATGTCGGTCACCGGTTGGCCCTTTAAAACCGGTTCTATCGCTTTTTTAATCTCATCGATCCGTTCTTCGGTGAACCCGGCCAGTTCAGTTTCGGCGGCTGGCAGACGGCTTCCCAGGCTTATTATAATCAGAAATATAGTCAGAAACAGGCACAAGGGCTGTTGGTAGTAATTTTTCAGCATGAAAACCTCCGCTGTATTTCTTCTGCTATCAGTGTACCCCGTGGTTCGAAATGTGTCAAACCGTCACACTTTAAAGGGTTGCGTTGCGTTTGCTGGCGGAATGGCTTATTTTGAAGAAAATAAGAAACAGCGCAGGTGGGCTGAGTATGTATGTTAAAAATCTTCAGCAACTGTCTGACCAGACCGTGAGTCAGGGCTGTGCGCACCTGCGTAAGGCGGCTTTGTTGGCTTATAACTCAGCTCTTGAATGTGTCGAGCCAGCCAAACTGCTCAAATCAATGCTGTCGATCGATGATAAAATTCTGAAGATCGGCGAAAGTAATATCGATATTGGTGCTGGCAAAGTCTATGTCGTTGGCGCTGGCAAAGCCAGCGGTGTCATGGCAGGTGCGCTCGAACAACTGCTCGGTGACAGGCTGACTGCCGGTTGCGTTAATATTCCGCATGAAACTGACTTCAGCACCAGGCTGATTTCTCTCAACCGCGCCGGGCATCCGATACCTGACGATAGCGGGGTAGCGGGCTGCCGCCGCATCATTAAACTGGCAGATGCGGCAGAATCAGGTGATCTGGTGATCTGTCTGATTTCGGGGGGCGGTTCAAGTCTGCTGCCGCTGCCCGCTCTAGGTGTTTCTCTTGCTGACAAGCAGGCGGTGACATCGTTGTTGCTTAAGTCAGGCGCATCTATTGGTGATATTAACGCTGTGCGCAAACATCTGAGCGGCATCAAAGGCGGATGGCTGGCACGGCGGATCTACCCGGCCCGCCCGCTCAATCTCATTCTTTCAGATGTTATCGGTGATCCACTCGAGGTCATTGCTTCGGGCCCAACCGTGCCGGATACCACGACTTTCGCCGATGCAGTTGCTGTTCTGCAACGTTACGACCTGTGGCATGAAGTGCCGGTGACAGCAAGAGAACGATTGTCTGCAGGTGTTGCCGGTCTGATTGAAGAAACGCCAAAACCGGGCGATGTTGCTTTTACAGAAACTGTAACCCGGGTTGTCGGCAACAACTGTCTGGCGTTGGATGCTGCCGGCAAAAGTCTCGCCGCTGCCGGTTTTAAAGTCGAGGTTGTTAAGGAACCCTGGCAGGGTGATGCCTGCCAGCTTGGGCACAATCTCGCAGCCAGAGCTGTTGCAGCTGCCCGCTCTGCTTTTCCTGTAGCGGTCATCATGGGCGGCGAGGCAACCGTAAAAGTCTCAGGGCGTGGCAGTGGCGGCCGCAACCAGCAGGCGGCGCTGGCCGCAGTACACGACCTGGCCGGCTATGAAAATCTGCTGGTCGCTGTGCTTGCTACTGACGGTATAGACGGGCCGACCGATGCCTGCGGCGCTATTGTTGACGGAACCACTCTGGTGCGCGCCCAAAAACTCGATATGAAACCAGAGACTTTTTTGCAGAATAACGATTCATACAGCTTTTTCAATGCCCTCGGCGACCTTGTTCATACCGGCTATACCGGCAGCAATGTTAACGATATCTATATGATCCTGTCTTCCGGTTCTACAGCCCGGTAATTTTTACTGAATGCGCAGAATCTCACAGGACAAGAATTGTTCGTGAGATATGACTCCAGCTGAACATCGTTTTGGCTCATTGTTGAGAAGTAATTTTTTATAACCAGACAGTATTGCTTTTTGTAGATAATTTGTGTATAATCTATTTATATGCAAACTAAAGGTTAAAATGTTTATGAAAAACTCAACGGGTTGGCAGGAGTTGTCGATAGATATCATCAAGCAGGGTTTTACTGAAACCCGGCAGTTCTACGAGTGCATCATCTGCGGTCGCGAGATCGAAAAGGGTATGATTTACAAAGATGGAGCAGAGTTCTATGAAGCGCGGCGATTCATGGAACTGCACATCACACGGGCGCATGGCTCTGTGTTCGAATATCTGATCGGCCTCGACAAAAAGTCGACCGGTTTCTCAGAGCACATGTGCAAACTGCTGCGCTGTTTCTACAACCGCTTGCCGGATGCCCAGATTCAGCAGCAGCTTGGTATCGGCAGCGCATCGACTATTCGCAATCATCGATTTGCGCTCAAAGAGAAAGAAAGGCAGGCTAAAATTCTTATGGCTGTATGTGAGCTTATCAGAGAAAACGAGGTGTCACCGGAAAAGTATATCGAACCGCACGCGACCGCTACCATGGTTGATGACCGCTACAAAATCACTCTCGAAGAAAACGAAAAAATTCTCAGGAAGTATTTTCCAGACGGTCTCGACGGGCGACTGAGCACCTTTTACATCAAGGAAAAGTGTAAGCTGGCGGTGTTGCGGCACATCGCCGCCAGGTTCGAACCAGACCGCAAATACACGGAAAAGGAAGTCGATACGATTCTCAAGCAGGTTTTCGACGATCATACGACAATCAGAAGATATCTCATCGAATACGGTTTCATGGGACGTACTACCGATTGCCGAAATTACTGGCTGATGTCAGTATGAGTTTCTGACGTTCGTTGTCCTTAAAGAGAGTGGGCTGTTGCAGCTTTGCAACAGCCCACTTCGTTAAAGAGCTAAATAAAACCCAGGTTATGCCCGTCTGAAACCGCATTCACCACAGAATCTCGCGTCAAGCGGCAATGGCAGCCCGCACTGCGGGCAGCAGGCCTTGTCGCCGGGGGCATCTTCCAGAGAGAACACGGTGAGCGATTCGCTGCCTTTGACTGTAACCCCGAAACGCTCTTCAACCGCTCCTGGCCAGTCTGGAATGTTTTCGTAGCATGAGCCGGTTATCAGCACTTCTCCGGGTTTGGCGATATGGCACAGACGCGATGCGATGTTGACACCATCACCAACTGCGGTAAAATTAGAAAGTTTGCTCGAACCGACATTGCCGACGATCACTTCCTGAAAATTTATGCCAATGCCGACACCGTATTCAGGAAACCCTTCAGCAACCCATTGTGGCATCTTGATTTCGAAGGCACGCTGAATCTGCATGGCTGCCTGAACAGCAGCCAGGCTGGGGTTGACATGAATATTCGGGGTGCCGAAAAGCGCCATGGCTGAGTCGCCCATAAATTTGTCGAGAGTTCCGCGGTTTCTCAGAACAATTTCGGTGATCAGGCCAAAGTAGCGGTTCAGCAGTTCAACCGTCTGCTCAGGCGTAATTGTTTTGGCGAGCGCGGTAAAATTACGGATATCGACGAACAGTATCGCGATCTTTTTGCGTTCGCCGCCAAGAGTGATGCCTTCCGGGTTTTTTTCAAGCAGATCGATGACTTCTGGTGCAACCATGCTCGAAAAAAGTTTGCGCATCTTTTCGAATTCGCTCTTTTGTTCGGCGAGCGCCTTGGTATTGCTGAGTACCAGCCCAAGCAGAGTCGCAACCATATTTACTGTGTCGAGATCATCTTCACCGGTAAAGACATTGCCTGCATAGTTACAGATAATTATCAGCTTTTCAATGTTGCCGTCGACTCGTACCGGGCATGCAATCTTGCAGTCAGAGATAACACCGCGTCGTTCGAGGTAGGCGAGGTCATCCTGTTTGCGCAGATGAGCAAGGCTCAGCACTGCGCCTGTCTCAGAGACGTATCCGGGCATCGAGTCTTCGTTAAGCGGAATAATCGGGATTTCATCTTCTTTGAAGCCGACATGGTGTTCGGCTACCCAGCCTTCGTCTGTTCGTCGATAAATTGCGCCTTTTTTGATCCCCAGCGCAAGATCGAGCAGATCCCAGCAGCGATCGAGAACGTATGTGTCTTCAAGAGTGCCGACAAGAATCTTGAGGCGTTCCATGAATGCGTGTGTCTTGTCGATTATCGTCAGATATTTCTGGTGATGCAGTGTTTTTTCATTTTCGCTGAGTTTCAGCTGGTTTTTGAGCGTGACGATTTCGCGGCGCAGGTCTTCGAGTTCCTTGTTTGAACCGCCCCCACGCAGACTGTCGAGAAGTCCCATGTTTATTTCTCCTCGAGGAATTCTGGTGGCACGTCCTCATGCCGAACCAGCTTTCGCTTGATAAGGTCTTTAACCACTGTATTCATCGGAATGCAGCCAGATCTCTGACCAAGTCGCATGACCGAATGAATCTCATGAATCTTGCGTTGCCTGATCAGATTGCTGACCGAGGGAAGCATCGGCAGAATTTCGTAGGCGAGCACGCGTTTTTTGTGGTCGGCCGAAGGCAGCAGCACCTGCGACAGCACGCATTTAAGAGAACTCGAAATCATGAACCGGATGTTGTCGCGCTGATGTGACGGAAAGATATTGATCATGCGGGTTATGCTCTGCACGGCGTTCGAAGTGTGCAGGGTGGCGACGACGAGATGCCCGGTTTCTGCGGCTTTCAGGCAGGTTTCAACGGTTTCGAGATCGCGCAGTTCGCCGATCAATACTACGTCAGGATCCTGGCGCAATGCCGAGTTCAGGCCGGTATGAAAGTCAGGTGTGTCTTCGCCGATCTGGCGCTGGCTGATAATTGACTTGGGGTATTTGGGAAATACATATTCAACCGGGTCTTCAATTGTGATTATATGCATTGCATGGTGGCGGGCGACCAGGTCGATAAAGCTGGCAGCGGTGGTCGATTTTCCTGAGTTGGTGGCTCCGGTGATCAGTATCATGCCGTTGTTGATCTTCAGCAGCGTATCAGTTACTTCCTGCACGAAGCCGAGAGTGGCCATATCAGGCGGTGCCGGCGGCACGAGGCGACATGAGATGGCCAGGCTGTTGCGCTGAAAGAAAATATTCGCTCTGACTCTTATAATGTTCGGAATGGTGAACGAGCAGTCGATCTGTCCTCTTGCCTTGAAGGCCTTGCGCTGGTTCTCATCGAGCAGCGAGATGACCAGCTGTTCCATCTCTTTGGGAGAAAATGCCGGTACATCCATGCGCCTGATCTCGTTGGCAACCCGCATGATGGGCGGAAAAGCCGATTTTATATGCAGGTCATAGGCGCCATGCTTGAGTGCTTCTTCGATAAGCGGTTGCAGCAGATTGCTCATAACAGTCCCTTCCTTTCGAGTCTGGTCATGAGAGCTTCAGGCTCAGGGCTGTATGGAAAGGCCTGTTCGCTGGCAATCAGCTTTTTGACGATCAGGTCTTCAAGTGCAGCATTCATCGATATCATGCCAATATCGGCGCCGGTTTCCAGAAACATCGGAATCTGTTCATGTTTTTCGCTTCTGATAAGGTTCGACATGGCAGGGGTGTTCAGCAGAATTTCTCTGACGGCTACCCGCTTGCTGGGCTCGTCTTTTTTGGGAATCAGGGCTTGAGATACAATGCCGATAAGCACTGCAGCCAGCTGATCGCGTATGAATTCACGGGCATCGGTCGGAAAGACGCCCATGATGCGCGCAATAGCCGATGCTGTGCTGCTGGCATGCAGCGTCGAAATGACGAGATGTCCGGTTTCTGCAGCGGTAAGAGCGAGTTCCATCGTTTCCGCTTCGCGCATCTCACCGATCAGAATGACGTCTGGGTCCTGGCGCAGAGCGCCGCGCAACGCTTCCGGAAAGCTCATGAAATCGCGTCGCAGTTCGCGTTGCAGAAATTCGGCCTTGGCATCGCGAAACAGAAATTCGATCGGGTCTTCAAGAGTGACCACGCGCACCTGGTAGTTTTCGTTGATGAACTGCAGCAACGCCGCAATTGTCGTGCTTTTGCCGGATCCGGTCGGGCCGCAAAGCAAAAATAGCCCTCGTCGGCGCTGAATTGAATCGACGATAACGCTGGGAATCTGTATCGAATCAATTGTTGGCAGATCAAAGGGAATCTGTCTGAAAACGAAGGCAAGAGTGCCCTGTTGCAGAAAGCAGTTTACTCTGAAACGGCTGACTCCTGGCACTGAGACTGAATAGTCGACGTCTTTGCGGGCATCGAAAATTCGCCGAATGGTGGGAGTGGCTGTAGATTCAAAAAAGCGGCGCAGTTCTGCGTCGCTCAGAGGCAGGTTTGATGATATCTGAATCGTTCCGGCAACTCTGAATACCGGTGGAATTCCTGAATGCAGGTGTACGTCTGAAGCACCCATCTTATAGCCGAGTTTGAGAATATCGGCAAGTTGTTCATCCATAATGAGGCTCTCCCGGCTGATACCAGCCACACAAAAATAGTCTCTTCACCTATCGACAAGTTGCACTCGAATCCGAATATCGAAGAAGAGCTATGCCTCTGCCATGACATCTATAAAACGTTGTGACTGTACAATATGTTGCACGAGTTCTGCAGCAATAATGCAGATTTATGAAATTTTTCCAGAAGTAGTTGACACATTTGCTAAAATCGGTTAGTGTATTAGTAGAGTAACACACTAAAACAGTAAAACACAAAGTCCGGTGCACAGGAACAAGTGTTGGCTGTTAACAGGAGAGGTTACCGGGATTATGCAAATTATTCTGTAAGGAGCGCATTATGAGGTCAATATTATTCAAGGACTACCTCGAACAGAGAATGTACTTCCTTATCATTCTGGCGGTGGCAGTGGTATCACTGCTGCTGGCCTCCTGGTTCAAACAGCTGGATGCTGGCATTGCCATGTTCCTTCTCTTCGTTCTGCAGGGCCCACTCTTCATCTATCTTGCGGCCAACCACCAGATCAGCTCCGAAGTGAACAACCGCACCTTTCCTTTCCTGTTGTCGCTTCCGGTCAGTCGTGGTCGACTCTGGCTCGCCAAGCTTCTTTTCGCTGTCGCTTACGCAGCTCTTCTTTATGTCTTTTATTTCATTCTGGCACTTCTGTGCGGTATGTCACCGGGCGACTTTTTAAAATTTTTCCGCTCCAGCCCGGCTCTGGCTGCCGGTGTTCCTCTGGTTATCATCTCTTACGGATATTTTACCAGCATGTTGCCGAGAGGATTCGCCACTATAGCTACTCTTATCACTGGTTCGCTGGCCGTTGCCGTTGCCAGCAGCCTTCTTACGGTAACCACGATAAATCTAGGTCTGCTGACAGTTTTTCTGGTTGTTGTTTTTCTGTCGCTGTCGCTGATCGTATTCATGTCTGATCGCACCATGACTTCGCAGATGCGAGGAATCAAGGGAATTCTGCTGCTGCTTGTCGCTGCCATCGCGCTTTCTCTCTGCTGGTCGCTGCTGGGCGCCTTCGCAGAAAGATCATGGCAGATCGATGAAATCAGCAATCCAAGCTGGGTTCCGCTCAATGGTGGCCGCCAGATACTCTGGCGTGTATCAGAAATTCCGCGCTGGTGGGATATCGTCGATACAAACCGCTATTATTCGCGCCGACTGCTGGTTCAGAATCTTGAGACAGGTGGCGTAAGACAGCTGGGCAGTCGAATGAGCAGTTTTGTTGGTTATGAGAAGATAGCTAATGAAGGCTTTATCAATATCAACCAGGCAAGTTTTTTCGCCGGGCTATTGCGTGGTCTCGATGATACGATCTACGATCATCATGGCAATCCTCTGGTTCAGCTGCCGTCTCCGGCGAGAGACAAGCTCGACTGCTGGAAACTGATCGATGACAGGCGCTTTATCTATGTTGAGACAATCAAAAACGGTCAGAGTGTAATCACCGAATTCAATCTCTACGAAAAAGAGCGTGGCAACAAGGTCGTGTTCAGTGTACAGAAGGGTTTTGATTTCAGAGAATTCATCGTTATGCCGGCACAAGAGGCTGGTAAGCCTGCAGATGTCTATATCTGCGGCAAGTCTGACGAAGCCAAAGACAAGCTTACTCTCGTATCGATTGCTGATGGTAAACGCACTCTACTGCCGGTCGATCCCGACGCCGAAGTGGTTGCCGTCTGCAGCGATTATATTGTTTTCGATGTTTATAACTGGGATAGAGAAAGTAAAACCGGTAGCCACATGTTGGTCGTCGCCTGGCTTGACGGAAGAACCCGTTATCTGGACCAGATCAACGAAAGAGTGGAAGTTGCCGGTATAAACGCAGCCGGTAAAATCGTTGCTGCACTTTACCTGCCTGGAGATTCGGCTTATTTCAATTCAACCATGCAGAGTTTGATCGAGATCGATCCTGACGGCAACACTAAAGAACTCTTCCGGCCTGAACAGCCTGGTCGTATAGATGCCATGCTGACAGAAAGTCGCGACAAGGCTTTTGTATTCTATAGTTCACATAATACAAAACCCCTTATCTGCAAACATCTGGCGCTGGATTTTACTACCGGCCAGATCAGTGAATTTGAAAGCTTCAACAGCCCGAAAAATGACAGTTCGAGCAGGATAGGCCTGCCGATGAACCGCGCTTTTCATCTCGCCGGTAACCGCTTCATGATCGAAACCGCCAACGAAATTAACGAGATCGATATTGCCAGTATGCAGGTCATCAAACGGACTTCCTTTGAGGCTCTTTATACACGTATGGTGAAAGGCGGTGGCCAATCATGATCAGAATCAACGAAAGCTCACCGGTTCCCATTTACCAGCAGATTATCGAAGGCATGCAGCGCGAAATACTCTCGGGCGTCTTCGCGGCCGATGACCGACTTCCCTCGATCAGAGACCTCGCGATTTCGCTGAAGGTAAACCCCAATACCATCGCGCGCGCCTACCAGGAGCTCGCCAATGCCGGAACCATCTACTTCAAACGTGGTCAGGGTGCCTATGTGACGCCAAAGTCGGCAGACGATCTACTCGAACAGGCGCAGGCGCAAATGGAGAAGCACATTCTTGAGATCATCGCCATCGCGCGCAGTATGAACCTTGACCGGCAGCATGTGCGTAAAATCTTTGATGCAGTGCTCGATCAACAGGAGGTAAAATAACATGGAAGCGATCAATATCAGCCAGATTGACATGTCGTACAATGGCCATAAGGTTCTCAATCGCGTCAGCACGAAGATAGAATCAGGAAAAGTCGTTGCGCTGCTCGGTCGCAATGGTGCCGGCAAAACTACTCTGCTGAACATTCTTAACGGCAGTCTCAGGCCGGTCTCGGGAAATGCGGCTGTGCTCGGCATCGACCCGGAGCAGAACCCGTCGGTGCTGCGGCAGAGCTGCGTGCTGGTCGATGAAGAGTGCCATCTCTACCCCTGGATGACTCCGACTGTGCTTGCCCATACCTTCTCTCAGATGTATCCGACCTGGAACCAGGCTCTCTACGAAAAGACTCTTAACGAGTTCGCCATCGCAGCAGATCAGAAAATAGCCACTTTCAGCAAGGGAACAAAGCGAAAGCTGCAGCTTGCCTTCGCGCTGGCTACCGAGCCAAAGGTGCTTCTGCTCGACGAACCGGTTGGTGGTGTCGATGCCGTGGCTCGCGAAGAAATTCTCAACAGTCTGATCGAATCTCTTGTCGAAAAGGGCGTTACTGTCGTTCTCTCTTCGCATGAACTTAAAGATATATCGGGCGTCTGCGATCATGTGCTGATTCTTTCTGGCGGCCGCTTCGTCGTTGACTGCAGCAAAGACGATCTTGCCGCCAGTATTCGCAAAGTTACCCTGCAGCTTGAAAATGCTGTCGAAACTTTGCCGACTCACCCGGCTATGCTGGCTGTCAGAGCCAATGGCGCCGAACTTGAACTGGTAGTCAGAGACTGCTCCGAAGAAGAACTTGCCAGGATTCTCGCCAACTTCAAGGTGAAGTCGCAGAGCAGTTCTGGCATGACCCTCGAAGAACTCTTCAAAGCCATCACCCGTCACGAAAAGAACTGACCTGATCAGGTCGAAATCGCCTGATCAATGCTGGAGCAGCTTAGGTGACGCTCTCGACAGATTTGCAGAAGGGCTTGTCATGCGCAAATATTTATTAAGGACAATGTTGTTGATCATGGCTTTGCTGGGCCTTTACTCAGCTGCCAGGATACGCTTCGGATCTTTGCAGTTACACAATCCGTCATACCTGTGTTGGATCATGTCAAATGAAAGCTGTAGTGAAGAGTTGCTGCAGAAATTTGTTTTAAGAGACACTCATAATAGCCGGATTGTGAAGGGCCTTTCTGTCGACCAGATCAGACAAAGATTTCCGATGCTGTATGACGCAGACAACTATGCCAGAAACTCTTATCGTGGTGAAGTTCTTGAATACTGGCGCAGCAATTTCTACAAAGGTCGTAAACTTAAAATGCTGTGGTTCGATGAGCACGATGGCAGCGGCTGGGTCGTTGTCGTAGTCGATGGAGCAGGCCAGGAAATCATACCAGTCAAAGGATGAAACTTGGCATTGTGCGCGCAAAAAAGGCCGGGCAGCCGCATCTGCGACTGCCCGGCTTTTTTATCTGTAGAAATTACCTGTGCAGGTTTTCGAACTGGCTGATTGATCTGAGAGCTCTTGTGAGCGGACTCTCGACCGGAAGCAGCGTGATGATCTGACTGCGGGTTTCGGCTTCAGTTGTCGGCCAGACGCTGAGCAGATAAGCAGCGGTAGATTCAAGGCGGTTGTGCATGATCAGAATTTCTTCTTCACTGCGTGTCTCAGCTGCGGCACTCATGTTTGCAACATAGTCTTCGGCCATGGCGATGAGTTCAGCGGCTGGTGCCGGTTCGCTGACCGGGTCGCGTTTCGCGATGATTTCAAAACGGTTCGAAAACATGCTGTTCATGTCGCGGCGTTTGACGATGATTTCAAAGTTCCAGTTGTTGCCGCTTCGGGTCAGATAAACCCGGGGAGCAAAGGCATACATGTTGTTTACCAGTATATCGAGATCTCTCACTGTCAGACTCTCAAAGCCTTCAACCGGAAAGTAGCCGCGCATACCGAATTCATCGCCCCAGTACATGCTCTGCGATGTGTGGGAAACATAGCTGTTTGCAATTGGTTTGTTGGCGTCATCGCGAACGTTTACCCAGACTGTCGGGTCGTCAAGGCGAACCTGGGCATAATAGCTGGTCACGTTGTCGCGTAGATAGACGTACTCGTAGCCGGAACGGTAACCATCGGCTTCGACGTCGATGCGCGCAGTGGTGCCGGTTACGTAGACCCGGCCCCTGGCAAATGGAATGTCTTTAAAACTGCTGTTTCTAACCTGTACGTTAAAGGTGTATTTGCCCGTACTTAGATAAAGGCTGGCTTCAGCGCTGACTGAAAGCACGACGAACAATGCCACCAGACAAAAGGTCATGAGCTTGAACTTATTCATTCTGATACTCTCCTGTTACTTCGATTTCCTGTATCTTTCAGGCTATCATCAGTGCCCGGGGGCGGGAAGGGTACATTTTAAATGCCCTCTGTCAGCACACCTGAGTTCAACAGGTTACAACTTTTATCTTCGGCTCTTCAGCCCTAAACTCTGAGCATGGCAAAGATTCAGTTACGGGTGCAATCCTATTTTGAGTGCGCAGACAGGGATCTCATAAGCGAAAACTTTTTGCACAAGGATGTGCTTATGCAGGGCTGCGCAGGATAGAGCAGCCCTGCCGAGCCAGGCAATATTGACGCAAAGCCATAGCTATTTACCATAGATTGCGCCTGGTGAGAGTTGTAGCGTTGAGACCCTGTCGAGAGCACGGGTAAAAAAAAGGCATAGCTTGTTGCTATAAATTTACGAACATAGTTAATCCCACTTAAGGCTGAATTTTTGCTAAGTCTGAACATTTGTATGAGGCGGGCTGGTTCGATTGTGGTAAAATTGTTTGAAATATCATATCAAGGAGAACACAATGACCGCTACCGGTGTTGTTCAACAGATAGATGGTCTTTATAAAATTATTCCGATGAAGATTTTCCGGCGTACGCCGGGTGTCAGCTTTGACTGCCTGAGCGTCAAAGAACTGCCGCGCATCGATGCAATAGACCGGGTGCTGCATGTGGGCGGCGCGGTGTCGCCGGGCCCGGTCGGTGACGTTGAGCGCCCGTGGTACATGCACCCGCACCAGGCTGATAATCTTATGGTACTTTCGGGTGAGCGTCATGTCGAAATCTACACGAAGCAGCATGGCCGTATCGTCAAAGTTGATGTGACAGCAGACAAAATCGTTATCGATGGCGAGCTGGCTTACGATGGCCCCGGTATGCTGGTCTGGCCCTGCAATGTCTTTCATCGAATCCGCA
Organism: Candidatus Rifleibacteriota bacterium; assembly: GCA_022704885.1. The sequence continues at coordinate 8,243 of JAKJFO010000005.1, read as the reverse complement.
GTTGTCAGCAGAAAGGCTCGGCTTCGGTTAATTTTGCCGTTCATTATGAAGGTTTCAATATTCGCACCAATTTTAATATTTATGATCTCAATACCGAAACCGGCGAATACCGACTGATCCGCGAAGGTCACCTCGACCAGTCCAACGGCTGATCGGGCTTCTGGAGGGTTGACGGTTGGCGGGTGTACGGGTACAATTAAAAAATATTCTTCAATTCTGCTGTATTAAGGATGTAAAGATGCAAAAGATGCTGACCAGGTCTCTGTTTATCTTCGTTCTGGTTGCGTATATCGTCGCGGCGCCGCTTAGTCCGGTCGTTGCCAAACCCTTCGCGGTTAATTATGCGCTCAGGGGCATAGTGCAGCTCACCGAAGGAATTCCCTGCCTTTATACCGCTGATGGCCGTATTTTTCGCCTGCTCCTCGACAAGGATGACGCCAGAAAATACAACGGCAAGGCTGTTGGAATCGAAGGCAAAGTCGCGCAGTCAGATGAAGTCGAGAATATCAAAGTCAAAAAAATCGAGATTATTGATGAAGATGAAGTTCAGGTTCCTGAAGTAGAGCACGAAGCCTATCAGCGCCCGGCCAAGATGCTTTTCGAAGCTGCCGGCACCATGACCGTCGGTAATCTCAGATGGGATATCACTCCAGACCCGGCCAGCGAAAAGAAAAAAGCGCTTCACTCATGGAAAACCGCTACCATAAACCCTGACAAAGTCGTCAAGGCATACTTTCTGGTCAAGCCCTTCGCACCCAAGTTCCTGGCAGCACACACTCTGCTGGGCTTTTCCTTTGAACAGGGTGGGGTTGTCGGCAAAGATGGCCGCGAAACCGACAACATTTTTCTGACCATCGAAGCTTATAAAAAGCTTGGCCAGACCTACGGCCTGGTTAAGACGATGAAGAAGAATTTCGACATAGTATGGATTCTCACCACTCTACACAACTATGCCGAGCTCAACGTCAACTACAACAATGATACCGACAAGGAAATCATCATTTACCCGATCAACCTGACCCGCGAGCAGACGCGTTCGCTGCTGATAGAGACAGTCAGACAGGCTTGTGTAAACCGCCAGGGCGAGTATTATCATACTATTCGCAACAACTGCACCAACAATCTCATCATTCTGCTCAATCGTGTGCTGCCGGCAGAAAAGAAGATCAAACTCTGGAAAATTCCCAGCATGATCTACAATCTCAAGGCCACCATGCCGGTTGCTGTTGTTAAACTGCTCAAGAAGAGGGGCCTGATCGGCGAAGCCGCTCTCACCATCACCAAAGACAATTTCGTCACCGACTTCAACCGCATAAAGTAAGCTTAAGCAAAGGCGCGGCGAAGCACACCACTTCGCCGCGTCTTTTTATTTCATCGGCTTTCTGGCATAGGCTAAAAACTGGTTGCGCTTTGGTCGGTGTTATTTTAAAATACCAGTGTCGAAACCGACATAAGGAGTCAGACCATGAGCAACAATTCAAACGCTGAAAGAGGATGTTCTTCTCCGGGATCATCTTGCAAAGGCTGTTCCAGCAGTTCTACCTGCAGTTCAAAAACTACTGATTCGGCTGCTCCGGGCAGTGGCATTCATCACACCATAGTTGTCATGTCAGGCAAGGGCGGTGTCGGCAAGAGCACTGTCGCGGTGAATCTCGCCGTTGCATTGTCAGCCGAAGGCTACCGCACCGGCCTTCTCGATATAGATATTCACGGTCCCAGCATTCCGACAATGCTGCGGCTTCAGCACGAACGCACGTTGAGCGAAGAGAAGAAAATTCTGCCGATCGACCTCGGTGATCTCAAAGTCATGTCAATCGGCTTTCTGCTAGAAAATCACAATGATGCTGTAATCTGGCGCGGGCCGATGAAACACGGCGTGATCGGCCAGTTCATCACTGAAGTTAAGTGGGGCGAACTCGATTATCTGATCGTTGACGCGCCTCCAGGCACCGGAGACGAACCGCTGTCGATCTTTCAGCAGATCGAAGGGCGCAAATCCGCTCTCATCGTCACCACTCCGCAGGAAGTAGCGGCCGCCGACGTGCGCAAGTCGATCAACTTCTGCCGCCAGCTAGGTGTCGAGATTTCAGGTATTGTCGAAAATATGAGTGGCTTTGTCTGCCCTTCATGCAACTGCCGCACCGAGATTTTCAGCAGTGGCGGTGGTGAAAAAACCGCCAATGAATTCAACGTGAATTTTCTTGGCAGCCTGCCAATCGAACCTGGTATCGGCACTTCATGCGACAAGGGCACTCCCTATGTAGTAGCCTATTCGAAAACGGTTACTGCTCAGCTTTTCAAACAGATCGTCGAACGTCTGCTCGAAGACACCAAACACAGCGAAAAACGCGCCGAAACTAAAACTGGAGCGGCCGCATGAAAAAAATCGCGATATTTGCCTTTCAGGGCGAGCTGATGTGCTTCGCTCATGCTCTTCTCAACGTCATCGACCTCAAGGCGAAAGGCCATGAAGTTAAACTCATCATTGAGGGCAGTGCTACTGCTCTGATCGAGCAGCTTGCCAAAGAAGGCACGCCCTTCGCCCCGCTATACGCAAAAGTGAAAGCAGAAGGCCTGCTTGGCGGGATCTGCAAAGCCTGTGCCGGCAAAATGGGCAGTCTCGCCGAAGCTGAACGTCAGGGTCTGACACTGCTCGGCGAAATGCAGGGCCACCCGGGCTTTGCCAGCTGGATCGCCGAAGGCTACGAAATCATCAGCATGTAGCCTCAATAGGGTGGAATTACGAACAGCAGCACCCATGTCAGCGCTGCGTTGTAAATCACCATGAGCGCCAGCAGAAACATCAGGCTCATCGGATTGACGGCGATGAAGAAAAGCAGGCAGCAGATCAGCAGATTGCCGATAAACACCAGGGTCAGATAATCTCTGGCGCGGTTCGAAAGTCGCCATGGCTTCTTTTCTACCGGTATGTAGCGCGGTTCTTCGATGCTCAGCGGCAGTTCGAAAACCAGCGGGGTATCGGCAACCTTCAGCCAGTTGCCGGGCGTGTTCATATCAGCAATGCGGTTTTCCAGACGCAGATCGCCGTTGCGCGCCAGATCGACGAGTTCCTGCCAGCTGAACGGGCCAAGCGAATCGTCGGTCATGCGGTTATGCAGCAGAAATTTTCTACCGGCATACGGATTCACAACTTTTTCTTCAGTCTGTTTATTCATGTCTGCTACATTCTATCGCACTTTCTGTCATACTGCGAAAATTTCTGCTTCCACCCGGCGGGCTTTATGATATATTTGGAAAGACGGCCGGAAGGTCGCTGAATGACTACAGGAGACGCGACATAAGATGAAAGTAAACTGACCTTATCGCTGAAAACTTTGTTTTCTGCCCGTTTTGGGGCTTTTAGCCGATCAGGAGGTCAGTATGTTGATTATCGCCGCTTCCAGCCTTTCCTACACTTTTCCCGCCACAGTTACGCCGGTCTTTACCGGATTGAACCTGTTTGTCGATTCCGGCAGCCATATCGGCCTGGTTGGCCCGAATGGCTGTGGCAAAACAACTCTGCTCAAAATCATTTCAGGTGAAATTGCCGGATTCAGCGGTCAGTTGACTTTCAAGCCAGGCCTGCGCATTTCCACATTGCAGCAGGAAGCCGGCGAGCGGGTCGAGCAGACGGTATTTGAATTTGTCAGACCGCAGGTTGCCTGCATACGCAAAGAGATTGATCGGCTCGAGCATTCTTCAGATGCAGATGCTTTGCGGTTGTCTGAGCTGCATGGCGAGTTCGCCGAAATTGATGGTTATGCGATCGAGGCCGATATTGCCCGCCTTTTCAGCGAATTTTCGCTGGCTCCGGAGTTTTTACAGCGCCCGATGGAAAGCCTGAGTGGTGGCGAAAAAAACCGTGCCGGCCTGATCAGGCTTTTGCTCGACAAACCAGATTTTCTGCTGCTCGACGAACCGACCAACCACCTCGATGTCGAGGCACTTGAATGGCTCGAAAACTATCTGTGCGATCTCAGGATTCCATGGCTGGTCGTCAGCCACGACCGTCGTTTTCTCGACAACTGCTGCGACCGGATATGGGAACTGAAAAATGGTTCGCTGACCGAATTCAGCGGTAATTACAGCTTTTATCGCCAGCAGAAGGAACAGTTGCTGCAGAATCAGATTCTCGCGGCAGAACTGGCCGATCGCCAGATCGATCGTCTGCAGCGGGCTGCAGCGAAGCAGCGAGCCGATGCGAACCGCATGGAAAACTTCAAGCCAAAACGTGACCGCACTAAAAAGGGCGGCATCTGCAAACGTGACGAGGGTTCGGCCAAGGCGTTGCTGCGCACGCAGAACAAACAACGGGCTGCGACAGCCATGGAACAGCGTTTGCAGAGACTCGTCGACAAGGCGCAGGCTGAAAAGCCGTTTATCGAGAAGAAGCGGTCGATCGGTTTTCCCGAAAAGAATCTTAAAAACAGCTGTGTTTTGCGCGTTGAGGGGCTCTGCAAGAGTTATGATTCATTGCAGCTGTTTGCTGATTTCTCGATGACTTTGCTCAACGGCGAGCGCCTTGCGCTCGTCGGACCCAACGGTTCGGGCAAATCGACGCTGATGCGCGTACTGGCGGGTTACGAAAATGCCGACAGCGGCCAGATCAGCTGGGCTCCTGAAGCAGTGATCGGTTACCACGCGCAGGAATTCGAACAGCTCGACTTTTCGGCAACCGTGCTCGAACATGTGCTGTCTGGTGATTATGCCGGTCAGACTCGCGCCCGCACCATACTCGGCTGCCTCAAACTCGAAAAAGAGAAAGTCGAACAGCAGATCTCGACTTTGAGCGTCGGTGAACGCAGCAAGACGGCGCTGGCGCGCCTGCTCTTTATGGCACCCGATGTGCTTCTGCTTGATGAACCAACAAACCATCTCGAAATCAATGCGCGCGAAGCGCTTGAGTCGGCTCTCGCAGAGTTCTCAGGCACTGTAGTTATGGTTTCGCACGACCGCTACTTCATCGAACGCACCAGCACCCGCCAGATCGTTTTGCCTGCTGCCTAACGCCAGTGTCTTAGCGACAACGAATATATATAAACGAGCATTGAATTTTGTCGCGCGGCCTGAAGACGGGTTTGCTTTTTCGTAAGCTTATGAGCGAAGCGGTTTGCCGAAGGCAAAGGCCAGCTCTGAGCCAATCCTGGAGCACCCGGCCGCATCTATCTTGATGCTGCCAAGTATCGCTGACCTCCTGTCAGCAAAAAAGCATCCCGTCTGATGGCCGAAGCCTCTGGCTTAACAAAAATCAACGCGCTTTTGTATAATTGAATCTGCATGAAATTATGGCCTGACTGCTCATGAATTGATATACTTGCAGAAACAAAACTAGAGGGGTTTTTTATGGGATCTGGTCGTTTCGATGTGGAATTGCAGGGCGTAATCCCTGATCTGAGGCAGGCGAATGGCAGTTATGATGCGGTGTCCTTCAAAAATCTCAGCGCGCAGAGGATCGCCAAAATTCTCTGGCTGGTAATGCCGTTGCTTTCTATTTTGCTGCGCGGCAGCGCATGGGTATGATGCCGGGTCATATGGTTAAACTACCGTCAGGAGCGGCATTGCAGCCGATAGATGACGGCGAAGTCGTTATCAATTGAGGGAAAACAATGGGACTAGAAGATCGCGACAGTAAGATTTCTGATGATGAATTAGAAGAAGACAAATCTGAATGGTCGGCAGACAAAGATCCTTTTGTCGTCTGCAAGGTGGCGTTTGAAGCTTTGCCTGATGGCCGTTTCAGTATCAAGAGTCGTGAAGTTTCGCCCAACGAAGTTGATTATCTGATTCTTTACAAGGTTTATGCTGTAACCGGCAAAAACTCAAAAGGGCAGGATCAATGGAACTGGATACATCAGCTTTCGCTCTTCTCTGAAGGCACTGAAATGAATGTTGCCCGGCACTTCAATATCCTGCCAATTCGTGCCTGTGCCGAAAAACTGACTGTAGCGCTGAAAACAAGATTATATCTCAATCTTGAAGACAAGAAATACAAAGATGTTCACTCGATCACTGAAACTACTCCGGGTCGTAACTGGGATGAGCTGAACAGGCCTTATTACGAACTGCTGGTCCAATATCAGGATGAGATTCTTTCAGAATCTGTTCGAATCCCTGAAAACATCAAGATTCAACAGGGCGATAAGCTTTTGCGTATCAGTTACAGCATGCCTTACGCTTTTTCGACCTATGTGCCCATAAACAAGTTCGGCTGTGCTTTTGCTCTGCTTATGGTTCTGACCGGCTTTTATTCCGGCCCCAGGGGTTCACGTGGAACTGTTCCTGACTGGCTGGTAACGCTCGACCTGTTTTTTTTAGGCATGATCGTCGTAAGAGAGCTTTATTACAGGTATTTCAAGTATCTCACGGTTGATATCAGAATCAGCGCTGCCGAGTTCGATTATCGTGAGCATTACCCCGGAAAGCCTGAAGGATTCAAGGTAAGCTCAAAACAGGTCGAGGAGATTCAGGTGGTCAAAAAGAAGGGGACAATATACACATACAGCGAGATTCAGCTGATCAGCGACACAGAAGCTAACAGTTTCACTCTACCACCCTGGTATGCTGAGCCAGTGAAAAGATGCATCGATAAAGCCTTTCTGATGATGAATGGCAACCTGTCTCTCTGAGGGTCGATTTGTATAAGCAACATTGGCAGAGAGGCGTCGGGCAAAGGCCTGGAAAGTAAGTGACCCTTGGAAGGCTGCCAAATCATCAGCAGTTCAGGCGGCCGGCCCGGCGCAAAAGCATTCGGGCAGCAGTGTTCCAGCCGATCGAGCAGTTTTCATTCAGCTGATTGCGGGCTGGTCGGCTGTCTTTGACTTTTGGCGCGCAATATAGTATATACCCCCATACCCTATATTGAAAGGTTGCAGTTATGAGTCTTTGTGGCACAGATCAGAATAAGAAAAGACTGATAAAACGTCTTAACCGTATTGAAGGCCAGGTCAGGGGCTTGAGTCGAATGGTGGAAAGCGACCGCGACTGTATTGAAGTCCTGAGGCAGGTCGTTTCGGTTTCAGGAGCTGTGCGTGGCGTCTGGCTGCAGATCGTCAGCGACCATCTCAGAGGTTGCATTCAACGATCGGCTATGGAAAATGAAAATCAATCTCAGCTCATCGATGAGCTCATCGATCATTTAAACAAGATTCGCTGAGATAAGGCAAAAAGGACAGATAGCATGACAGCAGATAATATCAATAATGAATTTCACAGTCACGATTTTGGCGAGCATGCTCATGAAAATGAAAGACGAACTCTGAATGTGATCATTTTGACGGGAATTACCATGCTCGTTGAGATAGTCGCCGGGGTTCTGACAGGTTCTATGGCGCTGCTTGCCGATGGCTGGCACATGAGCACCCATGCTTTTGCCCTCGGTATCACTTATTTTGCTTATGTAATGGCCAGAAGATTTACCGGCTCAGCAAAATTCGGTTTCGGAACCGGAAAATTTGGCGTCTTATCTGGCTATACCAGCGCGTTGTTTCTCGGGGCCACAGCTGTTTACATGATTGTTGAATCGGTAGCCCGCCTGATGAATCCGGTTGAAATAGCGTTTGATCAGGCTATTTTAGTCGCTGTTATCGGGCTGGTGGTAAACGTTTTCAGCATCTGGCTTCTACATGGTGGGCATGCCGGTCATTCGCACGGTCATGCCGATCATGATCACGAAGACCATGAAGACCATGAAGACCACGAAGAACATGATCACCATGACAACCATGACCATCACGCGCATGATCACAATCTCAGAGCTGCCTACCTGCATGTCGTCGCCGATGCACTTACCTCGATTCTGGCTATTTTCGCACTGCTGTCGGGCAAATTTTATGGCTGGTCTTTTCTCGATCCATTCAT
>JAKJFO010000005.1:0-335 GCA_022704885.1 Candidatus Rifleibacteriota bacterium | reverse complement strand
CCGCCTATATTCTGCTTGACGGCAATGACAAAGCAATTCAGGACGCAGTCATAACTGCCATCGAATCTGATGGCAGCAGCAAAGTGGAAGATTTGCACATCTGGCCGCTCAATTCCAACTTTTTTGCCGCTGCTATAACTGTTGTAGCCAGAGACAACTGCTGTCCGTCAGTCTACAGTTCGCGACTTTCGCATGTCACCAGGCTCAAGCACACAACGATAGAGATCCACGTTTGCGCAACCGAACCCTGCCCTTATAGCAAGGCGCAGTCTTAACCACATTCTGTCGAAGTGAGGGCGGTGGTATAAACAGACTATATTTATTGCCGGAGAAAT
>JAKJFO010000059.1 GCA_022704885.1 Candidatus Rifleibacteriota bacterium | reverse complement strand
AGATAGCCTTCTGCAACCCCCTGTGAAGGACGATGCAGATCGTTAAAGCTGCTGTTTAAATAAGCAATAAGTTCTCCCGCTGCGTTTTTGCGCAGATGGTCGTCTCTAAGAGTTTTCGAATAAGCGGCATTGAGCAGGTCTTTACCACTGCTGTCTGATATAGTAATAGTGTCGGGTGCAAAATCAGCGAGAATCGAGGCACTGACCGAGGCTGCCAGCTGATCGATTTCGTCCGGCGATTTCCCGACAAATACTTTATCGATAACTGAGTTCAGTTCACGCGCGCGATTGTGCAGATAGCCGTTGAACTGGCTGTCGATTGAGGTCAGCAGCTGAAAATGGCTGGCTGAAAGTTCACTGATTGCCTGCTTTTCCTGCTGTTTGAGATAATCGAAAGCAACCACACCGAAAACCAGCGCCGGAATGAATACTGTGTAAGCAAAAACGATTACCAGCTTCGAACGCACTGAATGCAGCGGGTTCTCGTGCACCAGAAAGTAACAGCTCAACATAAAAATAACCAGCAGAATGGCAGCCAATGCTTTTGCCAGAAATTTGCCAGCCAGAGTTGCAACGCTGCCGACAGCATTCTTGTCGATGGCAGCAACTCCCCACCAGCGCTCGTTCAGCTTCTGAAAGTCAAAATAGTGATTGTCTGCGGCAAGATGCTCCTTTGGAGCCATTTTGCGATATTTGCCGAAATTTACCAGAATGTCATTGCCGGTCGTGCCACCCGACGCCGGCAGCAGCTTCAACTGGTGCTCGTCGAACAGGTAAAATGACATTTCCGGATGTTTGCCACGCAGGCTTTGACAGAGTCGTTTTGGCCCGGTCAGAGCATTTCGCACCTTATCTGAGATAAAAACCAGCACAGAATAATCGGCAGTCTTCTCATACCACCCCAGAGTGCGCTCACCCCGGGCATGCAGGCGAAAACATGCAGCGGTGCCGGCATCAACGAAGGGTCTGGTCAGGCCTTCCGGTGTGATAAATGGACCAAGAAACTGACGCAACATGCGCAGTTCCTTGTTGCAACGGTCTGAGAAATCAGTGTCGAGATGGCGGCCGGCACGAGTATCCTGTTTGACAGCAGCAAGCATCTGATTGAGTTTTTTAAGTAGAAAGTTGAAGCGCGTGTCGTCTGACAACGAAGTGATCACATCGCCGTTCCGGTTCCAGAAGACAAATGAAAAAATTCCCGGGTATTCTTTCTTGACTCATGTTTACCTGAAGGATTTATTATAACGTGACAGAGCTGAAAGAAATAGAAGTTATTATGCAGAAGCGCATTGGGTCTGTACAGAAAAGGGACCTCCAAAGTATAATTTTGTTATCAGGCAAAATCAACAAAGGAGATCCCTTTATGATTACATTTTACTCTGAAGCTCTTCTGCGGGCAATACTGAAAGTTATTCGCTGTCGAATTTCTATAAGAGATCGCCGCCTTCTTCTGCTGATCATATTGTCTCCGATGATGTCAGCCAGAAGTCTGAAAGATCTTGCTGAGACCTGTATGATAGGCAAGAACAGCCTTTACACTGTTCTTGACTCACGGTTGCCATCATCCTGGCTCGCCGGGATTCAACGTGAAGGGATCAGTCGTTTGTCTTCGCATGTTCAGCGCCTGAAACAAGCCGACTCGTCTGTTAGAAGCAGAGAATGCATAACACTTTGCGCTGACGATTCAACGCGAACCGTTTGTGGTGATTTTGGTGGTCTGGCTCATCCCTGTTATAGCGGCGCCGAAAAGCGAGCTGTTAAAGGTCTGCGCACCAGAGCTTTGATTGCCGTCATTGGCGAGGGTAACAAGCATATAATTCTTGATGTTCATGTTGTTCCTCCCAAATCATCTGGTCGTGGCCGGCCACGTTATTCGGAAGGCGAGTGGCTGGTTGCGTCGTTGAAAAGAATTGATTCGCAACTCAACGATTATGGCCTGTCTATAAAGGGATGCTACTTGTCTGTAGACAGTTCTTATGCTGCAGGTTATGTACTGCGTTATGCTGACAATGCAGGACTAAAGCTTGTTTCAGAAGTAAAGGGAAGCCTGAAAGTTTGCTGGAATAATGTTCTGTGGTTGCCTGCGAACCTGTATTTCTTTGTCATAGAAACGCTATACCAGAAGAAATTTCGCTTGCTTACGGGTGAATTTGACACGCCGTATTATCGCCATAAAGCAAAAATACGAGTCTATGGTGAGGTTCTGGTTGTATTGATGCACATTGGCGGAGAAACAAAACGCTTTTTCACCAATGATGCCAACATGAAAAGCTTAACGATAAGGCGAGTCGCACGTAGACGCTGGCAACTTGAGCAAGTTTTCTGGAACTTGAAGCAGCTTCTAGGACTGCCGGGCATTCACAATCAGCGGAAAGACAGAGTTCTTGTCAGAATTTATCTGTGCTTCATATTTGCCCAAGCCATAAAAGACTGCTCTGGAAATTTGAACGTAACGATGCGAAAGCTTCACAAAATTCTTGAAAGGAATCCGCAGGTGCTAATCGAGAGAATCAACTGTTGGTGCGCTTCTGTACTTTATGACCCGGCTAACGAATCATCGATTCAGGAGTTAGCGGCATAATGGGAAAGATGAGTTGAGGCGATCAACCCTGATTTTCAGCTCTGATACGTCTTGCCCTGCGGTACGAAGGTCAGCCGAAAACTGGTTTTTCAGAAGCAGATGAAAAAATCGCGCGTCATCGGCATATTCGCTGAATTTGAGCAGCTCACGCCCGGCCTGCTGATAGAGTTCGCTGCGCCTTTCCCCCTGCTCGAGCTCAAAAAAGCGCACCAGCTCGACATAAACCATGACCAGCGGGAAAACCGCGAGACAAAAATACAACATTCCCCGCGTCAATAAAGCCATAGCCCGACTGCTGTCTGATTTTCCGAGCAAAGTCATGGCGATAGTATAGTTAAAATGCTGCGATTATTAAACAAATTATGTCAGCCAGCCTTGTGCCTCAGCCAGAATTTTATGGGTAGTTGATGGTGAAGCCGGGACTGGCGTTGGCGAGATCACTGGGACTGGTGAGGTCGGTTCTGATTTTGCCGTCGCCGTTGCCGGGCATCAGCTCGGCCAGCCAATTGCCGACTACCGGCCACTTTTTGACTTCTTCGCGTTTGGTGACGCCCCAGTCGACGAGCTTGAGCACAGTTTTGACGCCTTCCGGCAGCGCGACCATGTCGCTTTTGTTCATGCCACCAAGTACTTCGCCGAAAGTTCCAAGGTTCTTATAAACCGGAATGATTATCCTGGCGAGCACCATGGTCAGATTTTTGCGGCTGGCGCCACTTTCCCGGCCCAGCTTGTCTATATCTTTGAGCAGCGCAATTCCTATGGACGCCTTGCTCTTCAGCTCGCGCAATTTGCCAAGACCCCAGCCAGCCTTGAATTTGCCTGATTTTTCGGCTTCTTCATAGGCCTTGTTGGCCGCAACAAAGCCGGCAAAGCCTTCATTGCTCTTGACCTTGTTGAACACATTGTTGAGTTTTGCCCGGGCAGTCTTGTCGGGAAAAGCCTTTTCGAGCGTTCGACAGGATGGCACGAGCTCGTCGATGATGAATTTTTGCAGCTTGTTGATGTCGGGGCTATGACTGTACTCGATGGCAAACTGCATGACCTTGTCAGAAAGTTCATATTTGTTCTTCGGCTCGAGACCGTCTATTACCGCATGCAGAGCTACCAGAATCTTGTCGCGCTCAGGATTCTTGTCGGCAAGATTACCTTTAAAGCCAGCGCCGATCGAGTAAGCCTTGTGAACCAGTTCGCTGCAGTAAAAGGCATTGTTACCGTCTGAATTTGAAAATGCGTAGTCGTAGGGCTTACCCAGCTGATCTTCCGCGTAAGCGACAGCCTTGTTGATGGTCAACGATGCACTGGCCGCCGGTAAACCGTGGGTCGGCCTGACCAGGCGGTAATTTCCCCAGCCGCCAAGTTCTTCATACCAGGTGCTCAGACGCACCTTGTCGCTGTATGCCTTGTCAGAAGGATTGGCGGTAATGCCGACTGCCTCGATGACGATCGGAGGCACGCTGTCTACTACCATACTGGCGTGATAGTATGGCCCCTTGGTCATCAAACAGATGAAATTGGTATCGACGGCCTTCTTATCTTTCGGTCCGACGAGAATGACATCGCCGCGGCGGGTAGAAGTCACGAGTTTACACATCTTTTCGTCTTTTCTATATCTGCGGGCCCAGTCAAGCATTCGCACCGGATTGCCGAAGTCACGCGAGTAATTATTGGGCGCACCCGCCGGGTAAAAACTTTTGCAGAGATTTTTGGCTGCGCTCAGACCGCCACTTTTGCCGGCAAATGGCTCTTTGCCATCGAGACAGTGCTTTAAAATCGGGTAATAAACCGGCAGCAGCTGCAGGTCGAGCAACTCTTTCTCTTCATCGGTAAGAGCCTGGGCCGCGCTGGCGTTAATCTGATGATAATCAGAAGTGGTGTCACCTGCGACTCCTATTCTGACATGCCCGACATCAAACGGATTCGCGGTTTGAGCCGGCAAGGGCTTCTGCAGAGCAACAGCCAGAACAGTCAAAAACATAACGCTGCATACTGCTGATATTTTTTTCAAGCTCTTTTTCATAATTCACACTCCGACTATTTGCGATTATCCAATAATATACCACCCGCCGCCAGAAAAGTTTTTCTGACCAGGGATCTTATAGTATGAAAAGCCTGTCTTTGTTTTACAAAGACAGGCTCTTTTAAATCAAGACTGAGCCAAAAGAATTACTTCTTTTTGCCCTTTTGTTTCTGCTGACGCTGCTGCTTCTGCTCGCGGTTCTGCTTTTTTTCCTGCTTTTGTTCGCGATTCTGTTTCTGTTCTTTGAGCTGTTTCTTTTCCTGTTTCTGTTGTTTTGCGCTGGCTTTTTCGGCATCACTGAGGCTGCCGTCCTTGTCGGTATCAAAGCGTTCGAGCTTTTTCGCCTTGTTTTTTTCGCGGGTGGCTTTCATCGTTTCTCGCTCAGCATCACTGAGGCTGCCATCTTTGTCAGCATCAAACTTGTCAAGAACTTTACCCCTTTTTTCCTGGGCAATCTTTTTGCCGGCGGCTTTTTCTTCCTTGCTGAGCTTACCGTCTTTGTCGGTATCGAATTTTTCAAGGCGCTTCGCCTTGTCCTGCTGACGTTCAGCTTTCATGGCTTCACGCTCAGCGTCGTTGAGTTTGCCATCGCCATCGCTGTCGAATTTTTTGAGAGCCTTTTCTTTGGCGGTTTTACGGGCGTCTTTGGCAACCCGCTTTTCTTCTTCGCTGATTTTTCCGTCGCCGTCAGTATCGAATCTGGTCAGTCTTTCGGTGCGCATGGTGCTTTTCATGGTTTCGCGTTCAGTATTGCTGAGTTCACCATTCTTGTCGGTATCGAAGCGTTCGAGCATCTGCGGCGTCACCTTGCCAACACCACGATCCCAGCCTTCATCGAGCACCGGATCGATATTTTCTTCAACCGCAGCGTCTACCGCGGTCTCTATCGTTGCCGGCACCGGCGCAACATTTTCTTCGGCCAGACCAAAGCCGTTGACCATAGAAATGAACAAAGCAACCAGAATCAACTTTTTCGACATGTTTACTCCCCTTTTTATAGCAGAGCAGTATTAGCCAGACTCTGCCAGTTCACATGACATAGACCCGGGAATATTTTACACCTGTTTGCAGCCAAATGTAATTCCTGCAGAAAAGTTTTCATTCAGGCACTAAATACAGCTCATGCAAGTGCTGGATTGATGTTATACTTTCAGAGAAAAGATTATCTGCAGGATTAAGGGGAAAGGTATGTCAGCAAACCGTGGCGGCCTGTTTAAAGCTGCATTGGCACTGAGTTTTATGTTGTTCGTATTAGCATTTGTCGTCGTTAAAAGTGGCGCGATCGAGACCCGCGTCGAAAAGAAGACCGTCGATGGTGTAGAAACCGAGATCAGAAGCCACCATTTCAACGCCGGCAAGATCCCGATTTATCTGAAATCAGTCACTGCTCCCCTCACCGGCAAAAAAGCGCTGGAGCAGGACTGAAGGTTGTTACGGCTGTTCAATGACGAAGCAGTGGAAGTCGATGGCGTTGAGTTTTTCGGCGACGTCTTCGGCGGCGGCTTCATCGGGGTAGGGGCCGACAAAGATGCGGTAAATCTCAAACTGGGCGTCGGGCTCGGCGAGGGTTGGCGCAAAGCCTTCGGTTTCGAGCTGATTGAATATTTCGCGGGCCGATGCTTCATCAGGAAAAGCGCCGAGCTGCACGAAAAAGCGCGCAAGCGGACGGGCGGCAACAACCGGTTGAACCGGCTCAACTGCGGCAGCAGCTGAGGCAGGAGGCGGTTCGGCTGGTCTGCTTTCAGTGTGCTTTAAGACAGGTGCCGGCATATTATCCTGACGACCGTTGATGTCGAGCAAAGCCCAGACTCCGCCCGAAAGCAGAACGATGAGAAACAGATAAACCAGCCAGTCTTTAAAGGTATCTCCAGCCGGATTGGCAGGCGGGCCCCAGTCGAACTGGCGTTTAGCGGAATTTCCGGTATCACATTTAGACGTTTCTGACACGTCAGGCGCCCCTTTCTCTTACAGCAGGATTGCCCGCATCAACGAATGGTAACTTTTCGCCGCACTGGCAGGTGGTTCCACGATAATTACACAGCACTTCATAAGCATGGCGCCTGACCAGAACGCTTTTGCAGGCCGGACAGAGCGTATCCTGATCGGCAGCGACATTGCCGGGGTAGACGAATTTGAGCTTCTTCGCGGCGATCTCGACGAAATGACCGATCAAAGCCGGGTTGGTAGGCGGAGCTGATTCATGATAACGCGGAAAGTAGCGTGAAATATGCAGCGGTACACGATCGGAGAGATCGGCCAGCCAGTCGACCAGCTGTTTGAATTCGTCGATGACATCGTTAAGGCCAGTCACAACCAGGTGAGTAACTTCGACATGAACACCAGCCTGAACTGCAGCGATTATATTGTTCTTCACCGTCTCGAGCCGGCCGCCACAGATATTCTTATAAAAATCTGCGTTGAACGACTTGAGATCGATGTTCATGGCATCGGCATGCTGGCACAGCTCAGCCCAGGGCTCGGAGTTAAGATAACCATTGGTTACCAGCACAGTCTGCAGACCGGCCTGGCGTAGCAGCGGCGCACAATCGCAGATATACTCGAACCAGATTCCCGGTTCGTTGTAGGTAAATGCCACGCCAATATTGTCTTGTATACTGCCTGCCTCTATCACCAGCTGCTGCGGTGTCAGTTCGCTGCCAACATGCTTTTTCTGTGAGATATCGGCATTCTGGCAAAAACGGCAATGCAGGTTACAGCCATAAGAGCCGATCGAATAGATCGGCCGGCCCGGAAAAAAGTGATAAAGCGGTTTTTTTTCGATCGGGTCGACATTGGCGGCGACAATGCGTGCGTAACTGTCGAGCAACATGTGGCCGTCGTCAGAAGCGTGCCGCGAAAGACAGCGACCACTCTGACCGGGCTGCAGCCGGCAATGGTTAGGACACAACAGACAGAGCAGACCTTCAGCGGTCTGCTCGTAAAATCTGGCTTTGTTCATAAGGCTAACATATCAGTACCAGCTCAAAAAGGTCAACCTGCCTCATTTGAAGCGGCGTTCGTCTTCGCTGGCGTTGACTATGTAATCGACGATGATGCGATCTGCGGCGATCGAGTTGATTTTGAACAGGGCATAATGCTTTGTGGTCGCAAAATATGCGGCAAAGGCATCGCCGACTTCGAGCTGGCTTTTTGCAATACTTTCAAGAGCCCTGGTTGTATTGAACTCATAATCGCCACCAGCAGGCCATGCGGGTGCAATCGTGACGTTTTCGATATCAGGTTGGCCAACTATAGCCACCACCATCAGACTGTCTTCAGCATTGCCCAGACCTTTAGCAGAGTCAATAAAGCTAAGCATACCTGCTGGCTCTTCTGAATCCGTCAAAAAATCGGTGGCATAAACCGCGCCATCAACCAGGGGCGTTCCGTTAAGCATGATGACTTTCTGACCTTTGCTGATAGCAGTTGAGTTGGCGGTTACAAAACTGTATTCGACGAGAACGCCGGAGAGAACGCCTTCAGCAAGATCTACACGATGAACGTACATTTTAAGATACTTATCGCCTGTTGCTGACTTTTTGAAATATAGTCCGAGAATGGTCTTATTCTCACCCGGCAAAAAATATCTCCCCTGGCCAAGTTGTGCCGGATCAGCAAAGTCGGCAATCAGGGCAGCGTCTGAGTAGGCATCGAGGCTGGTGACATCTTCAAACTTGGATGTATCTTTTGACAGCGCTGTGTAAAAACGAACGGTTTCATTGGTACTGTTCGTCTCAACATACAGGTCTATTTTACCATCGCCATCGAGGTCGTTTTCTCGCTGCAGGTAGGCGAATTTTGCCGTGGTCGTGAGATCGGCTATCGATTCGAGAAAGCCTTTCTGGGTGGTCATGACTGTCTGAACGCTGGCGTCATTGACTATGCTGCCGACTGTCAGATCGGTAGCTGTCTTTTGTGCTGATGCGGCCAGAGCGTTCTTGAGCGTATTAACGAAGGCCAGATAGGTTGTCTGTAACTGGTGCGGTTCGAAAGCTGTGACATCTGCCAGCATGGCAGCAGCAGTAGTTTCAAGATTGATGTCGAACTGTGCCTTTTCGCTGTCGCGCACTTTGGCGCGCAGGGTTATATGACCAACCACAACAGCTACTTCGTAAGTTCCGACAGAAGACTCTGGCACATTCTGGATTTTAATCGGCCATTCAGAACCAGAGGCCTCACTAAGAATCTCAAAAGTACTTATCGGACTACCATTAACAGAAACAACCGCTGTTTTATAACGGTTACGCACTTCGCTGTCGACACTGCTGAGACTGCTACCAAGCAGGGTTGACTCAAGCTTATCGGGCGCGGTCAGGGTGCCGTTGAGGGTAACGTAAGAAGATGGTAGCGCAGTCCCTTTATCATCAGAATCGCCGCCAAAACAGCCGGTAAAGAATACGGCACCAGTCAGTACAAGAATCAGAACAACAAATTTTCGTCGCAGCATGTGTATATCTCCCGCTAATCAAGAATGTCAGTTAACCGGCAACTGCACAACAGGCCGTTATAGCACTTCAAAATGATCGATACCCGGTATCACGAAATCAATATCTTGCTCATTTAAGATCGAAAGGCCCGAACAGCTGCCATGCTCGTGCGCGTAATCGTAATCGATTTTGTTTTTCAATTACGAGCACCGCTTCGCTGAGCACGAGCACGAATAACTTGCCCGGGTATGGTTCAGCTTTTATTGCTATAACCTGACAGGTCGATAAACCGTACCACAAATACAGGATAAAAAAAAGAGGCCCGCGGCAATTTGCGGGCCTCTCTGTTGAAAACTCTTTATCAGAGCTTGCGGTAAGCGACTACCTTTTCGTAGGTCTGCAGGCGGAAAGCCTTGGTTACGTTGTAGAGAGTCTCTTTACCGGCGATCAGCAGAACGCCGCCGGGCACGAGAATATTGTAGATGTTCTCGGCCATACGTTCTTTTGCCTTCTGTGAGAAGTCGGAGAACAGATTGCGGCAGATGACCACATCGAATTCGCCCAGCTGTTCCATCGCTTCGGGGTTCACGGTATTGGTGAACTTGAATTCGACGAGGTTTTTCACTTCGTCTTTGACGCGCAGGTCGCCGCGGTCATCTTCGAAGTAAAGGTCGATATACTTCTGGTCGACCTGGCGGAACATTTCGCGTTTGTAAATCCCGCGTTTAGCGGTATTGAGACAGATGTGCGAAACATCGATACCGGTCACAGTAACGCGGGCCTTGTCAGAATGCACGTCTTCGAGCACGCTCATTGCGGTCGAATAGGCTTCAGGACCGAACGAAGTGCCACAGCAGAGAACGCGAATGGTGTCGGCGCCTTCTTTAACCCGGGTTTCGATAAGGTCGGGTATGATCGTCGAAACCAGCACCTTGCTCTGTGCCGCTTCACCAAAGAATTCGGTTGCCGGATTGGTGATCGAATCGTAGAGGCTGACGAGCAGGTCGCTGCCTTCTTCGGCGCCATAGCGAAGGTTATGGTAATATTCGATCCAGGAGGTGAAGAAGAAGCGGCCAAGGTTGCGACCGAGCTTCTGCTCGAGCTGCTTTTTGTCGTTGATTTCGACACCGCACTTCTCGGCGATGATATCGCGCAAAATCAGGGCTTCTTCGGTATTGATGCCTTTATCGTCGACGGGAATAGCCTTGAGCCGGTCGATCAGTCTGACCTGGCGAGGTGCGACAACTGATTTGAGCACCTTCTCGATGAGCTCGGAACTGTTCTGGGCAGCGGTCTGAATGAAGTAATTGCGGATCCAGGCGTCGCGCAGGAAGATGTCTTTTAGCTTGTCTTCGAGGCCATTGACGCCATTGGCGCCGTTGTCCTTGATGTATTTGATGGCGGCGATGACGAGGTTCTGATCTGAGCTGTCAAGAGCTTTGGCGACTGTGGCAGCCGCAGACTTGTCACCGATTTTGGCCAGAGCCAGAATAGCGCGTACGCGCACAGCATTGCTTTCGTCTTTTTCGACCATCTGAATGAGCGAGCTGACGCTGCTCTGACTTTTGATGGCACCGAGGGCCTTGACGATCTGGTAGCGGACTTCCCAGCGCTGATGCTTGATATGCTTCTGAAGATCGAGGTCGAGAGATTTATCGGCGAGTTCACTGAGAGCTACTACTGCCAGTTTGGCAACCTGCGGATTTTCGTCGGCCAGCAACGGAACGAAGAACTGCTTGAGTTCTTTGCTCTTGAATGAGCGCAGGGCTGAGAGGGCCGCGATTCTGATCTGCCAGTCGCCGTTTTTAAGCAGTTCTTTGAGCGGAAAGATCGACTTGAGGTCTTTCATGTTTTCGAGTGAAAAGCATGAGTTAACTGCAACACGCCATTCTTTGTCATTGAGCTTCTGAATAAGCGAGTCGACGGCGAGGGTTGAGCCGCACTGCCAGATGGTGCGCGAAATAGTTTCGCGGATACGTGAGTTGTCGCTTTCGAGCATTTCGAGCAGTCTTTTGGTAATGGCCGGATCTTTGCGGCGGGCAAGAACTGAAGCTGCAGCTTCGCGAACGTCGCCGTAGGGTTCGGTCATTACAACATTGAACAGAGGCTCGACGAGCTGGCTCGAAGTTGAGTTGGCCATGGCCAGACAGGCTTCGCGCCTGACGTGACCGTTGATATCCTTGAACTTGTTGATCAGCGCGGTGAGGGCGCCATCGTAATCAAGCATTCTGGCGATACCGGCAACGACATTGCGGCGCACGATTTCGTCGGCGTCGTCGAGCATGGTTTTGAGTGTGCTGAACGACTGATCGGAAGGATTGGCGCCCAGTGTCAGAGCAAAAGCCTGTCTGACTGAGTCATCGTGATGTTGAGCGAACAGTGAAGTCGCTCCTGGCACTTCGCTGGCAGGACATTTTGTCAGGAAATTGAAAATTCTTACGGCAACCGGCGGTTCAACGCGGCCAACGCGATCGAGCGCGCATCTGACGGCTTTTTTACCAATGCGCATGATACCTTCGAACGCGATGTCGGCGATGTCACTGTCACTGCTTTCGAGAGCGCTCATCAGTGCGGCGGCATATGCTTCTTCACCAAACGAAGCGGCAACCCGCACCATATAGCGATATTCAGCGGCATCCTGGTTCTCCATGAGTGCCAGCAGAATCGGCTTGACCGATGCCTGATCGAGTTTCTTGAGTGAGCCTGGATTGGCTTCTTCGATCTGAGCAAGGGATTTGAAGATCAGACGGCGGGTTCCGCTGTCTTCTTCCTTGAGCAGCTTGGCGAACAGGGGGGCGATACCTTCGACCGATTCCATCGATCCGAGAGCGCCGATGGCAGTGAAATACTCAAGTATGTCTGCCGATTCGAGGGCGCCGAGAACTACCGGCAGCGCCTTTTCTACCGCGATATTGCCAAGTGCTTCGACGACTGAATATTTGAGAATATCAGAGGTCCTGTAGGTTTCCATGAGCATGTCGACGGCTTTGGGATCCTGGATCTTGCCAAGAGACTCGACAGCGGTAGTTTTAACGTTATCATCGTCGTGATTGATGAACTTGATGACATGATCGGTAGCCAGCGGTGATTTGATATCGCCGAGAATAACGAGAATCTGAATGATTTCGTCGACATCTTCAGAGGCACCGAGAGCTTCAACGAGTGGCGGAATAGCCATGGGCCCAAGGTTGCGCAGAATCGTCATGCCGGCGTTTCTGGTATTCAAATCAGAGCTTTTGACTACCGGAATAAGACCATAGACGGTGTTTTCATGGCGCATTGAAGCGAGCGCCTCAATGGTTATGTTCTGAACACCCTTATTGGGGTCGCCGAGAGCTTCGCAAAGCGCTTCGACTACTGGCTTTTCTTCGGGAAATCTGGTCAGTTCGCGAACTGCCTTGCGGCGCTGCGAAGGATCTGAATTTCTGAGCTGTTCAAGTAATACGGTCGAACTTGTCATGGTTTCAGCCTCCCTTGCCTGAAGATTTGCCAAGGAGTCTTTCTACTTCCTGAAGCATCAGATCCGGTTTGATTGGCTTCTGCAGAAATGAATTGGCGCCGAGGGTAAGCCCCTTCATGACCATCTCTTTTTTGCCTTCGGTAGTGAGAATAATGATGGGTATGTGCTTGAATTTGTCGTTTTCCTTGACCTGGGTGATGAGTTCGAAACCATCCATACCCGGCATATTAAGGTCGGTGATGATGATGTCTACTTCATTCTTTGACATTGCTTCGATCGCCTCGATGCCATTGTTGGCCTCAAGTACTTTATAGCCCGCTTTTTCGAGCGGAAAGCACGCGACCTTTCGCAACATCAAGGAGTCTTCAGCCACTAGTATCGTTTTGGCCATTATCTGGAATCCTCCGGAAATCTGGAATCTTAACTGCAGATTATAATGAGAAAGTTGAGTAAATTGCAACCCAAAAACTTATATAAAATGCAACTTTCCTGCAAAAAGAAAACTGCCCGGCTGTACATCGAGCCGGGCAGCTTTGAAGATCTGTTTCTGATCAGGAATCGATACTGCTGAGTAATGTAGTCAGGCGTTTTCTGGTAACTGCATCGCATTTTCCGGAAAGACCACGGTTTAACGCCTGTCTGGCAGCTGCCATATCGTTACGTTCGAAGTGATAGAGAGCGGCATAAAGACTGGCGCGGCCATTTGCCGGGTTCTGTTGCAGCTCTGCATCCAGCGCCGCGAGACCATAGCCGGCGGCTACTGCGGCGATTTCGGTTTCGCCGCTGCTGGCTAGAGCCGACGCGATACCAAGATAAGTTCTGCCGATTTCAGCGTAATCACGCGCATTTGCGAAATACTTCATAGCCGTCAAAAAAGAACCGCGACGCAGAGCATCTTCGCCGACCAGGCGGAAACTGTCGAACGGAGCATGCGGCGCGCCAGGCAGAGCCAGCATGCTGATGAAGTCAACCGGCCGGCCGGTGGCATCGACCTTGTTGCCGTCATTGATAATCTGCTGGCAGATGGCCTTCATCGACTCATCTTCAACGACCGGCAGAAGCTTTCGCATTCTCGCAATGCCGGCATCGACTTTTCCCTCAGCGTAATCCGCCAGACCGAGCAGAATTTCGATACGGGCATCGCCGGGTTTGAGAGATGCAGCATGTACGGCATAGCGCCTGGCAAGTTCAGGCTGATAGAATACGGTCAGATAAAAGCGGGCCAGATTGAAGTGTGCTTCAGCATTGTCTGTATGGTTTCGGGCAATATGCACCAGCGTGTTTTCGGCATTTTTATAGTCCAGGCTCTGCAGCTGAGCATCGGCCAGCAGGTGGGCAGTCAGCATGTCCTCGGGCTTTTTAACGAACACTTCGAGCAGCAGGCGGGCAGCCACGGCATGGTGGCCGGCACCCATGGCAATTCCGGCAGCAAGACGGGCCTGGTCGACCGGGTCGGTTATTGCCGCGCCTTCGTTGTAGATGTTAAGGAATGACTGATAGGATTTGTCACCAAGAGCTGATTTGAGCTTTACCAGATTTTTGCCGAAAGCGGAAAAGTCTCGGCGGTAGATGTGAAGCATGCTTGAGAGAATCTGGAGTTCAAGAAAGCGCCGACTGTCGGAAGTGTTGCGTGAGAGTCGGGTGGCCTGTTCGAGACTGACAGCTGCAGCGTTGAGGTCGCCATTCTCGAGATTGAACCTGACGAGCTCGAGGCTGACAAGAAAAGAATTCTGGGTGTCAGCAAGAAACTTTTCGAATGAAAAATCGGTAACTTTACTGGCAGCAGGTATGCTGGCCGTCTCTTTGGCATTTTGTGCAACGACTTTTTTTGGCTGCGGCCGGGTTTTTTCGCCAGAGGGTGCGATATACGGGGTAAGCTCAATCTGTGAGCTGGCCTTTGCTGTATTTTTCACCGGCAATGGAGCGCTGTCTGTCGGCATTTTTTCGGGCATAGCCTGAGCGGGTTTTGCTGTCGTCAGGCCATTTATCGAATCGAGAATCTCACGGGCACGTGCGTGACCGGGCTGCACTTTGAGTATCCATTCGAGATGGCTTCTGGCATCATCATGACGGTTGAGCTGCACCAGATTCTCAGCCAGATAGACTCTGGCAATAATGTTGTTTGGAGAGTTCTGCAGAACCGCCTGAAACTGACTGTGGCTCTCAGCGAAACGGTTCAGCGAAAACAGCGCCTGGCCATAGCGGAATCTGGTGCGCAGGTCTGACGGCGAATATTTGAGGGCAGCCGCGAAGTTCTCGGCGGCAACGCTGAAATTGCTGGCTGCGAAAGCCTTTTCCCCGCTGGCAAATAGACTTGAATGATCGATCGCTGCGAACAGGGCGCCGGACGGAATTAACAGAATCGACACGTACAGAACTGCAACAGACAACCATTTTCGATACAACACGACTTGCCTCCAGAAATTCATTATCTACAAGGATTATCGGCAGAATGCCAGGTACGGGTGAGAAAGATTTTTTCGGCATTGCTATAAACTTTTTTGGCAAAGTTGACGATAAATAAATTGGGATAAGGGAAAAATATGCCTTTTTAACAAGGAAGTTACAAGGGAGCTAATCATGGTTGATTCCATTCATGGACCTGGGAAAAGAATAATAATAACGACCAAACCCAAGGCCAAAGAGTCTGTCGATAAAAAAACCGGCTTCGATGAAGCCTTGAAAGACAAGACCGGCGGCGGAGAAAAGATCGACGGAACTTCTGCACACAGAACACCGGCCGAGAACAACCTCAAGATTCTGCAGCAACAGCAGTTAATGCATATGCAGAGGCTTGAAGAGATTGCGCGTCAGGTGAAAGACGGCACCTATCGCATGGTGTCACCCGAAGTGCTGGCTGAGAAGATATACCAGGTCGTGGCCGACCGCACGACCCGGGAAAAATTCATCAAAAAGCTTTTGCAGGAAGAAGCCGAGAAAATTACGCACAAGGGCAAGGGCCAGTTCAGCGACCTTGAGATGAAAAAGCTGGTGTATCTGATCAAGGAAAGCGCTGACGAACAGTTTGATGACCCTGAACTCGAAGAACTGATCAGGGAATTTTCCTGAAAAATTCAGCGCGCTAACGCCATAAATACCTGACCGGGCATGACAAACTGCCCGGGGTATGTGCTTTCATCGAGTTTTTTGGGAGCACTGAGCTGATTACCGGGCAGACGGGCAAGCCTGAGCAGTTCGCGAACATCGCTGGTCAGAGCCAGAGGCCTCTCGGCAATCACAAACCCGCACTGATACAAGTGACGGCCTACATCAATACGACCAAGCCATACCGGCTCGCTGCCGGCAGGCGTCAGACGATATACATTGAAATAAAACTGCTGCGCCAGCAGCATATTACCTCTGGTTGTCGTCGCATCAGAGGGTGCCGGCAGCAGTTCCACAGCTTCAACTGACATCAGCAGATCTTCGCTTTCGCTCATCTCGGGCGGCCAGGCCGAAAAACTTCCGAGCAGCAGATTACCCTCATGATCAGCCGTCATGGCGACCGGAACAAAAGCCGGAGTAAGTCTTGATGCACGCCTGTAATCAACGACATCGTCGCGGTCTATGTAGAACCGGTATAGAGAATTGTCGGGAGCGGAATAGATGAAGAACGCGGCTGACCTGTCGTCCAATGGCAGAGCCAGACAAAAGGTGCACTCACTGACGGTATGCTGTAAACCGCCAGCGTGTAACCACGCGTGCAAAATGTCGGTGCCCATAACGATCATTCGATTCGCGTCATGCATCACAGGAAACCGTATCTTCTGATGCCGCGATTCAAAAACCGTCTGAATCTCCGGCGTCCAGTCGGCGGCAGAAACTGTTCCGGCGGCATCATCATACCAGCTGTATATGGCACTTACAGACTGGCCACCAGCATCCTGATTCCTGCACAGTGCAACTCCGGCATCGAGATTGACTACAACTTCCGATTTCGGATTTTCTGGCAAAATTTCCATGGCCCCATCGAGTCTGCTCCGATTCAGGCGATAATCTCTGGCGTTGCCAATCAGCCGCTCATCGGATTTTTCAACAGGAAATCCGCTCCAGATTGCATCATAGATCATAATATCCTGCTGTTCCCAGCAGTCATAAAAAATCATGTATGAACTGTGCTGCCCATCAACAGATGAAAACCAGCTCTGATACCAGCTGGCGTTCGGAATTTCATACCAGTTTTTATCTGGCCGGATATCGGTTTCGCCGTTGGTCAGAGCCGATAAAGCAATAGACTGACTTACCATAAATCCTGGCCCGGGGCTGAAGGGAGCGCCACGACTGCGAAACACCGGTCGACCTGAATGCCCCGCGATGATAAGATCACGCTGATCCTGATGCTGTCCATAACCCTGCCAACCGACATCAGCCAGAACCGGCAATCCGTCGAACACCTGCCGGTAAAGACGTCGCTGATCCTGTTTAAAACTGCCAGATCGCTTTACATGAATGAGCCTGAAGCGACCATGTTCATCGATGTAGAAATTGCTGGCAGGGGGCGCCGAAAACAGCTGCCCATAAGGGTTGGCCGGGCCATGCATCGAATGAACCAGATGCACATCTGATCTGTCTGCATAGTTAAAAAGAGCATACACATCTGCTGCTCCGGCAGAACTTCGCCAGAACACCATAACAACAGAGATCAGAACCAGAGTGACAGTTGCGCGTCGATTCATTGCATACAGATTACCACAAACCCTGGTTGACCTGCCTGAAACAAATTAGACATAAAAAAGAGAAGCCTTGCGGCTTCTCTTCTGTGGGGGCGGTTAAATGCCTATTTTACGCCAAACGGGCTCGAGCCATCGGTTTTAACTTCGATATCGAGAGGCTTGCCGCTGGCTTCGACGGTGCCGGCAGATGCTTCGACCGCGTCTTCAGTCGCTTTTTTGCGGTTCTTGAGAAATTCTCTGGCGGCGTCTGAGCTGCCGATATACTTGATGAATTCCTTGTCAGACAGTTTACCGAGAGTGCGTTCATCGACTATTCGGGCAATGGCAGCAATATCGTCAGGATTCTGCCGGCACAGCTGCTTTGTAATGGTGCTCAGATCACGAAAAAGCTTCCAGCTTGTCGAAGTGAAGGCTTTGAAGACCTTATCCTTACCACCCGGAACTTCAGTGGCGATACGGTGCAGAATGATAGCGTTGATGCCTTCTACAGACAGCAGCTGAGTTCCGCTGAGGGTATCTGGTTCAACGTTGGTGTAATCACCGGCTTTCTTTTTGTCTTCGATCTTGATCAGGTCTACTGTATTGTTCATCTGACGCACTTTGTCGGCTGAATCGAGCATTTCGTTGAACTGGGCCCAGCCTTCGACGAAAGCGGTGCGCGGTCTCGTCAGTTCATTGGCGAAATGTGAGCCATCTTTGCCGTATGGTTTGATGAATTCCTTGATAGTGCGGTCGAATGAGTGGGCAAACTCATGCACAAAAGTAGAGCGGGCCGAACTTTCGGAACCGGGCCAGTTATAGCGCCCGCTCGACATCTGAATGGTCGCGCCGCTGGAATATGGCCAGAAATCGTCGGTTACATTGGGGTACTTTCCCGGATCATCGAAGCCCGTGGTATCAGACAGAATGATGTTGATACTGTTACGATAACTGTATTTCATGCGGTCTTTGATGTTATCTGAGGTCGAATGGCGATAGACCGCAAGCAGCGCCTTCTGTCCGTCGGTAAGCTTGCTTTCATCCTTCACGCCCATCAGTTCAAGAAGGTGAGCTTCGCTTTTAACCTTGACACGCTGCACATCATAAGCAATGTTATGGTCTTCGCCTGAATACCAGCGTTTAGACCCTTCGCCCAGGTTGTAGTTGCGGGTTACAGCGCTTTCCCAGGTGCGTTTGACCGCGTTAATACCTGATTTGACAAAAGACTTGGTCTTTTCCCACCAGCCTTTGGGCTCAGGATTGTTGATCTCAACAACTTTTTCGATACGCTGATAGTAAAAATCAAACCTGGTATCAGCCATTGCCCGGTCACTGCTCAAAAACAATCCTGCAACTACCATCAACAAAATCAACAGACCTGATACTTTTTTCTGCACAATGGCACCCCCTGCTTCAACGGACTTATGTTATGCCCGGTTCATTACAAGTGTTCAGCGATAAGTCGCCACATACTACTGATTGTAACCAAAATCTGACAATTTCGATACAGCACAGAAGTGAAAATTTGTCGAAAGAGAATCGTCAATAAACTCTTGAGTCACTCCGATAAGAATACTCGACAATCCGATAAAAGTTTTAAAAACCTGTGTACACAAACGCAAACAATGGCTTCTGGTATTTCGGTCTGTGTTTACATAACACTGTGTACACAAAATTATGTAAACGGGTAGTCGTTGTAAAAATTCATGTACACAATCTTGACATGAAAAAATTTTCGATTTGCAAGACTTTTTGCTGAAAATTTTTTCAGGCCCTCTCGAAAAGCTTATAAACAGTCTTTGTCAAGAGGGTAGCTGTTTTATTTTTCCACAACAGAGAGTTCGCTTCCCAAGCTTTTCCCCATGGTTTTCCACATTTTCCACGGAATTGCTGTGTACAATCCTGGTTCGCATACACCAGCGCGCAAAACCTGTCGTATAAATGCTTTTAGAATTTTTTTGGTGAATGCAGCAACAAAAAAAATCGCAGAAGCCTGCGATTTTTTTCTTTTAATATCAGTTTTTTGATAACTATTCTTCGATATCTACGATATCTCCGCCAAAAGTGTCGACTGCGTCTGCAATTGAGGGTTTCTGCAGTACTTTCTGGCGTGCTTGCTCGTCAAGTCGGGCAATCTGTTCGCGATGACTTTCGCGTGGCGGTGGTGGGGCATCATCGCTGCCGTTGCCTGGCACCTGAATCTTGACCTGATCGACGTTTCCAAAAACTTCTCTGGCGGCTTCGACTAACAGAGCGATGTTTTTGCTTTCCTTGAGTTTGCCGGCGGCAAACGCCTGCTCAAGAAAGATAGTCAAAGTTCCGTTCTCGGGCTTTTTGATTCTGGCATTGACCAGCAGAGCCTGACAAACATTCGAGCGCCGACCAACTGCGTTTCGGAAATCGATAACCGGGTCAGTCACCTGTCTGCTGCTCATGGGAACGACATTTTCCGGTAAAGGGGATACCGGCGAACGTGGCGGAACAGAAGTCAGCACCGGGCGGGCAGGAGCAGGCGAAGGTGCGGCTGGCGCGACATCGCGTGGAGCCATGCTGACAGCAGGTCTGGCGGCGATTTTGCGCAACGCCGCCACTTTCTGTTCGAGCTGTTCTATGCGCTTTTCCATGGCTTCGCTGGCGAAAATTTCATCACCGAGACCAAGTCTGATCAGCTCAGATTCAAGTAAAACACGCGCCTGAAATGAGCTGCGAATGTTCAGCAGGGCGCGTTCGACACGATAGACTGCGCCAATGATATATCTTACTTCGAGTGCAGCAACCTGCCTGCAGATTTCGCTGGCCTGTTCGACCGGCAGATCGAGCTGCTGGTTGGCGTCGCTGTCGATTTTGAGAATCATGCAGCGGCGCAGGTATTCAAGCAGGTCGCGGCCGATGGTCAGCGGCTCGTAGCCAAGAGAATAGAGTTCGTTGAGAAGTTTGACAACCCGGCCGAGATCATGCGCAAAAATGGCGTCGGTAATCTCTTTGAGCGTTGTGTAGCTGAGGCGGCGGGTAAGC
>JAKJFO010000058.1 GCA_022704885.1 Candidatus Rifleibacteriota bacterium | reverse complement strand
TAAAAAAGGTCTCACACGTGGTGAGACCTTTTTAAGAGGTGTCAATTCTGTTCGATCAGCCGTTGCAGCCTTTTTTACCAGAGGTTTTGCAACATTCGCCTGATTTATTGCCGCACTTTTTGCCGCCACAGCAGTCGTCAGTCTTTTTGCTGTTTCTGATGCAGTGACCGACTTCTTTGCACATGGCGCTGCCACAGCAGTCGGTTTTAGCAAATTTGCAGCCGTTCTTGCACTGTTCACCGCAGACATGCTGGCCCCAGCACTTTTTGCTGTGTTTTTTCGCCTTTTTGTGGCTGCCGCAGTTTGGATCTGTGCATTCTTTGCCGGTGACCTGGCAGCATTCTTTGCCTTTGCTGCAGGGTTTTACAGCTCTTTTTGCGTGCTTTTTGCATTTGCAGTCTTTGCTGCCACAATCTTTAACCTTGCAGTCGCCGCATTTGCCGGTACAGCCTTCTTTGCATTTTTTGCAGGACTTTTTCCAGTGTTTCTTTTGCTTCTTTTTGCCTTTGCAATCACTGTCTTTGCATTTGCTGCCCCAGGCCTTTTCCTGTGTGTCAGGCTTTGCTTCATCGACTTTGGGGGCTTCCTGCTGCTGAGACACTTCAACCAGATAGTTGTCCCATTTGGCCTTCTGGGCGGCAAAATCGGCTTTGAGAGTCTCCAGAACAGCCTTGTCATCTGCTGTCGGATTTTCTTTGGTAACCAGGCTCAGAATCTGCTGTCTGATTATCTGCATCTGCCCGAGATGATCGAGCCATGCGTCGTTATCGACGGCTCTTACACCTTCTGCAAAAGCGGGTACAGCAAAACAGAGACCGAGAAGAATAACCAGTAGTCGTTTCATACTTCCTCCTGTGAATTGAATCTGATGTATTGTAACTTGGCGGGAAGTCTGAATGCAAAAGGTATTTCTTTGTGTTATCGAGATCCCTTGCGGTAACTGGTAAAATTCATTTCGCCGCGGCTGATTCTGATTTCTTTGAGATTGAGTTTGAATGGGAATTTATCAAGGTTGAGCACCGGGTTGATCTTCTTGATGATCATTCCGACAAAGGATCTGGGCATGGTCATGCGGTTCACCTTCATGCGGTTGGCGTGAAAATGAATTTCTCTGCCATCCTTTACCGAGAGCTTGCCGGTAGCCCAGAAATCTACCCGGACCATGCCATATTTGGTAATGCCTGAAAGTTCCATGGTATCGGGCAGCAGCTTTATCTTAGGGTCAGATACCTTTATCGATTTGCTTTTGGCATCGAGAAAGCTGTTCATATCGCTTTCTTTAATGATCACGTCCATGTTGATATTTTTCATCGACACCGGGTCGATTTTGTCTTCTTCGAGCAGCTTTTTCGTGTCGAGCTGCACGTCTTCAAACTCGATGTCAGCCTGATGCAGATAAAGTTTTTCGACCTGCCCACGCGAAGTCTTAACCACAACCCTTTTGAATCGGCCCTCTGTACAGTCTTTGTCGCCCGGTTCAGCATAGGGAGTGATTTCTATGGTCAAGGTTGCCGGATTTTCGAGAAGCTTGTTCATCGATGAAGTGAGTTTCTCATGTATGATCTGCGGATTTTCGGCAATTTTTGCAGTAATGGCAGGATCAGGCTGATAATCTTTGTCTTCAGTCTGTGCAAAAATGCTGCCTGTAAGCAGAAATACCACCAATAAAGCTGTCAGAAGGCTTTTAGAAATCTTTGATAATATGTTCATTTGGTTCCCGTAAGAATTTATGGTTGCTCAATCAGTTGTTCATCAGCAATATAATGTGATTTAAGTGTGTTCATCCACACCTTCCACAAAGTTTCGCCTTCGTAGCCTCGCAGTTTTTCTGATAAAGCCAGGTTTCTGATGGCTGTATCCTGCAGAGTTCGCTCAGTCGTACTGACCAGATAGTGTCTGTCTGACCGACAGGGCTGCCCGGCAACATTCAGAGAAGTGATCCGCCCGGCAAACCAGGTGGCTTCACAGCCAGCCACAGCTGTCGGGTGCGTATCCGAATCCTTTATCAGGGCAGCCGCGAGATCGAACAACTCTTTTCCTGATAATCGGAAGCTGTGAATACGGTCATTTTCCATAGTAGAGAGAATATGTCCGGTACATATCACATTGTCAACCAGATGTTGTGTTGGCGGAACTCTTAAAAAAGTGACGTCGCTGCTGCATGCCTGTCTGATCAGTCTGGCGTGCATGTTGCCGGAAAAACGAAACGGAGCTGTTGAAGCCTGAAAAGAAGGTTTGACGACATGCAGCGGCTTTACGACAGATTGCCGGATTTTATTTTCGGCTATTCTGAAAAGCTCATCACCAGACTGGCTGCGTGCTCTGTTATAGGGCAGTCGGCGAAGGGTCAATCTTGGATAACCGTTGTTGCGCCTGAAAACATTGATCTGAGGAAGATGTGTGTGCCCGTTTTCGATCGACATCAACCAGACGTTGCTCTGTTGCTCAGGCACGCTGGTTGAAAAAAGCGCCGGATTTTCTGGTGAAGCTACCTGTACGACCAGGTGCCAGCCGGGAGTTTTCTTGAATTCAGCAAGCAGCGGCTCGATTTCGTTTCTGTCGAGATGAACGGTAGAAACAGTGATGTCGTTGTCGGTGAAGTTAAGGTTTAATCGGCGCAGACTTCTTTGTGGGCCGTCGGCTGCGAAATTACCCCAGTTGCTCAAGGGCAGGTGGCGGCAGTATTCGGGGCTGATGAAATTGAAATACCATATGCGCTGGTTGCCGACTTTATGAGTGGTGAACGGGGTAAACAAGGTCTGACGATCTATCGTTTCATGGTTTGTCCAGACCCGCTGCCTGATTTCTTTGCTCAAACCTGAGTCGGCGAACATATCGAGGTCGGCAGGGCTGATGCCCCAGGCGTCGGGTCGGCAGCGGCCGATCAGTTCGCGCTCGAGTTCGCCGCGAAACAGGTAATTTACCGGCGAATATATGCTTGAATCGTTACCCGGAGCAATCACCAGGCAATCCTTGTCTTTCAGCTTTCTGAATGAATCGAGCTGTCCGGTGATTCTCCAGCAGAGGTCAGGAGTGATTTTGAGGTTACGGTCGACAGTAGCCAGATTTCCGCCAAGGTTGCCAGGCAGAAGAATCTGCAGGGGTCTGAAAACTTCTGCGTGGGCGCTTCCCGCAAGAAGTGCCATGAACAGCAGCAGGCTGATAATTCGCATGACAGCTTTCCGATCAGTCATTGATGCGTTTGACAATGTAAAATCCTGCAAGAGCAAAGATTATGTTTTGTGCCCATGCGGCAAGCATCGGCGGGATATGCCCTGATTTGCCGAGCGCCGAAAAAAGACTCATCAGAACATAATAGACGAAAATGATCAGAATCGAGACGCCAAAACCGATAAAGGCTCCGCTTCTATTGTTGGTCAGGCCAAAGCTGGCGCCAATAATGGCAAAAAAGAAACTGGCAAAGGGCAGTGAGGTTTTCATGGCGAGACCGACACGCATTTCGGTGGTGTCCATGAACTGCGCGCGCTCATAGGCTTCTATTCTGTCTTTCAGTTCATTGTAGCTCATTTCGGTAGGTTTTTTACTCTGTCGGGCAAAGTCTTCTGGCGTTTCTTCGATCGTGTCGATGCGGATTGCCGCCATGCTTTCCGGGGCGGGCACCGCGCTATGCGTGTAATCTTGAATTACCGCCTGTTTGAGAATCCACGCGTCGCCGTTCCAGTCAGCTGTGGCTGCCGAAATTCTTTTGGTGAGAACTCCATTGTCGTCATAGTATTCGAGCAGAACTTTTTCCATCTGGCCGCGTTTTTCGTAGACTTTGCGGGCATAGGCAAAGGCGCCGTCGGAAGTCCGCATGATCGAGTTTTCAGATGCTTCTGGCTCGATCAGACGCATGATTTCCTGGCGCCTGATGTTGCGGGCCCGCTCGTTGCTGCCGGGGACAACCAGTTCGTTGAAGATGAAGCTTATAATAGTGATCATCAGGGCAAAAACGATGACGGGCACGAGAATGCGAAAAAAGTTGGTGCCGCCGGCTCTGAGCGCGGTCGTTTCTGAATCTTTCGACATGCGGCCGAAGACGAGAAGATTGGCGAGCAGCACCGACATGGGAAAGGTGAAGATCATGTCCTGTGGCAGCCGGTTGAGAAACCAGCGGCCCATGACGCTGAGCCCGACGTTCTCGTTCACGATGCTTTGCAGAGCCGACATCAGCGGGTCGATGGCGATGATGGTGACGAACAGAAAAAAGCCGAACAAAAACGGCCCGATCAGCTGGGTGAAAATGTAGCGGTCCAATATTCGGATCATGATGCAGTGATTACTCGTACAGCTTGAATTTTTTAGCTCAGATGGTATTATGACTTTCAATTTATCATATTTCAACTGCAAAAGAGAAAGGTAGCAGAAAAATGAAAATAGCCATGATTGGAACAGGCTATGTCGGCCTGGTCAGTGGAACCTGTTTCGCCGAGTCAGGAAACGACGTAATCTGTGTCGATACCAATGCTAAAAAAATAGAGGATCTCAAAAACGGCATCATACCGATCTATGAACCCGGCCTTGAAGGCCTGGTCAAGCGCAACGTCGAAGAAGAACGTCTGACTTTTACGACCAGTCTTGAAGAGGCTGTCGCCAAGTGTCTTTTGCTGTTCATCGCAGTCGGCACCCCGCCCGGCGAAGATGGTTCAGCCGATCTGCAGCACGTTATCGCGGTGGCACGCGGTATCGGGCGATGCATGACCGAATACAAAATCATCGTCGACAAATCTACCGTACCGGTTGGCACCGGCGAAAAGGTTAAGGCAGTTATCAAAGAAGAGCTCGCAAAACGCGGCGAGAATATTCCCTTCGATGTCGTCAGCAATCCTGAATTTTTGAAAGAAGGCAATGCTATCGACGACTTCATGAAGCCTGACCGCGTTGTTGTTGGCTGCGACGATGTTCGCACCGGTGAGCTGATGAAGGAACTCTATTCTCCTTTCGTCAGAACCGGCAAGCCGATTCTGGTGATGGATATCGCTTCGGCCGAAATGACCAAATACGCTGCCAATGCGATGCTGGCCACCAAGATTTCGTTCATGAACGACATTGCCAATCTGTGTGAAATTCTCGGTGTAGATGTCGCTCAGGTTCGTCAGGGGATCGGCTCAGACTCACGTATTGGCTACCCGTTCATCTTTCCGGGTGCTGGCTATGGCGGGTCGTGTTTTCCGAAAGACGTTCAGGCGCTGGTTCGAACAGCTTCGCAGAACTCTTACAAACTCGAAATTCTCGAAGCGGTTGAAGCAGTGAATTATCGCCAGAAAAAAGTGCTGTTCAGCAAGGTTGTGCGTCGTTTCGGTGAAGATCTCAAGGGCAGAACCATCGCGGTCTGGGGTCTTGCTTTCAAGCCCAATACCGATGACATGCGCGAGGCTCCTTCGATAGTGCTGATCGAACAGCTGCTGGCTGCCGGCGCTACGGTAAAGGCCTATGACCCTGAAGCCGCCAAAGAAGCCCGCAAGTTCTTCGCAGACCGCATAATATATGGCAAAAAGTCATACGATATTCTTGAAGGGGCCGATGCACTGGTAATCGTGACTGAATGGAACGAATTCAGGCGACCGGATCTCGATAAAATCAAGGGATTGCTCAAGAGCCCGATCATTCTCGATGGACGCAATCTTTTCGAGCCGAAAAAGATGCAGCAGCTCGGTTTTGATTACGAAGGCATCGGGAGAAGGCCATGAAGCTCATTCTGCCGGTCGCCGGAAAAGGAACCAGATTAAGACCTCACACCTTCACCAAGCCCAAATCGCTTGTGCGCGTGGCCGGCAAAACCGTGCTACAGCATGTAATCGATGGTTTGAAAAAACTGAAGATCGATGAATACATCATCATTACCGACGAAAATGGCCTGGTGATTCAGCGTTATGTCGAAAAGCACTATCCTGGCCTGAATGCAGTATACATTCAGCAGACCGAACTGCTTGGCCCGGCACACGCAGTTTCGCTGGCTTCGCCGCGAATTCAGCCGGGCGATGACGTTCTGGTGGTATTCAACGATACGCTGTTCGTTACCGACCTGACACGCATTCCCAAACTTTGCGACGGTCTCGACGGTTTGATTTATTCAAAGGAAGTCGAAGATTATCAGCGCTTTGGTGTGAATGTCATGCGCGACAACATTATCGTCGACATGGTCGAAAAGCCCGATGAGCCGGTAAGTAAGCTGGCGCAGGTCGGCCTTTATTACCTCAAGGATGGTCGCAGCTTCATGGACTACATAGCGCGCGCCATCAGAGAAAATCTTCGTGTAAAGGGTGAGTTTTACCTGCCCGAAGTTTTTAAACTGATGATCAAAGATGGTAAACAGCTGGGAGCGCCTGAAATAGAAGAATGGCTCGACTGTGGCAAGCCCGAGACTCTTCTTTATACCAACCGCTTTCTGCTTGAGCGTGCCAGTGGCAATCATGTCTGTCTCGAAGGTTGTGTGATAATTCCGCCGGTTTCTATTCATCCGAGTGCCGAAGTGAAGCACAGTGTTATCGGGCCTTATGTCTCGATAGCCAAGAACTGCAAGATACATGATTCGATCATCAAGGATTCGGTAATCAACCCGAATTCGATCTTGCGCAGCACGGTTCTCGAAAAGTCGCTGATCGGAGATTCGGTTGAACTGACCGGGCAGTTTCAGCGCATGAATATTGGCGACAACAGCATTATCGACCTGAGCGCAAGAACTCTGCTGAATCAGTAATCTGTTTCAGCGTCCAGCTTAAACATCGAGGGGGAAGGCATGCTGAATGGTAAAAGCATTCTTGTAACCGGCGGCACAGGCTCTTTTGGTAAGGCATTTGTAAAAAGAGCGCTCGAAGAATTCGATCCACGCAAGATAATCGTCTATTCGCGCGACGAATTCAAACAGTATCAGATGTCGCAGATGTTTTCATCAGACCGCCTGCGCTTCTTTCTTGGTGATGTGCGTGATGAAAAAAGGCTTTATCGGGCGCTTTGCGGAGTTGATCTGGTAATTCATGCCGCTGCCATAAAACAGGTGCCGGCCTCTGAATACAATCCTTTTGAAGCGGTGCAGACCAATATCATGGGTGCGCAGAATTTGATCAATGCATCACTGGAAGCCGGTGTTCAAAAGGTTGTGGCCTTGAGTACCGACAAGGCATGTAACCCGGTCAATCTCTACGGTGCAACCAAGCTGTGTTCTGACAAGCTGTTCATCGCGGCTAATGCCTATTCCGGCAAAATGGTGACAAGGTTCGCTGTTGTGCGCTATGGCAACGTAATCGGCAGTCGCGGCAGCGTCGTGCCATTGTTTATGAAGCTTGCAGAAACAGGCGAACTGCCGATAACCGATGAGCGTATGACCAGATTCTGGATCACTCTGCCGCAGGCGGTCAAATTCGTTGTTGATTCGTTCAACATCATGACCGGTGGTGAACTTTACATTCCCAAGATCCCGAGCATGCGTCTGACCGATCTGGCAGAGGCTATCGCTCCCGGCTGCCGTTATCGCACAATTGGCATACGGCCTGGCGAGAAATTACATGAAATGATGATTTCACGCGACGATTCGCGTAACCTCTACGAATATGGCGATCGCTATATCAAACTGCCTGATTTTCCCTTCTGGCGTGTTGTTCTGCCGGAAGGAGCGACAGAGGTTCCTGAGGGTTTCGAGTATTCAAGCGATACCAACCGTCAGTGGCTCGATGTCGAAGGCTTAAAGAGCCTGCTGCAGCAGAAAGGCGTAGTTGAATGAAGTTCATTCCCTACGGACGTCAGGAGATCAGTCGCGAAGATATCGATGCTGTAGTTGCTGTTCTGAAGTCTGATTACCTGACTCAGGGGCCTGCCATAGAAAGCTTTGAAAAGGCAGTATGCCTCGAAGCCGGTGCCGGTCATGCCATCGCTGTTTGCAACGGTACTGCGGCATTGCATCTTGCCTGTATGGCAGCCGGTCTGCAGCCTGGCGATCTGGCGGTAACTTCGGCAATAACCTTTGTGGCCAGCGCCAACTGCGCGCGATACGTCGGGGCAGACGTCTGGTTTGCCGATATCGACCCGGAAACTCTTACCATGTCGCTCCTGTCTTGCCGTCGCCTGCTGGAAAAGGCGCAGTCAGAAAAACGACCGGTAAAAGTGGTGGTGACCGTCGATTTTGCCGGGCATCCCTGTGATATGCAGGCTTTTGCGCAGTTGAAAAAGGAATTTGGTTTTGTCTGGATACAGGATGCCTGCCATTCGATTGGAGCAACCTGGGAAGACAGCCAGGGCATTCGCTGGAAAGTCGGCGAATGGCCGGCGCCTGATATGACGGTATTGAGTTTTCATCCGGTAAAGCACATCACCACCGGCGAAGGTGGCATGGTTCTGACGCATGATGATGCTCTGGCTCACCGTCTCAGGCAGTTGCGCACGCATGGCATCACGCGTGACCCTGCAGAATTCATGAACAAAGCCGAGGCTTTTGCTGCTGATGGCAGCGCAAATCCATGGTATTACGAGATGCAGCAGCTTGGTTTCAATTATCGCATGACCGATATTCAGGCCGCTCTGGGCGAATCGCAACTGCATCGGCTGACAGCAGGCATAGTGCGGCGGCGCGAAATTGTCGCGGCTTACGAAACGCGTCTTGGCGGGCACCCGCATATCGCATTTCCAAAGGCGGCTGAAGGTGTCTGGCATGCTTATCATCTGGCGGTGACTCTTATTGATTTCGACTCTGCCGGCAAAAGCCGGGCTACGGTGATGAATCATCTCAGAGAAGCAGGTATCGGCACGCAGGTGCATTATATACCAGTGCCGCTGATGCCTTATTACAAAGACCCGGTTTGTGTCGCAGAATTCACGCAGTCTCAGGCATACTATCGAAGGGCTTTGTCGCTGCCCTGTTTTCCGCAGTTGACAGACGCTGATATTGCAAGAGTATGTTCAGTTCTCGAGGTGGCTTTGGCGTGAACAGAGTGAATAATCAGATTGTCATACAGGCGCGAATGAGTTCGACCCGGCTTCCCGGCAAGACCATGATGGAACTGGCCGGCCGGCTGGTGATAGATCACGTCGTAAGTCGCTGCCGTGCCGCGTTTGGCGTTGATCGGGTGGTAGTCGCGGTTCCAGATGCGCCGATCGATGATCGTCTTTATCAATGGTGTGTCGAAAACGATATTGCCTGCGTAAGGGGCAGTACCGAAGACGTTCTTTCGCGTTATATAAAGGCGCTCGATGCTTACCCCTGCCGGACCATGATAAGAATAACCGCGGATTGCCCGCTGGTCGATCCGGGAATGATCGATGCCTTGCTCGCTCTGCATGCAGCTATGGGCAACGATTATACGTCAAATGTCAGCCCGCCGAATTTTCCCAAGGGGTTCGATATCGAAGTGGTATGCGCCGACGTATTGCGCCGCGTCGATGCAATCGCCGTTCAGCCACTTCATCGCGAGCATGTTACTTCATACATACGCGAGTTTCCCGATGAATTCAAGACCTTTGGCATGTCTTACGGACTCGAAATGCCCGACATCAGGCTTACTCTCGACAGGACAGAAGATTATCAGATGCTGCAGAAAGTTTTTGAACAGCTGGTCCAACTTCAGCCGCTGTGTTCGATGTATGAAATACTGGCTTTTCTGCACGAGCATCCGGAGATTCTGGCGATCAATTCGGCCGGAGTGCCATTTGAATTGCCGACTGGCTTTTTGCTGAGCCGATAGTCAATTATGCCGATCGGATTGAACCGAAGGGGCCTGGCCCCGACAAAAACAGCTGTTTTCAGGGTAGACGCCGGTTCTGGTATCGGCATGGGGCATTTCATGCGATGCCGTACGCTGGCGCTGGAAATGGTCAGGCGCAACTGGGTCGTTTTTTTTATCGGATCCGGACTGCCGAAAACCATGTTGAATAAAGGTACTCACAGAGTGAACCGGGTAATCAATCTGATCGAGTTCGGGCCGTTTAGAACGTCGGCCGAAGATTCGCGGGCTCTGCTCGAAATTCTCAACCGTGAATTCGATCTGCGGGTTGATTGCCTGGTCATCGACACTTACTTCTATAATGGCGAAGATTATGCCTTTTTGCAGCGATTTGGCCGGCAAAAGCTGCCGATTATGGTTATCGATGATCTTGCCAGCCGCGATACGCCAGCTCAGGCTGTGTTGAACCCGAATCCGCTGTTTTCACGCGAGCCCTACGAGCGCCAGAAGATTCCCTCTATCATGTGTGGCGAGGAATATACGCTGATCAGGCCTGAAGTAGTTGCTTTGCGCGATCGACCATACAGCGATGATGGACTGATAATGATCACTCTCGGTGGTGGCGATGTGGTTGCACCACTGATCAAGGTTTTGTCGGCGGTTCCCGATGGACTCGCCAATCGTATCTGCGTTTCGGTTTCCGACAACTGCCCGCTCGATGCGATCAATGCCTGGATTGGCCGCGATCCGACCAGGCGCTTTCTCAACACCGACAGCGACCGTTTTCCTGAATTGCTGGCGAGCAGTGCTTTTGCCATTACCGGTGGTGGTACGACGCTGTGGGAGGCTTACTGTCTTGGCGTTCCGAATCTTTGCCTGGTCTGGGTCGAGAATCAGCGCCAGACCTCTGTCGTGATCAAACAACAGGCAACCAGTTTTCTGCTAGATATTGCCGAGCAGATCAATCAAAGTCTTCAATCATCGGTTTTTGACACTGGCATAAGGTCGCTGAAAAATGCAGTAGAACCTGACAGCGTCGTTCGCCGCCGTGAATTGCAGAACCAGAGCGCCAGCGACGTCATCAGACGCGACAATACGAGTTTTCTGGTCGATGATGAAAGCGGTGCAAACGGCGATTTCATATATGGTATCTTGAAAGAGTTCCGCAATATGCCGGAACAGTGGCAGGAAATGATGCGCCGACAGCGTGCCCTCATCGACGGTGGTGGCGCGTCGAGATGTGCCGATCTTGTCGAAAATATGGCGTGGCAGCCGGTAGATTTGCTGGCAGCAGACTGGAGCAGAGATTTTGAAAATTGGTCAACATGAAATCGGGCATGAACAAAAGTGTTTCATTATTGCTGAGGCAGGCAGCAACCATAACCGAGATTTTGCCAATGCGAAAAAGCTGATCGATGTCGCAGTCGAAGCCGGCGCCGATGCAGTAAAATTTCAGATTTTTTCGGCCGAAGCGATTTATTCGAAGAAAACTCCGATGGCCAGCTATCTCAAAGACAAGAAGCTCACCAAAGAAGGTGAATCGTTGTGGGATATCATCAAGCGTATCGAGATTCCGCGGCAATGGACTCCGGATCTTATGGCATACTGCCGCCAGAAGGGCATAATCTTTCTTTCGACTCCTTTTGACCTGAACGCAGTAGATGAGCTCGAAGCTGCTGGGGTGGCAGCTTATAAGGTCGCGAGCTTCGAAATCACCCATCTGCCGATGCTCAAAAAGATCTCGGCGACCGGTAAACCAATAGTTCTGTCAACCGGAATGGCCAGTCTCGAAGACATCGAGATCGCTCTGGCGGCGATAAAAGCGGGCGGCAGCAGTGAGGTCGCGCTTCTGCATTGTGCTATCGCTTATCCGCCGAAATACGAAGATATCAATCTACGTGCGATGGATACCATGCGTCAGGCTTTCGGGCTGCCGGTCGGCTTTTCCGATCATACGATGGGCCATGTCACCGATGTTGCGGCAGTCGCCCGTGGCGCCTGTATAATAGAAAAGCATTTTACACTGTCAAGGCAGCAGGAAGGCCCCGATCATCCATTTTCACTCGAACCTGGAGAACTCAAGGCGATGGTCGAGGCGATACGGCAGACAGAAAAATTGCTGGGTTCGCCACTCAAGCAGCATACTGCCGCTGAAAACGAGCTTTATCGTATTGCCCGCCGCAGTCTGGTGGCGGCGGTAAATATTCCGGCCGGAACTGTGATACGCGAAGAGATGCTCGCGGTCAAGCGCCCCGGATTTGGCATACCGGTTCGGCACATGGAAATCGTCATTGGCCGCACTGCCCGTCGTGACATAGAAGAGGACGACATTCTGACATGGGAAATGATCTGAAGCTTCGGCGCTGGCGCGAGAACGACTGTCGCATGATTTACGACTGGCGGGTAGATCCGGCTACCATGCGCTGGTGTATCGACCAGCGCATGTTTCCTTACGAGGAGCATGAACGCTGGTTTGCCGCATTTCTGGCTGATGCGGGGCATTGCGGTTTTATTCTCGAAGACGCTGGCGAAGCGGTGGCGCAGATTCGTTTCGATCAGGCCGAGATGCCCGGCTGTTACCGGATTTCTCTGGCGGCCGCGCCTGGAAAAACCGGCAGAGGCTATGGCAGCAGCATTCTGAGACTGGCCTGCCAGAGCGCCGAGATTCGCAGTCGGGCGGCTTTGCTGGTTGCCGAGACATTACATGACAATCAGCCGTCACAAAAGATCTTCGTCAGAAATGGCTTTATCGAGGCCGGTCGGGGCAGAAGTGGTGGCACTGATCTAGTCTGCTGGCTGTTGCCGCTGGCAGTCGCGACCCCGCCTGTGCTCATGCAGTTTTTTGCCGAACCGGCATGGCTCGAAGATATCGAACGAATACTGTCGGCGACCGGACTGGCGTTGCCGGGCGATGCGACTGCGCGCGTAAAGATTTTTATGGGTGCGGCAGTCAGCGATGAAGAGCTCTATTCGAGCATGTTGCTGCATCTGAATGTTTCAGAAAGCACTTTGCTCGATCTTGCCATACGTTTTCCCGCTGATCTCAAACTGCCGGTAGAGTTCTACAACCCGCAGCTGGCAGTGGCTCAGATAGCCGCTTCCCTTATATATCTGCAGCAGAATCGATGAATCTGCTGCTGTCGGTCAGGTGTTTTTGCCCGGCAGCCGATAATGGTATATGATTGAAACTAATTAAGCAGCAAGGATTGTGTCGATAATGAAGTCCAATTTTTACGCGAAGAACATGAAGATTTTGCGAAAGCGCATGCCGGTGCTTGAGAAAGCGCTCGATATGAGCCGGGGTTCAGATTTTGAGTATATCGTCGAGCCGGCGAAGAATGGCGCTATGACGCTTGCGATTAAGCATGAAGACAAGGTGTATCAGATTCATAGCCGCTATGACCCGCAGCGCGAGGCGCAACAGCAGGTTCTCGGCAAAAAGCTGGTCAACCCCAAGATTCTTGTGATTCTGGGGCTGGGGCTTGGCTACCATGTGCAGGCCTGTCTCGAAGAACTTAAAAATGAAAATCTTTTTCTGGTTGTGATAGAAAAAGATGTTGAAGCGTTCCGCGTCGCCATGCAGAACGTCGACATGAGCGAGATGCTGAATTCCGAAAAAATCCGCTGGGTGATCGGAGTGCCTGAACATGAGGGTTACGCTGTTCTGCACGATATGGTTAAACAGACAGGCATTACCATGCAGCTGTTTCTCAAGACTTTGCAGGTATTCGATCATCCTGTTCTCGACAAGGTGCATGGCGATTATCACCGGCATATGCTCAAGTGCTTTCGCGAAGCTGCACATGCAATAATTTTCAATTACGGCAACTGCCCGCAGGACTCGATGATCGGCGTCGAGAACATCATGAAGAACCTGGCTACCATTATCAGGAACCCGGGCGTTAAAGATCTTTATGGCGCTTTTAAAGGTCGTCCGGGCATCATTGTCTCAACGGGACCTTCGCTCGACAAGAATGTGATCGAACTTAAGAACGCCCTCAACAGCGCAGTAGTGATAGCCGCAGATTCTGCCCTGAAAATTCTGCTCAAGCACGATATTACTCCACATGCTGCGGTCAGTCTTGAACGTGTAATGCATGTTGCTACGATGTTCAAGGAACTTCCCGACGATTATAAAAGAAAAATCTGGCTGGCAGGAACACCGGTCATTCGCAAGGAATCATACGAAGCCTGGCCTGGCCCAACTTTTATGATATATCGTGCTTTCGCTCATTTTGACTGGCTTAACATGCCGAAGGGAACTTTGCTGATAGGCCCTTCGTGTTCAAATATGGCTTTCAAAGTGCTTGAAGCCATGGGGTGCGATCCGATAATCCTTGTCGGGCAGGACTGCTCATTCAAGAGTGCCGAAAAAACGCATGCTGACGATGCGCCGTCGGTGACTAACCTCAAACTCAAAGAACGTGATCTCTACAAAGTTAAGGGTAATTACGATGAGTTTGTTTATACCAACCAGATTTATGACATGTTCAGGCGAGGATTTGTAACTGATCTGGCCACCTACCGTGGAACCTGCATAAATGCTACCGAAGGTGGGGCATACATCGAAGGTACTACTTTGATGACTTTACATGAAGCAATCGATAAATATTGCCAGCAAACTTTTGATGTTCATGACATCATCAAAAAGCATCTTAAATACCCACAGGAAAATGATATTCGCAGAGAATGGCGCAGTTTCAGGCAGACGATGCTGGATACACGCAAGGAAGTCGAAGGGGTGATCGACTATTGTGACAAAGGCGCTGCTCTGGTAGAAGCTTTTGAGCGTCGTCTGGAAGACGAGGGTTACCGGGAAATAGAAGACTTTCTGGCGCGTTTTCCTGATACAGACATTGACAAGATACATGCCGAAATGACACAGGCCCGCAGTAAGATCATAACTTTCGGCAAATATTTCAACCTGTATCTGATGCATATAGTGCAGATGATCATCGTGAAATTCGAGATGGATTTTAACGAACTGCCTACACTCTGTCAGGATAAAAAACGCTGCAAGCTGCAGGCCGTAAAGCTGATGAAACGCTGGTTTCCGACCATTGGCGACGTCTGTCGGCTTTCATTGAATCTGCTTATAGAAGCTTTTGACGATCTCGACAAGGAGTTCGGCCATCTGCTGGAATGAAAAATCGCTGGTTTGTGCTTTGTCTGACGCTTAGTCCATCACTTTTTTCAGCAGGCCATGCGCGAGAAGCGTGTCGATAATTTCGCAGCACTCATTGATCGAGACTCCAAGTATTTCGGCAATATCAATCAGGTCAAGTTGCCCGTCGCAGTATGCCAGGATATCACGCATCAGAAGAGTTTGCGCTCCAACTGATGATCGCATACTCAGTGTCGGGTAAAGGTTCCTTTTTCCAAGCTGCGGCTCACAGCAGGTGGTGGCTGTGTATACGCAATTTTGCTCCAGGGCTGTCAGGCAGAGTTTCAATACTTCACAGGCTCCGCCAAGTCCTTCCGGGCTTATCAGGTTCAGGTTGTCGAGTGATGTGTGATATTCCGGGTATCTGGCATATTTTGAGCGCATAATCGAAACTACCGGCAGGTTGACCAGTGGCGAACAGTATTGCCGTTCATCGCTGCCGCGTTCCAGAAACGAGTATTGTGTAAAATCGTCAGCATGCTTGCGCAATATATGCAGTGCAACTTTGTCGGCCAGAGTATTGCCGCGCCGGGAGGGTAAAAATGAATAACAGCGGTCGTCGCCGACACAGGTGACGACAAAACCAGCCACAGTGCACTTTTGCATGCGTTCTAGATTTCGGCTCAGGTAGACGATCGAGCCGATTGTCTCAGGAATGAAGACGATACGATAGGTGTGTCGTCTTCTGGGTTGCTCGAGCAGCCATTTTGCCAGAAATGTCGTTACGGCCGGCCCTGAGCACTCGTTGTTCGCCATCGAAGGATGGCAGATATAGGTTGATAAAAGAATTTCGGATGGTTCTTCACCCGGAATAATCAGTTCTCCATAGGTAAGTGAGCCGGGTTTGAGCTGGCTGTCGATGACGACGTGGTAAATGCCACTTTTAAGCTGTTGTCGTTGTTTGTGGCTTATGCAGAAGCCCCAGTAGGATTTGTAATAAGACGTAACGTAGGGAATTGCTTCTGGCATGTCAGGCAGCGAATGAAGGTGCTTGTCGAGTTCTTCGAGGGTCATCTTCTCGTTGACAGGAATAGAATACGAAACTACATGCAGGTTGCAGGTTTTCCAGTCGATGATTTTATTGCCGTTTTCATCGATAATCCAGGCATCTGAAATATTCCACTCATCAGGAACCTGCCAGTCGAATGCCTGTGTTCCAGATGGAACCTCGAATATCTGCAGATCTGGCAGATGGCTCTTTATCAGCTGCAGCGTTTCGCGGACCCCATTGCCGGTTATGCTGCGGGAAATCGGAAAAATCCTGGCAGCAAAGTCATAAATCTGTTGCGGATTCAAGGGCCTGGTCTGGTCGGGTTTGATCATCTTTAACCTTTTCTGGCAGGCGTTTTTGCCTCAAGTACGTCTATTGTAAGAGGATTGCCATACTGATTGTATAATTCCAGGGTTTTGGCTCTGGACGCAGGTGTTAATAGATAAAGTTCGTCGGTTTTAAGTCTGGTTTGCCAGAAATCAAGCAGTTGTTCGGCATAAAACCAGAGTATTTCGCCGTTTGCGATCTTATGACAGAAAAGAATGTCATTCTGGAAAAGCTCTTCTGCCAGTCTGGTCCAGTCGTAATCTACCGCTCCCTCTACCAGTGGTCTTACTCGATATTGCAAAGTGACGGCGCGT
Organism: Candidatus Rifleibacteriota bacterium; assembly: GCA_022704885.1. The sequence continues at coordinate 3,960 of JAKJFO010000058.1, read as the reverse complement.
TCATTTTGAGCCTGTCTGATAATGCCGGCAAAGGTTTTGAGGTAGCGATAGCCTATGTTGACAGTTTCCTCGACAAAATGGATAAAGGTATTGGCTGCAAAAGTAGCTCCCAGAAAGCTTACGGCCGCCTTATTCGCGACCATTTCGGCAAATGTGGATTCATTTGAAAACGGGTTTGTAACGGCTTCGCCAGAGAAGCTTCGATTATTGACTATGCAGTAGTTAAAAACCGGGGTAAGAGTGCGTTGTTCCGGGTAGAACTGTCGCACGTATTCGTTAAAAGTGCCGACCTGGCAGGAGTCATTGCTTACGTCATAGACGCCATTGCGGCAGAAGTCGTAGTTGAAAGTGGGAAAAAGAAGTGTTCTGCCGGCTGCTGCCTTGTTGATAAGCGTGAACAGGTCTGCAAGCTGCTGCTGAATGGGAATTCCACGTTCAGCAAATCTTATGCGAAACAGGTCGGTGTGCATGACGATTGCAGAGCTGTTGATTGCAGCAAAGCAGGATGCCAGTTCTTTGTATAATTTTTCCTGAACAGCTGTGAATTGCATATGTTTCAGAGATTGATCGAAAAGATCTTTTCCGGAATTTCGCATTTGCCCTGCAGGCTGGCGATTATTTCGTTCGAGAATGACGAGGCGATGACAAGTGCATCATCACGAGTGAATCTGCTGGTTAAATCAGTCGGGTGATTTATGGCCAGATGATCGACACCCATGACGGGAATGCTAAGGCCTTTTCTCTCAATATCGCCATCGATGATGGTAAAAGCAAGATTTTGCAGTAAGCCGGCATCCAGGTTTGCAAGAGCAATTATCGAAGTTGAACCGGTTCCCCACCAATAAATGCGGCGTCCGCTCACTTCAGCTAGAAATGCTGCGAGATCGCTGTGAATGCTGCGTTGGCGATTTTCTGCCTGTTCTGCCAGTTGCAGAAGATCGTCGATCTTTTGCTGTAACTGATTGTCGATTTTTCTCGATCTGTCTCCATTCTGCATTACAACTCGTAAAACCGAACCGGAATCATCGATTTCATTTATCGACAACTTATTTTGTGCAGCAAGTGAATACACGAAAGGACGATTCAAAAACAGCATATGCTGGTGATGGAATCCGCCAAAATTGGGAACTTCGAAGATTATTTTGCCGTTTTCGCTGAGATTTTTTTTCATCAGTCCAATAACTTTCCCAGGCGAAGAGAAGTGCTCAAGAACATGCATGAGAAAGAAGGCATCAACTGGCCTGGCAAATCTGGTCGTCTCGTCAAAGAATTCATTGCGAATAAGGTCGTTGTTTTGTGCCAGTATTCCTTCTTTTGATGGCTCTATGCCTTCAATGTCACGATAACCTTCTGACACCAGCATGTCGATCAGATAGCCATCAGACGAGCCAATTTCGACCAGATGCTGATTTTTGTCGGTATGGCGACGCAGACACTCGATCATTTTTTCGTATTTTGAAGTGCCTATCCCCTTGTGAGGCCTTATGTAATGATAATTTCTGTATATATCTTCCAGAACGCTTTCGGGCAGTGGCATAGAGTTGTAGCCGAGGCCACAGTCAAGGCACAGACTGGCTTCAAATCTGAAAATCTGTGAGCTTCTGGCTTCTTCAGCGCTGCAGGCGCTGAGGATTGTTGGCATGAGCATACTCAAGAAAGCCCTGGTGTTCTGGCCAGAGCAGAAAGGGCATATCTCAATTCTGGTTGTATGTTCTGACTTTGCGCCGTTTGTCATATTTTTCTCCACGTCCAAAATATTTCTGGTGTATGCTTTGCAGAAGTGCTTTAAAGGGTTTCGTCGTAAATCAGTTCTATCCCTTCCGGTAATGAAGCCGGCTCATGCAGTTGCAATGAAAACAGTTCCTTGTCGGGGTTGGCGGTAAAGCCCGAATTGTTGAGCCAGAATGCATGGCATACCTGGTTCTTTTCTGTGGCGACGTATTTTGCCAGTAGCTCTCTTATGTTCATGATTAGAGCCTGCTTCTCAATGAAATGCAGAATGGTCTGTTCGATGTTGCGACCGATTATCCGGCAGCTCAAGATAAAATCAACGATCGTTGCCGAACTGCCATTGACTTCCAGGCTGGCAAGTCCGGTAAGACCGGCATCGCCAAATTTGTCAGCGACTCGAAATGTCCAAAAGTATCGCCCGGGGCGGGTAGCCCATTTCAGTAGTTCGTTTTCCGGCATTCGACGAGTGGCCAGGTTCATCTGGTTGGTCTTGTTGAATAACTGCGCAGCTCTTGTCAGGTTTTTGCTGTCGAGACACTCAACGGTTACCTTTGTCTGCAGCGATTTGAGCCAGTCTTCAAGCCTGGTTCCATCAGTTAAGCTGGCCTCGCGTTTCCTTCCGGCGACATACATCTGTGTTCTTACCATGTCTTCATCGGTAATTCCTGGTGTGTCGAAACAATTCAACTCGAGCAGAGCCTTGCTGTAGAGCAATTTGTCTTCTGGCCATTCCGGAACGAAAACCTCCGGCAGGGCCTCTCTGACGCGGGATCTCTCAACCGGGTTATCATCGATAAATACGACAGACTGCAGGCCCAGGTTCAGTTCTTTTACCAGTTCGACTATATTGCTGGCTTTGTCCTGCCAGTTTATTCTCCAGGCCGCAAAATCATCAGGTCTGAGTATCATCTCGGGATGCTGTGAAATGGCGCTCATCGCTATGCTTTCTTCATTCTTGCTCGCAATTGCCAGTAGAATACCGCGATTTTTCAAAGCTTTAAGCCGGTGCTGGAAGTCGACAAAAGCTTCGCCAACCGGGTCATGCCCACCTAAATTAAGGTTTTCTCTGCCGATATCGCCAATGATTCCTCCCCATAACGTGTCGTCGAGATCGACGATGACAAGTTTGCGGGAATATCCTGATAAAGAACGGATTGCCGCTCTGATGTCGCTTGCTGCTTCTTTGAAGACTTCGTTGCCGAAACCAATTTTACCCATATGCCATAGTTTCGGATTATGTGCATTTCTGGCGCCAGCCTGTTCACACCAGCGCTGGCTGTTCATAACATAAATGTTAGATACGCTTTTGAGGTTTTCGATAAGACGTATATTCGCTCTCATCAAGGCATAAGCCAGCCCCTGGTCGCTTTTTAGATCGATTATCCCGAGTCCGCGGCAATATGATGGAATCCCCCATGCAGGAACGAATAGCGCCTTTACTTTTTCTGCAGCTCTGCGAAGAAGTTGACAGTAATTGTCAACAGCCTCATACATGGCATCTGAAGAAGGGTTTTCATATTCAATATAATTTTTGAGACCTGCGAATTGTTGAGGAAATGTCCATACGACAAGGTAGTCAGGGGTGTATTGGCTGAAATACTGCGAAAAATCGCTCAGTATCTGAACTACCTGGCCAAATGGAGCTGTTTCTGCTGCAACATCGTGGTTGTCGCCTGCATTGCTAAGATAGCCGGCAAGATTTTGAACGTTAAAATCCGATATTAATAGGGTTTTAGCTATTGGCTTGTCTGGCATTGCGGTCGTTTTAACCAATTTTATTCTGGATCAGCTTTAACAAGTGTTCTGAAAGACTCTGCATATTCTGAAAAGGATTTGATTTCTGTGTTGACAGTTGTTCACCGGCCAGAGAAATTTCTACATTGTACTTTGAGTAAACCAGATCTTCGAGTATCACTACGAGGTTGACCAGAGCCATTGAATCAAGGGCGCCGTGCGAACCAGAAAATTCGATATCGGGCGATATGACAACCCGTTTTTCCGGCTGCATCAGTTGATTGAGTTCCTCAAGTGCAGCAGTAATAAGGCCAATAATTTGTTGTTTATCGGGCATATGCAGGTTCTCCTGCCTTGGCAGATTGCTTATGTTCTGCATCATGCTAAAAGAAACGGGAGCAAAATGCAAAATAAAATGGCAGCAATTCTCGGTAAGCGAATTGGTACGGCTTCTGGCAGGGGTTTCGTCGGGATCGTTTGTGTTATCCAGTATCT
>JAKJFO010000057.1 GCA_022704885.1 Candidatus Rifleibacteriota bacterium | reverse complement strand
CCGGCAACTTCGGCGGCAGACTCACAGGCAGCTGCACCGGCAGCAAAAGCTCCTCTGGCGCCACCCAAGCCACTTGAAGCGGTTTCTTACCCGCCTCTTTCAGATCGTGTAGACAGCCGCTTCGCTGCTGTTCAGCATTATCCCTACGAGCAGGGCCGCAATGTTTTCGTAAAAAAGGCCGAATATGTTCAGGTCATCGCCCCGGTCACTGAAGAACAGCAAGAAACTTTTGAACGCCCCGACATAACATATCATGGCTTCTTCACTGTCGGAAACGACCGCATCGCCATTCTTCGCTTTGCCGACGAACTGCTGCTGACCAAAGTCGGCGGCGCACTCAAGCGCTCACCTTTCTTTCTCAGGTCTGTTCTGCCTGAAAAGATCATAATTTCTGATGCGACCGAATCGATCAGGGAGTTCGAAGTATCGCTCTCTGAAAAACCCAAGGAATAGCCGCAATGGATCATGCAACTCTTAAGAAGCTGTTTCAGGATCGTGACAAGAGTGTCAGGCTCTTTTGCCTGAAATGCATGCTTCGCGATCGACTTGAAGGTGTCGACGAATTCATTCTCGAAGGTCTTCGCGACGGGCGCCCCGAAGTCGTTGCCGCCTCGATGAAGGCATCGCGCCTGACCAGCAACCCCGAAGTTTTCGGCATGATCATCACCTATCTTGAATCGCCAAACACCATTCTGCGCAGCGAAGCGCTGCACGCCATGCATGGCCGCAGCCAGCAGGCGATTAAAGCGGCGGTCTGCGATTTTCTCAAAAACGAAGATGATCCCTCTCTGGTTGCAACCGGAATCAAGGTGATCGGTTCGTTCCGTTCTGCTGAATTCGTGCCGTTGCTGCGCGCTTTTCTCAACTACGCTGATGAGCGGGTCAGGGCTAATGCGGTAGAAGCGCTCGGCGATATCGACAATCCGGAAACCGTAGAAATTTTGAAAGTTCTGGTATCTGACCGCAATAACCGTGTACGTGCCAATGCGATCAAAGCGCTCTGGCAGAGAGGGATCAGATTTGGTCTGAACACGCTGCCCGAAGAACTGCGTTCGCCGAACACCCGAAAGCGGGCTTCAGTTGCCTATATTCTTGGTGAAATAGAAGAAGATCGTTCACTCGACCTTCTGGTCGGGCTGCTCAATGATATTTCGCCGACTGTCCGTAATCGCGCAGTTCTCAGTATCGGCAAAATCGGTTCTTCGCGTGTAATCAGTCAGCTGGTCGATGCCTACATGCACGAAGACGAAAGCCATATCCGCGACGCCATAGTAAAAACAGCGTTACAGTTGAACCAGGATCTGGCATTAGCACGCCTTACCGAAAAGTTCAGCCGCGAAGAAAATGCCCGCATGCGTGCAATGCTGATCAAGAGTCTTGGTCGCGCAGAAGACCACAAAGCCGTGGTGCTGCTGACCAAAGCACTGCGTGACAATGATGCCAGAGTCCGGGCCAACGCGGTTGAATCTCTGGGTCAGTTACAGGATCAGCAGTATACCGATCTTCTCTTTCCGATGCTTAACGATTCGAACAACCGTGTGCGCAGCAATGCCGCCATGGCACTCTGGAAACTGGGTGGCACCGGCGCGGTGCTGACTCTCAAGCAGATGTTGCGCTCTTCCCACAAGCAGATGCGTTCTTCAGCGGCATGGGCGCTCGGAGAAATAGGAGCACTGCAGTTCAGCGACCTTTTACAGGATCTTACCAGCGACACCGACCCGGATGTTAGAAGATGTGCACTAAAAGCACTGGCAAAACTTTCAAAAATAACTTAAACTGACAAGCGGTCATACTCGAAGGAAAAGAGGAAGTCATGAACCGCTCGCAAATCAAAACCGTTTTTCTGCTCACACTGCTGACAATGCTGGTGAGCTTTTCTGTTTTTGCAGTATCAGATGAAGCTCGCGAACTCAATCGCAAGGGCGAACTGGCCATCAACAGCGGCCATCATCAGGAAGCTGTTCAGCTTTTGAAACAGGCGATGCAGCTTGAGCCGGAATGGGCCGCACCGTATTTCAATGCCGCCAAGCTCATGCGACTGCGCAACAACCGCGAAGAGATGACGAAAGCAACGCGCAAAGCCGTTGCACTCGAACCTGAAAATGCAACTTATGTCGAAGCCTATGTGAGAATTCTCAAGGAAGACCTGCAGGCCGCGGAAAAAGCCGGGGCGCAGGCAGACATCAAGCGTCTGCGCGAAGAAACCATGCGGGTAGACCCGGGTAATCTCGAGGTTGGCCTGAAAATTCTCGACGATCTCGTCAAGGAAGGCAACCACGAGAAAGCTGCCGACATGGCAGAGGGACTGCTTGAAAAAAATGCAGCTCAGCGCACCAATTACGCGTCGGAGCAGATGGGCGACCTCTTTTATATTCTCGGCAACATAGCTCTGCAGCGCAACAACCTCACCGAGGCACGAAGTCACGCTGATAACGCCTCAAAGTATTCGATGGCAAAACCAGACAGCGCAAAGCAGCTGATCGCCAAGATTCGCGAGCAGCAGGAATCTGCTGTATCACTGCTGCTGACCCAGGCCAAAGAACAGGCTGATTCAGGCAACACCGAAGGCGCCATTGCTACTCTCAAGCGTGCTGACGAGATCATTCCGAATCATGAACTGGTACAGCAGGAAATGACCAGACTGACCAGTTCCCGCGATGCCAAAGCAGCTATGGTCGAAGCCCGGCAGCTCGTCAAAAACGGCAGCTGGCTGGAGGCACGCGACATGCTTGAATTCGTGGTCTCAGTCGAGCCAACCAACAGCGAAGCCGAGAACTTGCTGAAACAGGCTGTAGAAAAAGAAACCACCCTGATGAAAACCCTGGGCCGCGCCAGTCGCCTGCCCCGATATTCAGAAGATCGAGCCGGGCTGGTCGAAGGCTACCTGCGCCGTGGCAAGCAGTTTCTCGACGCCGGCAACCAGAAAGATGCCATGATATCGTTCAATCGCGGCATGGCAATACTTGAGCTCGACTCGGGGCTCAAACGTTTTGTTCCGCAGTTCCAGACCGAGATGAGCAAAATCAAAGCTGAAGATGACAAAAAAGAACTCTGGCAAAAGGGCGTTGAAGCCAGAAATGCTTACGAATACGAAGATGCTCTCAAATATCTCAGCCAGTTGCCACGCAACTACGACACACAGCTGCCCAGCCTGCTCGCCGAATCATACTGGAAAACCGGAAACGAAGAGAAAGCACTTGAACTGGCGCGTTACCAGCTGACAATTCAGCCGGAAAATAACCGCGCTAAATTCATCATCGGATCGATCAGCCTCGAAAATGGCGACAAGGAAGCGGCATTCAATTATTTTACCGAAATTTACAACTCTGACCCGGAATACCCTGAACTTAAAGACAAACTGCTGCAGTCAAGCGCCGCCAAGTGGAAAACCTTTTTTCCGATCATCATACTGCTGCTCATGGCCTGGATTGCCTATGCTCTCTACAAATACCTGCCCGAATACAACAAGAACTCATCGCTGCGCAAGGCGCAGAGCTTTCTCAAGAAAGAAATGCACGATGAGTGCATCAATGAACTGGTCAAGATCAAGAGACTGCCGAACCTGACACAATTCGACGGGGCTCTGATATCGCGCATTCTCGCGCAGGCATATCTGAAAAAAGGTATTTATGACCGGGCCATCGGCGAATGTAAGCACCTCATCTCGATCAGCCCGAAGGACGAAGAAGCGCATACCTGGCTGGGTTACGCATATCTCGGCCGGCGCATGCTCTCACCTGAAAGCCTGCCGGAACTGCTGAACCTCTACCAGAAGGACCAGCGCAACATCGCCCTGGTGTCACTGCTCGGCTCGCATTACACCCAATCGAAGAACCTTTCCGATGACGGTATCAAGATTCTCGAACAGTGGCTCAACCTCGACCCCAATAACCCGGAAGTGCTGAAACCACTTGGCCGCTACTATCTCAAAAAGGGCCGCAGCGATGACAAAGCCATGAAAGTGTTCCAGAAAATGATGGAGTTCGGTTCTCCGGAAGCCGAATTTCTGCTCGGCGTTGCCAAAATACACCTCAAACTCAGGCAGTTCGAAAGCTGTCTGCAGCTTTGTGAACAGGTCATCAACAACGATGTCAACAACGAACTGGTTCACTCTGTGTTGCGCGAAGCCTATCACAAACAGAACCGACTCAGTGAACTGCTCGATATCTATGGCAATTTCCTGCAGAACAACCCCTACAATGTCGCTTTCCAGAACGGCCTGAAAGATGCCCAGAAACTTGCCGGCCAGGAAGCGGCAAGACGCGGCCAGAATCCGAATCCAATGCCCGATGAACCGGCAGCAGCGGCTCCAGATCAGGTAATCTGCCCGAACTGTCAGCATGTGAATTCATCACAGGAATACTGCTGCCAGAGTTGCGGCCACAATCTTGCCTGAGGAAACCAGCCCTGAATCAGATCCCCATTAAGAAATCAGCAGACAGAACCATGGCCTTGATGGTTCTCAGCCTGCTGTCAATTGCATGCCTGCTGCTGCCGGCAATAGCAAAAGCGGCAGAAGAAGACTATGCAACTCTGCGCAAGTTTCTCAGCGCCAGAATGTATGGCGAGGCTTATCTTGAGCTGATTCGCCTGGAAATGTCCAAAGACGAATTCGACCCAAAGCTCGAGAAGCTGCGCAAGGATCTGCTCGAACGCACGCGCGAGCGAATGACCAGACAAAGTCGCGTAAGCCCCGATGACCCAACGATTTTTATCATTCTTGCCGATGTCAGTTTTCATGAGGGAAAACTGGAAGAAGCTTCGATGCACGCAACCCGGGCACTGCAGAACAAGGGCGGCCCGACAGCAAACTATGTTTTTTCCAAGATACTCTTTCGACGCGGTAATCTGGCACAGGCTTTCGACCAGATGGCCAGCGTTCTTGAACAAATGCCAGATTCGCCGGTGGTGTTCGAAGACTTTCAGTTCCTCTATTCCTGCAAAACCTACGGAATAGCTACAGCAAGAAAGCTCAGCAAAAACTCAAACTTCATCAAACGCGCCACACCTGTTTCAGGCGATGCCGGCCTGCCTAAAATACCTGAAAGTCCCTTCGAAAACGACCCGACCGCAGTATCGACCGCCATGCTGGCCCAAACTACGACTGAACCAGACACCACCACCGCAGCTGATTATGCCACACCTGATGACACGTCAGATCAGGACCCATTGCCCGATGAAACCGGAGAAGACAACGTTGAAGAGGGCGAAGAACCGGGTGAGGGTGATGATGATGGCTTTGACGAAACCGATGAAGGCGGAGAGAATTCTGATGTTCCTGACCGACCGCTGCCAGACCGACCGACACCTGAACCGCCACAGGTAACGATTGCTGAGCCGGAGCGCGATCCAGAGCTCGAAAAAATGCAGAAAGCCGAATACTGGATCAAACAGGCCGAAGCTCAATATCAGAACCGAAATTATGACGATGCCAAAAACAATCTCGAACGAGCAGTAGAGCTTTATCCAGAAGTTCAGGGCAGAGGCGAGATAAAAGAACGGCTCGACAAAAAGTTCGATCTTTTCAAGCGCTATCGCGAAGCAAAAGACCTGTTCGAGCTCGAAAAATACGAGCAGGCGCTCCCGACCATGATCGAGGCATGGAAAGAGGAGCCTGACCGCTTCAAAGAAGCTCCTTTCTACATTGGCAAATGCTATATTCTCAAGCCCGATCCTGATCTTGACAAAGCTTTGCAGAATTTCGATACCGTTTTGAAAAACCAGGATCTCGAACCTCTGTTCAGACGCGACATTGAATGGACTCGCATGGAACTGCTCTACGCGCTGGAAAAGTACGAGCAGGCAGACGCCATCTTTCAGGACTTCCGCAAAAAAGAAGAAGCTTTTGCCAAGAATCAGCCAAATTTCACCAATCTGCGTATCGGAATTTTCTATCACCTCAACAATTTCTGGATACACATCGGACTCGGAGTCTTCGCACTGCTGTTTTTCATTGTTTTCATGCTGCAGCTTGTTCCAGCCATCACTCTTTCGCTTTCAGATCCTCTCAAAAGCGCAAAATACGCTTTTGAAAAAAAGAAATTCGACAAGGTTGTCAATATCATTGAAAAAGCTCTGCTTAAAAAGCAGCCGGTGCAGATTGAACGCGAGCTGCTCGAACTTCTTGTCAAAACGCATTTCGAGCTTAAAAACTATGTGCGCTGCCAGGAAAACGCCCGACTGCTTCTCGAAAAATTTCCGACCAACAATGTCGCCTGGGGCTATCTGGCCAAAGCGTCGATGGCCTGTAACGACACATCGAGCGAAGCAATCGCCATGTATGAGGCCATTTACAAAGACAACCCGGCCAAGACCGAGTATCTGCCGGTTCTTGCCAGGCATTATGCCGAAACCCGCACATACACAGTCGAAGCGATGGGAATTCTATCGACCTGCTATCAGAGTGGCATTCGCGAACCAGCAATAGTGCTGGCTCTCGCCTATGGCTACGTTCAGAATCGCTCGATGGGCAATGAGGTCGTCATTATTCTTGAAGAAGCGCTTAAAATCAAAGATGTCGTCGAGTTCCGCGAACTGCTGGCGCGCAATTATTCAAAGGCCAGCCGGTTCTCTGATGCCGCACGCGAATGCATCAAAGTGCTTAACGAAAATATCAACAACATGGGCATTCATGTGGTCTACACCTCGTCGATGAAAAAACTGAAAATGCTCGACGAAGCAATTGCACAGTATCAGGACTTCATGCAGCGTTTCCCGGGCAATGAACAACTCGGTGAAATTCTGGCCGGCCTGAAAAAGGACGCAGCAGAATACAGCGGCGACAGCTCAGAATTTATACCTGAAATCCCTGATGAACTGCCGATGCCTGACCTGCCGGATACTGATGCAGCAGGAAATCTTGCCGCTGCTGACATCGACATCGAGAACTTCGTCGAGCCGCCGCCGGAGGGGTTCGAGACTGACGATTCAACCAACATCCCGATCCCCGACTTCCTCAAGGACACCCTTCAGCCAGAACCGGTCAGTCAACCAGCATCGACTGCTGCCAGAACAGATGCAAAAATATCGCAAAAGCCTGCCGAACTTCCAACGCTCAACCCGTTTGGCGAAGAAGACTCTTTTCTCGACGACCTCGCCGGCGATCTGCCGGAAGAACTCGGAGGTGTCTCGGTACAGGAAAATGTCGACCGTTTTGCAGCCCGCAACATGATCAGCGAAGAAGAGCTGCTGGCAAAGCAGGAGCCTCGACCGGTGGTAGAAACCGCTGCGTCTCAACCAGCTGCACCGCCACCGATGCAGACCCCGGCAACGACTCAGACTCAAACTCCAACGGCAGCACGTCCAGCCGGAAAAGCAGCACCTGCTTCCCAGCAGAATCTTTCCCTCGCCCGCGAAAAGGCACAGCGCGGCAAATGGGACGAAGTAATCGAAATTCTCAGCCCAGACTTCGCTTCGAGCCGCGACAAAGATTCTGGGGTTCTGCTGGCCAGCGCCATGCTCCAGAAAAACAGCCCGGTTATGGCCATGGAGATACTTGAAACGCTTGATTTTGACCCCGAAATCATGACCGAGAACATCAAAAGTGTTCTCTACCGAACCGGCGTAGCTCTTGAAGAGGCAAAAAAATATCAGGAAGCCCTCAAGATGTATGACATGATCTGCAACGTCGACATCAACTACAAAGACACATTCGACCGCTCAGACCGCATCTACAGCCGAAAACAAGACTGATAACGGCGGCGGCTAAAATTTGCCCATGAGCATTTCGCACTGCAGAGCGAGGCCTTCGATTCTGACCCCGGTTGCACCGGCAAAGGTGTAACCGACGCCAAACTCAAGTACAATATGGCGGGTCATCGGCAGCACACCCAGTATCATCGGCTCGAAATAACTGAATGAACCCTTTGTTCTTACCAGGCCACCGACACTGGTCTGCAGCTTGTAATGGCCGCCCCCGAGCGTGGCCCGCCACTTTACCCGGGCATCTTCCCGAAACGAGTCTTCCAGCGTCAGGCCGGCCATATCGAGACTGAACTTGAGCGCCCGGCCATTGAGAGTGCCGGCAGCATAAATCAGACCGAGTTCCGGATCGCGCAGACGGCCGCCAAACAGGCGAACACCCCATAGCGTCATGTCACCGCCGAAGTTATCCTGTGCCCGCACAGTCTTGTATTTTACCAGCGGACCGATGCCGCCGGTAAAATCCATGCCCTGCGGGCGTTTTTCCATGAGCAGGGTCGGGCCGGTGGCTGCCGAACAGCTGACTGCAAGCAGTAAAATTGTGACAAGAAACAATGAAGTTTTGTTGTTCATAACTGAGCCTATCGGCAGATCAGCAAGGTTTCTTCACATTACAACTACCACGCTGCACACTGTTTATATTTGCAGACATAAAGACATAATACTGATTTAACCGTACACCCCTCGCTTTTCTTGGCAGTACTCTTGAAAAAGGTTGATTTGCCGGGTCAGTTATCGTTATTATAATAGTTTCTGAAACATTTGCGCCGGACACATAATTCAAGTCACAATCACTATCAGGCAGGAGGATGTAAATGAGCAACGACGTCGGCCCAACCCCGCTGGGCAAGTTCGTGATGTTTCTGTTCGTAATCGGCTGCATTTTTGCGGCAGCCGTATCATTTTCACCGGAGCTCAAGAACAGAATATTCGGCGGTTCTTCAGTGACTCCGACAGGCGATCAGGATTCGGTTTCCAAATCCGGAAACACTCAGCAGCCAACCACCGGAGGTGGCAAAGTATCGGTCGAAGCGCCTGATGCTGCCGGAGTTACCACAGTTCAGGAATACAACTACGTGCCGCGTGAAGCACTGCCCCCAGTCAGCGGCGTTTCCGCATACAAGTGGGATGAAAACGAAAAGATCGTCGTTTTTCCGATTAACGTCTGGTTCGGCTGGTTACCGATCATCGCCGCCAACAACGGTTTTGCCCCGAGTGAAGACAGCGTCTTCTTCAAGAAATATGGCTTCAAGGTCAATCTCAAGCTGATCGACGACCCGATAATGGCCAGAGACGCTTTTGCAGCAGGAGAATCGCACATTCTCTGGGGCACTCTCGACATGATAGCGTTGTTTTCGCCCTCGTTGATGAAAGACAGCCGCACAGCGCCGCGCATTTTTCAGCAGGTCGACTGGTCAAGCGGTGGCGACGGCATCGTCGTGCGCGGCAACATCAGATCAGTCAAGGATCTTGCCGGCAAAACCATTGTTTATGCGCAGAACAGTCCGTCGCAGTATTTTATTACCAACCTGTTGATCAATGCCGGCATTCCGCTCAACAAAGTCGAACATCGCTATACTGCGACCGCTTTTGAGGCGGCGGCAGCTTTCGTCGCCGACAAAAGTATACATGCCTGTGTCAGCTGGGCGCCCGACATCTATACGATACCCGAAAAGATTGCCGGAACGCAGATACTGACAACCACAGCCGAAGCCAACCGCCTGATCACCGACGTCTGGGCGGCCCGTGCCGACTTTGCCAAGGATCACCCCGAGATCATCGAGGGTCTGGTAGCCGGCATTTTCGAAGGCATGAGCATGCTCAAAAACCAGACCACCAAAACTAAAGCCTTTCAGCACATGGCCGAAGGCTATGGCATGAAAATCGACGATATCATGTCGATGGAGCAGGATGCTTACATCACCAACTTCGCCGAAAACCAGAACTTCTTTCTCAACCGCAACAGCCCGACCAACTTCGAGCGCACCTGGAAGAACATCATTCACGTTTATCGTGAACTTGGCCTGATCGGCACTCCCGTCAGATTCGACGAAGTCGTCGACTTTTCCGTCGTCAAGAAGTTTGCCGACAAAAACATGTTTCCTGACCAGAAAGAAATTCAGGTTGCCCGTTTCGTCTCGACCAGCTACAAAAAGGTTTCAGCCGAAGCACCGGTGCTGACTCAAACGGTCAGAATCAATTTCTATCCCAATTCCGACAACATCTACGAACCAGAGCATAATGAATTCGGCCAGCCGATCGCCAATACACTCTATGACCCGAGCGTAGATGCGACGCTCGAAAAAATCGCGCGCATGGTCGGTCAGTATGATCGCGCTCAGGTTGCGATAGTCGGGCACACCGACAGTTCGATGAAGGGCAAGGTTCCGGAAAAGGCAGTAAAAGACCTCTCGAATGACCGCGCCCGCTCAGTTCGTGACGCACTGGTGCGCAAGTACAAGTTCGCGTCGAATAAATTCGTCGTCGAGGGTAAAGGTTGGGATGAGCCTGCTGACACCTCTGACCCACTCAACCAGGCACTCAATCGGAGAGTAGAAATTCAGGTTTTCACACCGGAAAAATAAGACGCATAAGGAGTCTGTTCATGTTCAAAAGGTTAATGAATCTCATTCGCGGTTTTTTCAGTCTATTCATCAGCGGCCTTGAATCAAGCAACCCGGAAGCGCTTATCGAGGCCGAAAAAGAAAACCTGAGAACCCAGATCGCCCGTTTCAACGAGAATCTGGCCAATCATGCGGCGTTTACCGAGAGATTGATGCGCCAGATCAAAACTCTTTCGGCCAAAGACCGTGAGCTGACCGCCAAGATCACTGCCAATCTCAAGGCCGGCAACAAAAAAGTGGCCGGACAACTCGCTCTGCAGCTTCAGACTGTTAAGCAGCAACTCGAAGAAAACCAGCAGCAGCTTGAGATTGCCGACAAGACCTTCAAGGATCTCGAAAAGTCACGCGATGTATCGGTAAGAGAAGCTCAGCATCGCATTGAAAAGCTGCAGGCAATGGTCAGCGAAACCCAGATGCTCGAAGCTCAGGCCGAACTTCAGGAAATGGCGAAAGGCATGATCTCAGGTATCGGCAACAGTGGCGATACGATCAACCGCGTCACTCAACTGCTTGAAGAACGTCGTGATAAGGCTGCCGGCAAGGCACGTGTCGCCAGCGGCTATGACCGCAGCAGCATTGAAATGAAGGAAGGCGAAATGGAAGCTCTCGGTGACGCTGCTCTGGCCGAATTTGCTGCGATGAACGGTCTCGACATGGGCGTCAGCGAAGCCGAAATTACCGAAACGGAAAATGTTCCACAGCGTGGCCTTGGCCCAATGGAAAAGAACTGAAAGCAATAAGGAGATAAGTATGAAAAGGATCATTTTTGCTCTATTCGCTCTGTTGATGATAACGAGCTTTGCCGTTGCCCAGGAAGCATCGGTTGTCGAAGCCCCCGATACCAACTCAGTGACTACGGTTACCGAATACCAGTTCGTGCCGCGCGAAACACTGCCGCCGGTGCAGGGCACTTCAGCCTATAAATGGGATGACAAAGAGAAGATCGTGGTTTTCCCGATCAACGTCTGGGCCGGCTGGCTGCCGATTATCGCTGCCAACCACGGTTTCGCCCCCAACGAAGACAGCGTATTCTTCAAAAAATACGGTTTCAAGGTCGACCTTAAACTCATCGACGACCCGGTGGCCGCCCGTGACGCCTATGCCTCTGGCAACAGCCATGTTCTCTGGGGCACCCTTGACATGATGGTGCTGTTCGCCCCCGAACTCGCCAAAGACAGCCGCACCGCCCTGCGCATTTTCCAGCAGGTCGACTGGTCGAATGGTGGCGACGGTATCGTTGCCCGCACCAGAATCAGAAACGTCGGCGATCTCAAAGGCAAAACCATTGTTTATGCCCAGAACAGCCCTTCACAGTATTTTGTCAGCAACCTGCTGATCAATGCCGGCATCGGCCTCAATGAAGTTACCCACAAGTATACTTCGACCGCATTCGAAGCCGCTGCCGCTTTTGTAGCCGATCCCGCTATCGACGCCTGCGTCAGTTGGGCTCCTGATATCTACAATATTCCAGAAAAGGTTGCCGGCACCAAAATTCTGACAACTACTGCAGATGCCAACAAACTTATCGCTGACGTCTGGGCCGTTCGCGCCGACTTCGCCCGCGACAAACCCGAAATAGTCAAAGGCCTCGTCGCCGGTATTTTCGAAGGCATGGATCTGCTCAACGACGCCACCTTCAAGGCAAAAGCCTTTCAGTGGATGGCTGACGGCTATGGTATGAAGGTCGAAGACGTCAAGGGTATGGAAGCAGACGCCCATTCCACCAACTTTGCCGAAAACCGCTCGTTCTTCATGAACGCCAATAACCCGACCAACTTCGAACGCACCTGGAAAAACATCACCTATGTTTACCAGCAGGCTGGCCTGGTCAAAGAAGAACTGCCTTTCAGCCAGATCATGGACTTTTCGATACTTCAGGAACTCGACAAGAGTGGTCAGTTTAAACACCACCAGGATGCTTACGTCAGCAAGTTCGTGCCGACAACCTACCAGAAGGTCAACGCTGAAGCACCGATCATCACCCAGACTGTCCGCATCAACTTCTACCCGAATTCAGCCAACATCTACGAACCCGCACACGATCTCAGTGGCGTGCCAATGCCCAACACTCTTTATGATCCCAATATCGAAGCCACGCTCGAACGTGTTGCCCGTCTCTCGGGCGCTTATGATCGTGCCGTAGTCGCTATCGTCGGGCACACCGACAGCTCGATGAAAGGCAAAATTCCCGAAAAGATCGTCAAAGACCTCAGCACTGCGCGCGCCGAAGCAGTTAAACGTGCGCTGGTCGACAAATACAAATTCGACCCCTCCAAATTCGTGGTCGAAGGCGCCGGCTGGGACAAACCCGCCGATTCGAGCAATCCGCTCAACCAGGCTCTGAACCGCCGCGTTGAAGTATCGGTATTCCCACCCGAAAGCAACTGACCTCGTCAAAGTCGTAGCATTGGCCGGCAGACGAAAGTCTGCCGGCCCCAATTCAGGAAAGAATAATGAAACTCAGAATCCACGAGAACTTTTTCGGTATCAGAACCCCGGTACAGCTGGCTGACCAGATCATCCTGGGTGTCATTCCAATACTCGCAATATTTTTTCTCTGGATCTACACAACGACCGGCGACAATCTCGACATAGTGCTGCCAGACGGCGTCTTCGAAAACTGGGAGCAGGTGGCTCCACCCGAAGGCACAATATTCAGAGATCGGGTTCGCCTGACCATACCCGACAGCACTCTCACCTACGGTGAAGACGAGATAGGCCGTCAAATTACCTGGCTCGAAAAAGATGGTGAGCGTTTTCCCCTGACCAATCTCCCCGCCAGAACTTTTCAGAAATCAGTGCGCATAACCCTGCCACCTGGCAGGCTGATAAAACGCGACACCCTCAAGCCCGACATGGTAGACCTGAAACCGGCAGGCACAGCAACACCAGAAGCTCAGCTGCCCGCACAGGAACCAGTAAAAGACACGACTGCGGGTGGCGATTCAGTCAAAGAAGACACCAGACAACTGCCAGCCCCGAACGACGCGTCAGACGCCCCGGCAAAGCCCGAAACAGCTAACCCGGCGCCGGTTGATTCTTCGTTGCCAATGCCAGCCAGCAGCCAACCAGAAAAGTTGCTCAAGATCACGTATCGCTACGAAGTCGTCGAAACCCGCAAATTTCCGCCGGTCATTATTCCAAGTCCCGGTGAAGTATCACGATCACTCCCTTCTCTGTGGTCAGAACGCAATCTGCCGTTAAATATGCTTTACAGCTTCATGCGCGTAAGCGCCGGCTTTCTGGTCGCTTTCCTCGTTGCATTTCCCATGGCTCTGCTGATGGGCACGTTCAGCAAGCTCAAATCGCTGTTTTCACCACTCATGCTGTTTGGTGGCTACCTGCCGATTCCAGCGCTGGTGCCCCTTACCATGATATTGTTCGGCACCACCGAAAAGCAGAAAATCATGTTTCTTGCGCTTGGCTTCACGATTTATCTGCTACCACTGTTCGTAAAAGCTCTTGAAGAGGTCGATAACGTTTACCTGCAGACCGGATACACTCTGGGAGCGAGCAAATATGACGTTTTAAACCGCATTCTTCTGCCAATAGCACTGCCCAACATGTTCGACGCCATGCGCATCGGCTTCGGTGTTGGCTGGGGCTACATCATCCTTGCAGAAATGGTAGACATGGGCAGCTATGGCGTCGGCACACTAATTCTTACCAGCCAACGCCGGGGCCCACGCGAAGACATCTATCTCGTTCTCATCGCTATCGTTGTTCTTGCCTTCATTACCGATAAAATCTGGGATAAAGTCGACCGTGAGCTCTTCCCATACCGGAGGCAGGAACGATGAGTCAGCCGTCAAAACTGCAACAGATCTTTCGCAAAGTTGCCGGGTATTTCTATAAGTTCGACCCGGCCGACCAGCCGCCGCAGCTTACCAGAACCCCGGTCAGCAAGACCCTGCCGGCAACCGTTGCCGACCAGCATCAAGACCGAACCGAAGAAGAGACCAACATAGAAAAAGCTCCAGCGACTCAGCAAAAAGCCGCAAAAACTGCCGTTGCCAGCGAGAATAAAGACCAGTTCCCGTTCCCTGACGAGCGGCCCGCCACCACGACACAGAAACATGCAGACCCCAGACCTGCACCCGCCCCAAAAGCGGCAAAGACGGTCAGCGAAGCAGACACCCCCAAGCCTGCAAAGGTCGAAGATGCAACTCCCAAAAATGTTCCGGTCGATTCATCATCTGACATCGACAGGGAATGCGCCATCTCAGCCGGTGCCAATGCCGCACAGCAGGCCAACGAGGCCGCGCTAAAAGGCGTCAAGAACAAGTACCCGCCGATCGTCAGCTTCCGCAACGTTCACAAGGTGTTCAATCCGGGCACGCCAAATGAGTTCGTCGCCCTGCAGAACATCAACTTCGAAATCGAAGACCTGCCCGACATCGGAGAATTTATCGCACTGGTCGGCCCTTCCGGCTGCGGCAAATCGACGGTGCTCAACCTGATTCAGGGTTTTCAGGAAGTCGGCGGCCCGACCGCCGGCGAAGTTCTCGTTCGCAGTAAACCGGTTACCGGGCCCGGGCGCGACCGTGGCATGATTTTTCAGAAATACAGCTCGTTTCCGCACCTTACCGTGTTGCAAAACGTCATGTTCGGCCTCGAACTCAATCGCGAAAGCCTCGGCTACTCAGCCACCGTCATGGAAAAACTCGCGCGCGAAATGCTCGACAAAGTTGGCATGAAAGGGCACGAAGATAAATTCCCCTACCAGCTTTCCGGTGGTCAGCAACAACGCGTAGCCATCGCCCGCACCCTGGTTCTGAAACCCAGAATAATTCTTATGGATGAACCATTTTCGGCACTCGACGAACCAACGCGCATCGAAATGCAGCAACTGATAACCAATCTCTGGCACGAAGTAGAAGCAACAGTTTTTATCGTCACCCACTCGCTGGCCGAGGCGGTCTATTTGAGTGACCGCATTTTCATGTTCAAGGCCAACCCCGGGCGGCTTGTCAGCCAGATACCTGTATATGCCGACGATATCGGCAAGTATGCAGGCATGTCACCCCTGGAAGTGCAGGAAAGCAAAAAGTTCAACGACTTTTTGAAGCAGATTACCGACGAATTTATAAGAATTGGTGGAACCGCCTGATATGAATCCCAGACGCAAACCCGGATTTTCAGATTATCTCGCCGAAGCATTCAACGCTGGTCTGAACATCAAAGGCATGGGAGAAATTCCGGTAAACAAAATGTTCATCCTCGGGGTGTTCATTCTTGGCTTCAGCAACCCCGGCTTCTGGTTTCTCGGCATAGCACTCGAATTCATCTATCTCTGGTTTCTCTCGACCAATCCACGGTTTCAAAATTACGTATATGCCAAGCAGCTCGACGAAGTAAAAGAGACACGTTCACAGAAAATGAACGAGCTCATTGCCAGCCTGACGCCTGAAAACCATTCACGTCTCAAGCGCCTCAACCTGAGCATTTCAGAGATCAACAAGCTCATGCGCTGGAATCTCGACGAAAGCGCCGGCTTTATGCATCAGAGCCGCCAGCAGACCCTCAATCAACTGCCCTCGATCTTTCTGAAGCTGCTCAAAACCAAGCAACTCATCGAAGAAAGTCTGCAACGCACCAGATCCGGCGATATCAGTGCCGAAATCAAGAAGCTCGAAAAGCAGCTGCAGGCGCCAAATGTCAGCCCGGCGATCGAAAAATCGCTAAAGGGAAACATCGAAATACACCGCAAGCGCCTCGACAATCTCAGCGTCGCCAACGAGAACCAGACACTTGTCGAACTCGAACTGCAGCGTATCGAAAACCAGCTGCATCAGGTACGTGAAGAAATAGCCCTCGACGGCAGCCCGGAAGGACTCAGTTCGAGCATTGACCGCGTCAACAATGCCCTCGGCGAAACCCAGGACTGGATCAACAACCACTCCGACTTTTTGCGTAAGCTGAGTGGTCCACCGATTGGCAGCGAAGATTTTGAAATCGACAGCGAAACCGTTCTCCCGCCACCTTCAAATCAGGAATTGGAATAAAGGAATAAATCGCCATGGCAAATTATCCGAGATGGGCCAGCGAAATGGCCGAAATCTTCAAAAGCGGCTCTATCAGTCAGTTTGTCCTTTACGGTAATATCGACGACTGGGTTTCGTTCAGAGCCGAGACTGACAACAAGCTGCACAGCCTGTCGTTGCGGGATTTTTTGACCAGCGTGATGTTCGCCCCGTTCGAAGTGGTCATCTGCTATGACCGCGGCCATGGTATCAGAACGACCAAAGGTGGCGAACTGTTTTTCAATTTTCTGCGGGCTTTCGACAGCTTTCATCGCACCAGCTATACCGGCACCAACTCCGGCGGCGAAGCTTCTCTCGAAGCCGGCAACGCTCTTCCCAAAGACCCCAAAAAGGCGCTGGCGCTTATCGACCGCTTCATCAGACATGGCCTGACCAGAACTACTGTCGATAAAGAAGGCAAGCCCAAAGCCAATCCGATGCGGGTCGCTGTGATAATTGAATATGCGCAGTATCTGCTGCCACGCGCCGAAATCGCCTATACCAGCGCTGAGTCGGTCGAAACCCTGATTCGAGTTTTCGACTGGGCTTCAGATCCGAATATCAACAACGCCTATGTGGCCACCTGTCTGGTTGCCGAAAACCTCAACGATCTCAACCGACAGCTAGTCGAAAACCCGCGTTCAGCCAAGGTTCAGATCGACCTGCCAGATGCTGAACAGGTGCTCAATTTCGTGCAGTCGATTACCGCAACGATCGGAGATTTTTCGAGCATCTGCGATGTCAGCCGCGAATCACTGGCCCAGAAACTCGAAGGTCTGTCATGCATCGACGTACAGAACCTCATCGAACGCGCGATCAAAAACCAGCGCCGCATAACCATGGAATACCTGCGCGAAGTCAAAAAGGAAATGATCGAAAAATCGGCAAGTGGCCGCATTACCTTTGTTGAATCAACGCGCAACCTCGATGACGTGGCCGGGCACAGCGAAGCAAAAGCATGGTTGCGCCAGGATGCCGACCTGATGAAGCGCGGCAAAATCAAGGCTCTGCCAATGGGTTATCTGATCAACGGGCGCATTGGCACCGGCAAAACCTATCTGGTCGAGTGTTTCTCAGGTGAAGCCGGGGTTCCCTGTGTTGAAATCAAGAATTTCAGAGACAAGTGGGTTGGTGCGACAGAAGGTAATCTTGAAGCTATCTTCAAGATTCTGCATGCGATGGGTCAGGTTATCGTGTTTATCGATGAGGCCGACCAGGTAGCAGGCAAGCGCGATGGCGGTTCTGGTGATTCTGGTGTTTCAGGGCGTATTTATGCGATGCTGGCACGCGAAATGGCCGATACCCGCAATCGTGGGCGTATATTCTGGATATTTGCGACGTCGCGACCAGATCTGCTCGAAGTAGATCTCAAGCGCGTCGGCCGTCTCGATGTGCATATTCCGCTGTTCGCACCTCAGACAAAAGAAGACAAGCAGGCACTCTTCAAAGCGCTCGCCCGCAAAAACAAGGTTCAGCTGACAGACGAAGACCTGCCAGACTTCCCTGATACGCTTGATATTGGCGGCAACGAAATGGAAGGGATTCTGATCATGGCTTCGCGCATGTTTGAACTGCAGCCTGACGACGTGCCCGACCGCAAACCAGTCGGACATTTCATCAGAGAAGCAATGGCAGCATACCGACCAATGGCACATTCTGCCAGACTTGAATACATGGATCTGGCAGCAGTGGTCGAATGCACCGACCAGAGGTTCTTACCCGAAAAATTCGCCGCACTCGATATCGACGAAGTGAAGAAGCGCATGGACGAACTCAAGCTGCAGATAAGCGAATAGTCGGCTCAACCCAGTGCCATCAAGGCTTTTTGACGGGACTGCAGATACTTGATAATCTTTATCATGGTGCCGACACCAGGCGTCGATCTGAGTTCGAATCCATCTGACAGAATGCGGATCAAACCGAGACCACGACCACGACTGGAATGAAGACTCTTCAGAGTCTTCGGGATTTCCAGGCGCGTGCAGTCGAACCCGCATCCTGAGTCTTTTACAGAGACTTCGAGTCTGTTCTCGTAGATCAGATACTCTATTTCGAGGTCAGACTCACCACCAACCCTGCCGCTGTGCTCGATGGCATTCGTATAGGCCTCATCTACCGCCATCGAAAGCTCAAAGATCTGATCTTCAGCAAACCCCATCCTCCGTGCTATCACCTCGGTGTTGTCTCTGATCACTCTCAGGTATCGCGGGTTTTTAAAGCGGATAAAAACCTGCTCAGGCTGTTTATCTTTTATTTTCATCTTGCCCCTCTTTGATAATAACCTTTTCTATAATTTACGCAAGTACTCCCGCATGGCGAGGATATCGCAACTCGCAACGCAGTGCACGATAAAAGTTTGCTGCCATGCCAGCATACGATTTTGCAACGGCGCAAACAGGCACAGATTTGAATTTTGCATTGACCGGTATTTTATGGTACAACTCAACATATGAACACAACAAGATCATTCGCTGCCAATATGGCATTGATGCTTATAATCCCTCTTTTCTGCCTGATGGCCGACAGTCAGATTCTTGCCCAGCAGAAATTTCCAGACTGGATGGACGAGGTAAAATTCGATTCTACCTCGCGCCAGGGCTTCAATGAGCCGACCATGCCCATCGACCCGTCGACTGGCAAAGCCGCTGAACAGAGCGCTGCCCGCAAAGGAATCCGACCGGAGCTGCCAGATTTCAGCAAAATGCGGGAAAAGGCCATAAAGATGGAGATGGAGCGCAAAAAGAAGGATGCTGACAGCCTCGAAGAATCCTACAGCCTGTCGCTGCAGAATCTGGATCAGTTGAAAGCAGGAAAAGGCCGTCTGGAATCGCTGCTTGCCGCGAATCCCGGCGAAAATGAGCGACTGCAGCTGCTCGAAGGCCTCAAGGATATCGAAGACAAAATCAGGGCGAGCGAAGAACTGCTCTCGCTTATCGGCAACGCTTCGGCCACTCCCGGGCAGGCAATTGCCAGTCTGACAGCAGATCAGTTCGCGCGCGCGGTCAAACTGCAAAAACAGCTTTTCTCCGAAAAAAGCCCGAAATCAGACAGCAAGCCGCCGCAACCTCCAAACCGGGCTGCCGAACTCACAAAGACAGAAGAAACCGATGAAGAAATCGAGGCGCGGGCGGCAAAGCTTCGCCATCGCCCCTACCGGCCCGGCCGGATAAAATCATTCTATCGCGAATCAAAAGAGGCGCAGAAAAAGGCTGCCGAAGAGGGAGACAACGAGTGAAAAAGTCTACAGCAGGGCTTGTCATCGTTGCGGCAGTTCTGGTTGTATGTTTTGCCTCTCGTGCAGCTGCACAGTATTCGGTTGTCAAGGGCGATGAACCCAGAATCAGAGCCATTCTTTACGTCAAAGACAATCCGCGCGCCCTGATTTACTACAAAAACCAGCGGCATCAGGTAATCGCCAAAATGCGCCTCGATGAAGAATGGTTCATCGAAGAAATCAGGCGCGAAAGCATTCTGTTCAAAAAATCTTCGACTCAGACCTTTGCCGAAATCTACATGAACCCGCCCAAACGCCCGCGACGCAACCTAGACTCGTCTTTCTTCGGCCACCCAATCGCCATGTGGGAAGCGATCGAACTTCTTGCACATGGCTTCGGTTACCATGCGATCATGCACTTTCAGGCCGGCGGCCCGATTGTTCCCGCACACCACGCCAACAGCCTCAAAACCATGCTGCGCAAGGTTCTGCCACCTCATCATCGGTTTGTCATCGATGGCCCGCTGCTCAAAGTTCTGCCTGTGCAACCATCCGGCGAAGAGTGGACAGCCGTGCTCGAACGTATGAAAAAAAGCTCGCCCGGCCTGCTGACCTTGCGCTACCCGGGTTTGAACACACCCGGCATAATCAATTCGCGCGGTGATGACATTCAGTTCATCCTCAGAAAGATATCGCTCGGCGGCAAGGTGCCGATTCAGTTCCCGCGCGATCTGCATTTTCCAGTTTACGCCTCGTTTCGCAACGTGCCTTTCGCCCAGATTCTCGCAAACATTGTCTATCTGAACCAGTGCATCATCATCGAACGCGAAGAAGGGCTCGAAGTAACGCCGTGGCCGCGCCAGATACTGCAGCGCCGGCCCTATGCCGACTACCCGCTGATTCAGAGCATGCCCTCCGAACCCCAGGAAGGCAGCGGACCGACCCC
>JAKJFO010000056.1:10559-20650 GCA_022704885.1 Candidatus Rifleibacteriota bacterium | reverse complement strand
TCACTGCTTTTGCCGACACGCTCGGTAATCAGACGCATATACAGCTTGATGGTCGGGTCATTTTCGGTCTGCGTCAGAAAGGCGAAGGCGTTTCGCAGTTCGGTTGTCCAGGCAACATTTTCGATGCGCGAAAGCACCGAAAACCTGATCGCAGGGTCCTGCGAACGCAGATCTGAGAAAAGCGACTGAGCGAGTTCCTGGCTCATGTGTATCCTGATGCGTCTGATTTATTGCAACATCAGTTTAACAAAACCCGCCGCTATAAGCAAAAATCTGCTGTCAGTCGGCAGTTACCTGAAAAGTGTAGCTTAACCCGCCGACTGTTATCGTTACATAAACAGTTTTGGTGCCGAACAAATCATTTGGCACATTCCAGTCGAAATACAGTATTTTGTCAGACCATGTAACAAAGGGCGAATAGACTTTATTGTCTTCGTCTCTCAACTCTACGCTGCGTTCGAAATAAATATCGCCATCTGCGCCAAAGTGATCGCCTTCGATGGTCATTCGACTACCGTTGCTTATGGGAGTTGTAGCTTGCGAATATTTGCTTACTGATGGAGCTGCAACATAGATTGAGTTGTTGGTCTGCCGACCACCAGTGGTAAGGGTCAGGGTTTTTGAGCCGGCGCTGTTTACTCTTGGTACTCTGAACTGAACTGAATTATCTGACCAGTTTACTATCTGAGCTGTTGCGCCATCTACAGTTATTGTTCCCTGAGTCTTACCAAAGGCCTGGCCGGTAATGGTTATCTGGGCACCGATATTGTCGCTGTTCGGGTTTACGCTGCTGATACTGGGTTGCGTGATGTTGAAAGAGTAGCTGTTCGAATAGCGGTAAGCGTCGAGCCAGACTACGACCGAAACCGAGTTTGACTGCGAGTTGGAAAAGTCTGGTACCACGCAGGTGATGCTGTTGTTGTTCCAGCTCTTCACTGTTGCCGTGGTGTAATTGAAAGTAACATAGGTGCCGCTGTTCTGGGTGCCGAAATACTGGCCGCTTATCGTTACTTCGGTGCCGGTGGAACCGGTCGAAGGCGATATATAAGATATGACCGGCCCGCTCAGGCTGAAGGGAACGCTTGAATTCGAATAAACGCCGCCGACAACAACGACGAAGTTGCCATTGTTGGGCGCATTTTCGGGCAGAACCAGTGCTATCTGAGTGTTAGACCACGAACTGGGGATAACCGTCACGCCGGCATAACTGACAATACTGGTGCTTTGTACTACGCCAAAGTTGCTGCCGTTGATGGTAATCATCGTACCGGAGCCTCCGCTGGTCGGCGAAATAGAAGAAATTACCGGCCCGGTTGCGACGTTGAGCGGCTTGCTCGAGCCGCCACTGCTGCAACCATAGGCAAACGCACTGATCAATACAATAAAAAGCACCAGATGTTTGTTCATAATAGCGATTATAAGTAAGTTTTAACCAGGCGTCAACGCCATAAGCCAATATTGTACCAAGCTTGCGCAATAAAATTGTAA
Source organism: Candidatus Rifleibacteriota bacterium (assembly GCA_022704885.1). Next base: position 19,162 of record JAKJFO010000056.1, on the reverse strand, counting down.
AGCGGTCTTTACATTTGACATTCCCATTGCCAGCGAATCGCAGTCGCAGGATCCAGAAAAGCGCTAAAAAGTGGATTCTGCGACTTCACCTGACGGCTTATGCAAAATGTCGATTCATCTTGATCGAGAATTGCTGAAACGACTTGTCGGGGTTTGCATCTGGTTGATCAGTATGTTAGTTTTAAAGAAAAATGCCGAGGAAGTTATGAAAAAGCGCTTTCTGATCGTATTCTATATTATCGTTTTCTTTTGCAATCCTGTTTTTTCGCAGATAACAGCAGTAGGCACATCGTCTGTCGCACCTGCTGAAGCGTCTGAAGAGGTCATAACAAAATTCGAAAATCCGCGTGATACGGTGCGAACCTTCATGTCGGTGATGAATGATGTCAAAAACGGCAACGCCGCCAAGATGAATACCGCTCTGGCAACTTTGTATCTGGACGACCTTCCCGAGGAAAACCGGCATAGCCGGGCGCCTGAAATAGCAGCTCAGCTTTACAGAATTCTCAACCATTTTACCTTCAAAATCGACGCGATTCCTGTTGAAATAAGCGGGCGCACTTATATTCTGCCGGTTGGCAAAGAACAGGGCATCGAAATTGCGCTTTATCGCTATGATTCAGGCGAATGGAAGTTCAATTACACAAAAACCCTCAAACGACTCGACGAATATGTCGAGCTGGTCGAAAAGTCGCAAAAGGCTCAGCAGGAAGACAGTACCATCGATCCAGTTTACTTTTCTGCACGCGAAACCATGCGCCTGTTCCTGCTTTCGATGAATCAAAGAAGTGCGCAGGGCGTAGCTGAAGCGGTAGAGACGCTCGATCTGACACGTTTTGAGAGGGCGGTAAGACGTGAAATTGGCGCTGAACGGGTTGCCATGCTCAAATCGGTGCTCGACCGCTATAGATACATCGACCTCGTTGAACTGCCAAATGACCGCCAGGGCCCACCGGTGATACTGCTGGCCGACTCTAGCGGACGTATAATCATCGAGCGTGTGAAAAACCCTGATTCAAGCATCGAATCATGGAAATTTTCGGCGCAGACAGTTGCTGAACTGCCAAAACTCTACGATGCTTTCAAAGATAAACCTCTGGTAGAAGGCGTTGTCAGCAATGTCGATATTCCGCTTTCCGTGCGTATTCGCGACTACATGCGGCATAATTTTCCGGGGTTGCTGCAAAAGAGTTTTCTCCTCGAAAACTGGCAGTGGCTGGGTCTTTTTTGTGTGGCTTTTCTTGGTCTTGGCTTCAGCCGGTTGATTACGCACCTTCTGCAGCATCTCATAAGAGTTCTTTTCAAACGCGAAGAAGTAAGTGTCGATGCCGAGACGCAGAGCCGTTTTATCAAGCCGATCAGTATCACGGCAACGACCCTGTTCTGGTGGCTGGGCCTGACTTTGCTTGGTCTGCCAGGTAACGCACGTGTGATTCTTCTGGTCAGCGTCAAACTCGTATCGGCTCTTGCCGGCGTCTGGGCCGGTTATCGCCTGATGGATGTCGTCGGCAATTTCCTGCAGGGAAAGGCTGACAAAACCGAGAACAAATTCGACGACCTGTTGGTACCACTGATTACGCGGGCCCTCAAGACAATGGTGATAGTATTCGGGCTCGTGTTCATTGCCGATATCTTTGCCGTCGATATCGACAAGATTCTTGCCGGTCTCGGTATCGGCGGTCTTGCCTTCGCTCTGGCCGCCAAAGACACGATTTCAAACATTTTCGGCTCACTGACCGTGTTGATCGACCGGCCGTTTCAGATCGGTGACTGGGTCACCATCGGCAGCGCCGACGGCACCGTCGAATCAGTGGGCGTTCGCAGCACACGTATTAGAACCTTTTACAACTCCCTGATCACTATTCCGAACTCTGAGCTGATCAACGCTCATATCGACAACTACGGCGCCCGGCAGTTCAGGCGCATTACTGCGACCATCGGCATTGCTTACGATACGCCGCCAGAAAAGATCGACAGCTTCTGCGAGGGCATTCGAGAGCTGATTCGCAAACACCCCTACACTCGTAAGGATTTTTATATCGTCAGTTTCAACGAGTTTGCTGCAGCGTCTCTGGGCATAATGCTCTACTGCTTCGTTAAAACGCCCGACTGGGGAACCGAGTTGCGCGAGAAACATCGCCTGTTCAACGATATAATCAGGCTGGCGAACAGTCTCAAGGTCGAATTTGCTTTCCCGACCCAGACCGTTTACCTGCGTAATCAGGAAGCACCGGTTCATGATAATGTGCCACAAAACGAGCTGGCAGCTTTGAGCAGAGGTCAGCAGGTTGCCAGCGAAATTGTTTATAACTCGCTGGGTAACCCTCCTGTTAAGCCTCCGCCGGTGACTTTCTAAGGAAACTTTCAGTTTCCGGATACTGGCGGTGGAAGCGCATCGGCGATAACGTTCATGATCAGGTCTGAACTGTAACGATCAGCCCTGATTTCGACATAACCTGTATTTTCGTAGTTGAAGTCGAACATTTGCGAGGGGTTGACCGAAAAAGTGTCGAGAAAGACAAGATTGCCGTTTTTATCGACGAGTTTAAATTCGGTCTCGACTTTTTCCTGAAGTATCAGACGGAGCTTGAACATGCTGCTGATATCGCGGGTGAGAAAAGTTTTCCACTGCATGGTGCTGCTTTTGATAACGACCGAAACCGCGTAATCATCTGAGTTTTCAGGCAGAACGGCAGCAAGCTTGTCGAAATCAGGCGCTGTTGCCAGCTTTTCTGTGGTCATGTCGATCATCTTATCGGGAAAGAACAGATTGAACGCAGCTATTACATCGGCTGTCCGGCGTTCGCTGACCGGTTTTTCGTCTTTTCCCCAGCCGACAAATGCGAGTTTTAACCGGTTTGGCCAGTTGTCATTGATTTTGCGTTCTACCTTTAGCGCGCTTTTTAGTCTGGCAACTGCCTCAGAAACTCCAAGATAACCATCTTCGACTGCCTGTTCGTCAGAAATTTCCACCTTGCGCCATTCAAGGTAGAAATCGTCACACGCCCTGGCAGCGTCTGCGGGAAGCAGAGACATCAATAATATCAGCAGCAGTATCTGGTATTTCAAAAGGCTTTTACCTCAGGATTGATTTCGATCAGCTTCACGCCGATTTCTTCGGTTATGAATGATCCGGTGGGAATGTTGCCATTGTAACGGCGCAGGGTTATGCGAATTTTCATGCTCCCTGATTCTTTGTCTGTGTTGAGAATACCTGGTTTTGAGATGAATATCGATTCAATATCGCTCAGGGTCATATGTGTATCCATGCCGATACGTGCCGGAAACTTGGTAAGATCAGCAGGTCTTATCTCTGCCGGCGGCGCACAGCCGTTGGCAAGCTGGTTCCAGTCTCCGTTGGCCTTCAGTATAAGTTTGTCGCCACGACAGAGCAGGGCCACACCCAGCCATGAGCCATTGGTTGGAGCAATACCGTAATCGGCCTGTCCTTCTTTATACGATTCGGTAACGCCGAAAAACATTATGTCAGTATTTGTTCCCCGCACCATCAACTCTTTGTCCAATATATTGTTATTGATGCAGATGGGCAGTTTTTGTGTGCCGAGCCCACCGCCGCTACCAATGATATTGGCGTTGTTGGCTTTTTCGAGATAATCGCGCAGCCTGGCAAGAAATCCTTGAAGAAGCTTCTGGTTCTGAATACGCCATGAGCCTGAATTAAAAGACTCGCTGCCGCTTCTGAACATCAGAAAAACCGAGACCATAAGCGCAGAAAGAATTGCAGAAGCTATCAGTATCTCGACCAGGGTAACTGCAGAACGCTGGAGTGTTTTTGTTTTCATGGATTCTATAGCTTTCATGGGGCTGCTGCCGGCAGAATCAAAGATCTGCTGGCATCATAATTGGCGATATAACTTTGCGAAAAACCTTCAAAATCTACTTTTACCCTGATTTCAACCATGTCACGGTCGAACTTTTTCGATGAATTTACCAGATACTCGGTCTTGTAATCAATAACCGGAACCGGGTCTGCCATTCCTTCCATGCCCTGCAGTATGGTTTTGTCTGCACCAAGAAACGCCGAAAAAGGCGAGGTCGTAAACTTTGGCAGCAAAGGATTGCGTGGAAACTTTTCGTCTTCAACCTTGTAGCGATATGCGTGATAGAAGTCTGCCGGAACGGCCTTGAATTTCAATACCGCAAGCTTCTGAATTCCCTGTGCAAAAAAGTCAGACTGTACCTGAGTGAGCCGGTGCGGGTTGGTGTGGGTGACCTGAGATATGCTTTTAAGGTAAGAAACACCCAATATCAGCATGAACAGCGCCAGCGACAACACTATGACTATGGCCATACCACTACGTTTTCGCATGTTTATCCTTCCAGGTCAACTATGTAACTCATCGCAGTCACTTCACGGTTTTTATTGACGATCGGCTCGACCCACCTTACCCTCATGATTACTTTGATTACGCGATAGCGGTTCTTGTTGTTATTACTGCCGTCGAATCTGGCCAAAGTGTTGGTCAGAGCTCCGAATCTGTAGGTTTCGACTTTGGCAAATTCGTATGAATTATCGATCTCGAGGGGCATTATGCCAAATGAAACCGGAACCTTTTCAAGTTCGGCCGTTATGTCATACTCTGTTTTGCTTACGGTAAGCTTGCCAAGAACGATCTGATGTTCTGTTCCTGCGAACAAAACATTGTTTAGAGTCGTTTTTGCTGCCGCACCCATTGTACTTTCGATTTTCGAATATGAAGCGGCCAGCATCTTGTTCATCTGTTCTTCAAGAATCTGGATAGCCTGGACATTGCGGAAATCCTTTTCGGTTCCGCGATGCCCATAGCTTACCAGTCCTGAGATCGAAAGAACCGACATTACCAGGATGGTGAATGCCACCATGATCTCAACCATCGAAACGCCGATTCTGTTCTGTATCATACCTGCAATCAATTGCCTTCCCGCTGACGTTCAAGAATTCTGACATCGAGTCGCGTCGCCAGAACTTCGAGCGTGAATTCAAGTTCTCTCCTGTTGAAGTTTTTGGCAGCCGAAGTAACCGGCTGCGCGATGACTTTTGGCCAGCCAAGCGCAGTATCTTCGAGAACCACTCTTACTACGTATTTTCCAGGGTCTCTGAACAGATGTTTCTGCTCGTTGCCAGTGACGAAGAACTCTTCGTTACCCGACAAAGCGCCTTCTTTCTTGATACTGAATTCGCTGATGGTAAAGCCACCGGTATTGTCTGATGCGAGCACAGAGAAGAAAGCCGGAACATCCACTTCAAGGCGGGAGTTGTCCTTTGAGCCGGTGCGGTAGAATTCAGTCTTTATCAGATCCATGGTGTTTTGTTTGAAAGTGTTGCTGATACCGGTAATCGTGCCCTTCAGCGCTAACGGGCCATTGGTTACATCGCCGAAGAGGTTGTGCCACTTACCCCAGGCTTCTGATTTGAGGGGGCCTGGTCCAACATACTCCTCGTTGTCATACTTGAGGTCGAGGAATTTGACAAAGGCGTTGGGGCGGTCGTTGTCGATTACAACCAGCTCGCCGCCTTTGCAGAAAGCACCGGTCGTCCATTTTTTATTGCTTGGCTCCTGCCAGAACAGCCCGTATTCAAGGTTTTTATAGTCTGCGATGTTGTTGGCATAGATGCTGTCCATTGCGGGAAAGTAGTTTTTCTTGGTGTCGTCTGTTGAATAATGGGTCAGGTCTGAAGTTTTCATCGAGTATTTGCGGTATGAGAACGACGGGTTATACTGTGTAGCAGCCGCTGGAATCCAGGAAATCTTTTCGAAATCGGCTTTGCTGACGTTTGCTGCAGCCAGTCGGCAGTAGGTCGTGTCATTGGCCGATGGATTGGTATAAGGCAGACTTTTGTAATTATACCAGCTCAGATGGGGGCTCGCGGCTGTTTCCAGGCCGATCGGAACCATGCCATGGGCTGCCGCGTAATGGAATCTGGCGAACATCAGGTCGGTGTTGTGGTTCATCTTGTTTTCAGTGAAGAATTGATCGGTGTATGTCGCCTTGGGCATCGATGCGTTCGGGTTGTTGTCGGCAACTACGAATTCAATTTTTTCTGGGTTGGTTTTGCCGGCCGTGTTGGCCAGAGTTTCACCGGTAGTACCATAGAGCACATCGGCAGAACAGAAAAACGCTTTTGATGTTTCGGGAATGCCGGGTTTGGGAGAAGCCGGATCGTAGAAGGGATTGCTGAAGCTGATTGCCGGGCCGGTTTCGTCAGTTACATAGACATAACAGGTTGCTTCAATGCTGATGACTTTGGGCACCGATTCGTCACGCCATTCGTTCTTGACGAAATCAAAGAAGAACTGTCGATATTCGTAGGCGCGACTGCCCCGCACTGTAAGCTTGTAGGCCTCGGGCTGTGACGGAACTCTGAACAGCTTGGCGATTTCGCCTGTGGTTATGTATTCGCGGTTGTTTTCGACGCGAACGTTCATTCCTTCGCCATTTATCCACTTGATATCTGATGTCCATGAATATGATGGGGCACTGCCGATCCATTTGATCGAACCAGGAATGATCTTGGGATCGCTGGGATTCGGCGGTTCAGCGAGTTTCATTTGTGCGATGCGGTCAAGCCCGCCGTTGATGTTGGTGAGAGAATCGCGAATTTTGAATGACCAGTTGGTGCTGTTTTCTTTGAAAACATATTTGGGATGTTTGGGAGCGGTCGGTGTCGGGTCTATCCAGCCATAGGCTTTGACAGCGGCTTCTGCTGCCGTCGGCCGGTATGTGTAGGTGGTAGCAGTGGGAGTTGTCGGCTTGCCCGACATTACCACGCCCTCGCCCTTCGGGTCAGGTGGTGGCGGATAGTATTTAACTACGAAGCTGGTCCAGGCATAGTCTTTGTCGTCTTCGCCTTTGGCAGTATAAAAACTGGTCAGTACTGTATCTTTTTTGTCAGCCATGTCACCGGGGTTGAGCTTGGTATAGTCGTAGTATTTGTATCTTACCTTTACCCCAACCTTATATTCACCGCCAGGAAATGAGCTTACCATGCGGTAAGCGCCAGAAGTGCCATCTTTTTCCTGGTTCATGATTTCATTGTAAACTTCATTGCCGAAACGGTCTTTGAGCTGTATTACTTTCCAGAGGTAGACGATGGAAGGGCCGTGAGTGGTTGACGGAAAGCAGCCAATGCGATTGTCGTCGTCGATGTCTTTACCATAGTTACCGGTGTTGACTCCGTTAACGTCGAATACCGGGCTGTTTTCAACGTCGAATACGTAGAATTCATCTTCGTTGTATTCAGGCTTCTTTTCATAAACAACGCTGGTACCAACAATTTTCATCGGACCGACAACGTCGCAGATGGCGTTGGTGTTGGTTACTTCAGGCGGCGTCGCGCTGTTTATAACAGCCAGTTCGGTTCTATACTCGCTTTGAATTACTGGCCCATACTGGGTTAGATTGGTCAGCCACACCCATGAGCTTTTATCTGCAAGCGTTTTGGTCATAAAATCACGATAGAACTGGTTATAGCCAAGCAACAGCTTGCCAGGCACCGGATTGATGGCCTTGGTATAGTAATCACGTTTGTATATCGTCTTGTACACGCCCTGCCGGAAGTAAGCACGGTAGCGGTCAGGCCACATGGTGTTGGGTTCTACTGTGTAGGCATCAACCGGCTTGAAATCGGCTGTTTTTTGTGGAATGATCTCAGTTTTTACCATGTAAAGATGGCCAAAGCCGTCAGCACCGATTGAATCTGGTGCTATGCCGTTGTCGGCAACGCTGATTTCTTCTGGAATCCCGGGTTTTGCCCCCTCGTTGCGCACGAATTTGTAAACCTTCTTCTTGGATTTGTCGTAAACGTAAACGATACCACCGGTTAACCACCACTGGTCAGAAACCGCGAGGTCGGTGATTTCGTTTACCAGCATGGCATCTGGCGCTGCTGCGTCTTTCATCCATTTGTTGATAGTGGCTTTACCAAGGCAGTAAAGATAACTGGCTCCCGCCCATTTCGATGAGCTTACGCCAATGAACTTTGTTGTGAGATCTTCAGGTTTGCCGATGAGAATGTCTTTGCCAGATACATAGCCGTAAAGGGTATAGGTTGTCAGATTGGGTTCGCGGCTGTAAAGATACGACTTGTTGATGGTTGATGCATAGGCTGTATCGAGATAAGGCGTCATGCCGCCCGGTAGAACTTCACCGTCTGACTGGCTGATGCAGCCGTCTACACACTCGCCTCGTTTGTCGAGAGTGAGTTTTTCCTGAATTTTAACCTTTGGCAGGTCGGATTTCTTAGATGGGCCTGTTTTGCTGGTGACATTGTACTCCCACAGACTCAGGTTACGGTATTTGACCAGTGAGTTTTCGCGAACGACCCAGTGAACCCAGTATCCTGGCCCATAATAGCCGCCATAGGTATAGGGGCTTTTGACCGGGCGATCCATCGAATGATAGAATCTGCCCATCTGGACATAGTGATACCCGGGTTTGCCCGGAACACCAGCCGGAACCTGGCTGCAGGGATAGTCAAAACCCGAAAATTTCCAGTTGAGTGTGCTCTGGGGATGGTTGCCGCGTCCGGTAGGGCTGTTGAAGGGCGAACCGTGCCACCTGTGTACAATGTATGGCGGCACTACGTCAGGCGGGTAGGTGTT
>JAKJFO010000056.1:0-10549 GCA_022704885.1 Candidatus Rifleibacteriota bacterium | reverse complement strand
GTCGACGACCCGCCTCTCGGCCAGGCCAGTAAAATTCTCCCAGCCGGTTTCAGTCGAAGCGAATGTGTAGAGCCACTTTTGAATGGTCGACCCGCTGTAGCTCTGAGCCGCCACAATGCCATAGGCGTCGAAAGGGTCATAAAGCTTTTTGACTACGCCTGTCGTCAGGTTATTCATCGCATAAACCCCACGATACGGGCCATCACCGACCAGCATGTAGCAGTCGCCGTTCTGGGCAAAGAACGGATGCAGCGTCGGGTCTTCAGCTAATGCGGTTCCATGACCGATAACAAACAGTAGAACTGTTGCGAGAACCAGTAGATAATGCTTACTCATGCGTGGTTCCTCCATGCGCTTCGTTGGGATACCTGGGAGGACTTTCCATATACTGAGAATTTTCCAGGTTCAGAAAATCTCTTATTACCATCAGATAAGACGCTTTGAGAGTTTCGGGTACTTTATACTGCTCAAAAATTTTCTGGGCGACATGGGCGGTAATGTCGTTGCCGCCAACCATGAATATCGAGCCGGGAGTGAATTCAGAGGCGAAGGGAAGCAGATACTGGCGCAACTGCGCGATTTTTCGCAGGTTGTCGAGTTTGGCGTAGGCGCCGCCCACCAGCATATGGTCAGTGGTCGCGCCGATTTGTGCGGCATCAGGTGGCGTCTCGACCTTGAAATTGAGCAGGTCATGAAACAGACTCGATGAAAGAACGTCAAAATCATCGGGTTGAACGAAAAGAGAAGCCTGAGAGCCTTCCTTTTTCACGGGTCGCAGTCCATAAGAGCTGTCGAAGACTACCGAAATGCCGTGTTGTGTGGCTATCTGCTGTGTCATGTTCTTGATATCGCGCTTGATTTCGATCAGACGACTGGTGGTTTCGGCGCGGTTCAGATAAATTGGAGCATAAGCCTCGTCTCTGACAGTGTCGATGCTCTGATAAAGGTCGCTGAGCTCGCGGTCGAGCGCTGTCAACTTTTCTTCATAACGCTTTTCGTATTCAGCAACCCTCTCATACTTGCCGCGAATGTTATATGTTTCGCTGGCTGCCTTTTCTGCGAGATCGGCGAGTGTTTCATTTCTTTCGGTCAGCAGATTGGCACGCTTTTCGAGCAGGGCCGATTCTTTGCGCATCAGGCCGCTCATCTTTTTCCCGGTCTCTTCGGCAGCCTTATTGAGCTCGATGAATAACTGTTCATTGCGTGCCGGCGAAAAGTTCTGCCGAAAAAAGCGGCCAGCTGAATAATCAAAATTACTCATTGACGGATGCAGAACCATCAGGAGCCGGCTGTCGACCGAAGCCCAGCCCTGTGCCTGTAGAGCGGTTGCAGCCGAAGCTGTAAGCAAAAGACTAATTAGCAGTCTGGTTACAAGTTTCATTCAGTTTTCCCCCTGGCAGTGACGAATAAGCTCTTCGACCGCTTCGACGCGCTGGTCTTCGGTGCCGATGATGAAAGGATTGTAGAGATTGCCGTGGTTCATCCAGTAATTTCTTGCTTCGCTGATCCATTCAAGCAGCTCTGGGCCGTAGTTGGGCTGGGCCGGCAGATAGGCAAGACGGTTGGCCTGTACTATTTCGAGCCGATATGGCACCGGAGCCACGGGCATCAGACTCGAAATATCTATTACCAGTGTCGCACCTGTGCGCCTTTGCAGCTTGAGTATCGAATCTCTGATGTCTCTTGCAATCTGATTGGTTTGCGTGATGATTGAAGCTGGTTCGGTGCGCCCCGGCACTCCGGGAATCGCAGCGACAGCCCAGAATCTTTGTCTTATTTCGGCGATCTTGTCTTCGTGCCTCTTTTTGCCACGAAGATACTGGGTTTCCAGGGACTGTCTCTGTTTACCGACAGCAGCCCTCAGGCGGGTTGACCAGTCGGCGTTATACTTGTCGAGGGCAGCCTGCTGGTTTAAAAGATCAGCATGAATCAGGTTTCTGTCTTCTTCTCCAGATATCGGTTCTGATCTGGTGCCTTTAAAACGGCGAGTCTCTGGGTCAAAATTCGCAAACATTGGATGAGCAAGCAACATCGGGCGTGTATCTACGACAATGATGCGGTTGCGTTGCCCGCTTCTGGTCTGGGCTGTTGTAATTGCCGGCAGAAAGGCAATCAGCATGACTGATAAAAATAAAAGCCGGGCATTAAAATGCTTGAACATTATCTCTCTCCTGACTAAACCCTTAATGCAACGATTCAGTTGTCATCTTCTGTTTCTTTAAATATACAGAAATAAGCAATCAGAGGGCAATGTAATTCGTTTTTACCGCGCAGTAAAAAGATTTTTACGTGGTATTGGAGGCGTTTTTTGCGACATCTGGTAAATATTTGTAATTTTTTTTAAGTTTGCTGCTCATTAAATTTGGTCAGTCCTTTCATGCTGACGAAAAGCTTTACGGTGAAGACTCGATCTGATTACGAGTCGACTCAGATAGCTCTGTCAGCTTTTGATTGATTGCTGCAAACTCAGTTTCGGCGGCAGAGAGGCTGAGATACAAAGTTGCCGTTTTGAATGGTTGTTCGCTGCTTGCGATTCGATGCAGTTCTTCGACTGTAAATACGAAGTTTCGGGTTATGCTGCGCATCTCGTCGGGAAGTTGATCCGGCAGTGACTCAGTGTTTTTGAGAATCTCCCGGGCTGCACTTCTCAGCAGTGACTCGTTCTGGTCGTAGTAGCTGGTCCAGAGACTGTCGAAGTCTGCCGGAAAATGCATGAGAAAGCGGGCCAGGCGACTCATTGGCATGTATTCATACAGATAGGAAAGGCGTCGCGAAAACTTTATCGCATCGATGTGTGTCTGCCTCGGATCGCTGACATGGTTTTTCTGCATGGAGCCGATAATATCAGCAAGATCGGCGAATTTGGCCTGCCAGCGCGTATCTGCTTTCGCCCATTCCGGCGGAAACTGGCCATAACTATTGGAAAACTCTATCCATTTCTGCATCAGCTGTCTGATGATCTGTCCTGACTTTTCACTGTCACTGAAATTCTGCCCAAGGTTCTGTAAAAGCTTTGCGATTTCGGTAGTACGCCGCGAAAATTCGTCGTTGCTGGAAGTACCTGAAAACAGCGAAAAAATGTTAACGTCGCAGCCTGCAAGCTGCGAACTGTTAAGCATAAACAGCAGTATCAGTATTATCAAGCTGCGCAAATACAAGCCTCCAGCGTACATATTCCATTCTAGCACTTTCCTGCTCTCAGAGAAACACATTTGATAAAATCAGGAGCAAGTTCCAGGCCACTTTTGTCATAGTTAATAATAATCGTATTAAACAAGTTAAAAAATTTTAAACTTTTTATAAACTTCTGCGTATTATGCTTTCTGGTGTAAAATGTTGCACAGATAAAAGTTGTACAACGCAGGTGGGTTTTATGAAAGAGACAAAAGAGAGGAGCTCATACGCTCCCGGAGATCATGTGTTTTTGCAGGGTGAGGTTGTTCCGTCGTTTTTTAAAGTTACTTCCGGGCGTTTCGCCAAGGTTTTTTCGAAAAAGTCGGTAAAAGAACTGGGTGTGCGACGCATGCTCAATGAGGCCGACCTGATCGGTATCGTAACGCATCAGGAGCTCTTTGGCGAAATCGAGGCTCTGATGGGCCAGCCTCAGGGTTTTTCGGTGTTCGCGCTCGATCCGTCGTCAATTGAGCCGTTGCCGGCAGATAACCGCGATGCTCTGCAGCATGTTTTTGCCCGCGACCCGCGCGTCGGCGTGTGCGCCTGCATATCGTTCGCGCGCTATATGAAGCAGTTTTTCGCATATTTTGCTGGCATCGCCAGAGAAGAAGTCGAGCTCGAGGCTTTCATCAGGGCAACAGCCCGCGACTACATGGCCGGCGTCAACGAACTGGCCGGAATCGTCTGCCCGGCGCTCAACGACCCTGATCTGGGTGCTGCCAAAGGGCACCGGGCATACGAAACTGCCCGCGAAATTCTGCGCCAGGCTGATTTGAAGCGCAATACCAATGCCTCTGTTGCCTGCGGAGTTGTCAGTTATGTCGGTAAAGACGTAAAAATGCAGACTTTCAAGGCTGGTTCATTGCTCTGCAAAGAAGGAACCATCGGGGACAAGCTGTTCATCATTGCTGAAGGCAGCGCTGAAGTCATTACCAGTGGTGGCAGCCCGAATATAAGAATAGATACGCCAGGCAGTATCGTCGGCGAAATCGCGGTATTTCTCAATCTCGATGCCGAAGTGCCCGACATGCGCAGAACCGCCGACGTCGTCTGCGCCACCGATCTGACTGCAATTGTCGTGCATCTCAGCCAGGTCGAAGAATTCTTTCTCAAACAGCCCGAAATAATGACCAGAATGCTCATGGCCATGGTCAACCGCTCAGAAAACACGCAAAAGCTTTGTGATAATTCTGAACGACTGCTTAAAGATCTGCTCTACAAAAAGCTCGGCATTTTGCTCGAAGGTCTCAACGCCATGGCAAAACGCCTTTCTGACCGCCACGACAAAATTTCGCTCGCCCGCCCGGCTGCGTTCTTCGCGCAGCGTGCCCGCGCCGCCTACAACCGCTTCAAAGAATCGCTCGACATTCTCGCCAGCAAAAGCACCATCAAAACCTGATCTTATCGCATCTGTTCTATAAGTTTCCAGCTGATCAAGCTGTAATATGCTGAATAGAGGCCGGCAGAGCTCGCAAAAGTACCGGTCTTACCGCCCTGATCGCTCTCATTGCCGGGATCAACGGCATATTTGTGTCCCATACCCTTGATTTGCCAGGTTTCTACAACGGTTCTGCCATAGGCGTCATGAAAGGCGCTGTAGCGGTGTCTTTTGATAATGCCAGTATGGTCGGCCTCCTGGTCGGTGGCATGGATTTCGGTAAACTGTTTGACGATTTCATGCATGTTCGATTGTTTCACCGTGCGGTCTTCGTCGCCATGAAAAATTATCAGCGCCGGATATCTGCCGGTATAGCCAGGTTGTTGGTCATGCACCAGCTTTGCCCATTCTTCTGCCGGCTTGCTGATGCCCTTGAACATGGCAATGAAACCTTCCTGCAGGCTGGAAGCCGATCTAAAAGGAGTTCCCGCCATGATTGCACCGGCAGCAAACAGTTCGGGGTAATTGCAGCAGAGGACAGTTGCGAATGATGCTCCGGCTGAGAACCCTGTGACGAAGATGCGGCGGTCGTCTACGGAATGGTTTTTTCTTATGTTGTCGATCATCTGTTTGACAGATCCTGATTCGCCCATATCGCGCCGCGTGTCTTCCGGAGAAAACCATCTGAATGCCAGAGTAGCGTTGTTGGTCTTTGTCTGCGCCGGATAAAGCACGATGAACCCGTGTTTCTGAGCCAGCCGGTTCCAGCCGATATTTTCGCTGTACTGCTGCGGGCTTTCTGAAGTGCCATGCAGAGCAACGATTAAAGGGGCGTTTTCCGGTTCCGGTTCGGGTACGAATTTGTACATTTTCAGATTGCCGGGGTTGCTGCCGAAGTCGCTGACTTCAATCAGGTCGGAGTTCTTTGTGCTATCCAGTTCGTTCAGGTAGTTTTCACATGCTCCTGGAATGTGGTGCTCCGATGCGCCGGCCTGAACATAGATCAGCAGACAGAAGACAGCCAGGACAATTGATTGAAGACGTGTCATTGCAGACTCCAGAATCGATAGAGTTGGCTGCAGCCATGATGCTGCGCAGCCTTATACAATGTTAACCTCAGACGCAGGGAATTGGCCGGTCAGATCCAAAAATGTAGCGCAGTCCGCGCAATCGCGCGCTGAGGCAATCACGCGACGCTTATTTTGCTTCACATTTTCCCCCCAACCAGGCCCGCCTGGCTGAAAATCTATCGGATGGGTCACAAAATGGGCCACAAATGACTCGAAATACGGGTGATCGAAGACGACATCTTCAAAATCATCGTCAGATACCCCGACACAATGACTTATCCAGAGCGCCCCGCCATAGTCAAAATCACCGACCCGGCACAACTTACAACGAGGCCCAAGTCAAGGGTAGAGTCGGGGGTAGAGTCAAAAATGGCTCAGACTATTCTGGAAATACTGAAAAGCGAATCCCTCAGCAAGAGCGAAATTGCTGCCAGGCTTGGAAAAAGCCGCCCAAATCGTTATCTTAATGATCTGATGGCGAAAATGCTTAAAAGTGGCGTTGTCGAATACACAATCCCCGACAAACCCAACAGCCGCCTGCAAAAATACCGCCTGACCGATAAAGGCCGTCTCAAAGAACTTTGATTTATCCGGTTTTTGGCCTATAAATTACTCAGCTCATCTGCCATGCATAGAAAGAGCCGTCGATGCTTCGACGGCTCTTTTGATTAAAAGCGGGAAACGGGGTTCGAACCCGCGACCCTCAGCTTGGGAAGCTGATGCTCTACCAACTGAGCTACTCCCGCAGTGATGTAAATTTAACAGAGTGCCGTCGATTTTTCAAGGCCTGCGAAAATTAAAGGGCTGTTTTTTGTGTCTTTGTGGCTTTGCGCGAAGTTAATGTTCTGCCTGCAACTGGCGGGTCAGGTGTCGAGCAGGTGGCGCTTGAGTTCGTGCAGAAATTCGGTTTCGGTCTGGCTGATTTTTTCGCCGGTGCCTAAAAAGCCGTCGCCGGCGGCGCTGGCGATGGTAAAAGCCAGGTCGTAGGTGTAGGCGCGCATGGCACGAGCTTCGTCATCGGTGGCGCGTTCGGCGAGAATCTGGTTGGCGCGGGCTACAACCGGGCCGAGGTCGCCAAAGTCCTGAATGGCGTCGCTCAGCAGATCCTGCCGGGATTTGCAGGCGTTGATCATTTCGTTGATGACATCCTGCATGAGCTCGGATTTGCCATATTTTTCCATGGCCTTACCAAAGAAATTCTGTACCGACATCATTTCGCGAATGAAGCCGATCATTTCACTGAACGAATGTATGTCGCGGATACTGTGCTTGAAACTCACGCCGATACAGGCAAAATACATCAGATCGTGCCACTCTTTCGGGTCGAAATTCGCTTTTTTTGTCATGGGTTCTGCTCCTGGATCCTCAATACTTCTTTTATCAACAACAGTGTTTCAGCATCTTCTGCCGAGACGTTGCGGCCGATGTTCGCAAACTCTTTGCCGGCCATGCCGGCCAGCTTGTAGGCATAACGATAAATGAAATTACAGACAGCTTTGTGCCGTGCCAGGGTGGTCTTTGTCTGCAGCAGCTCGTCTACTGCTTCGAGCAGTGCTCTTATGACCGCCGGGTCATCGGCCAGTGCAACAAATTCAGGGTCGCTCAGCGCCCCGGCAAGCGATTGCTTCAGGCCAGATACGATCGGGCGCAGCAGTTCATCGTTCACATAGGTATCGGCAGCAGAGCAGATCGAGATCAGTGCCAGCTTGATCTGATGCTCGCCCTCTGGTCGCGGTCGCAGAAAAAGCTTGAGGGGCAGCAGACAGAGCAGGTCGAGAATCAGCTGATTGTCTCTGGCATCGAACTTTGGCATATTTGGGCGCCTCGATTAAATTGCTTACAAGCCAGAGGATAATGCAATTTCTACCGGCAGACCAGAGAAAGTTTAAAAATCTGGCAGTTTCGGTTAGAATCTCTGTATGCAAATGCTGCTGGAGCGAAGAGTTCTTACCCTGCGCAATATTTTTCTGTATTTCGCAGTCGTTTTACTGCCGATTCTGGTCGGCTTTCTGGCTCTGGCAAATATGGTCGAAGAGCAATACCGTGCCGGGATGGAAACGGCAAAACAGGATATCGATCTGCAAAGCGCGCGCGCCCGCCTTTTTTCTACAGAAAAACACCAGATTCAGACTTTTGCAGCAGCATTGATAAAGGATCTGCAGCTGCTTGAAAAAAATCCGCAGACCATAGCATCTTTTGTCGATCAAATCGACTCATGGTATCCAGATAGCTGCAAATGGTTATTCTGGGACAAAAACGGCCGCCTGATCGATGTGCCTTCCCGGCATATACTGCTTGGCCAGCGCAACTGGCAGTTTATGATGACCAGACTGATGGCACAGCATCGTCTTATCGCCAGTGGCGCAGAATTGCTCAAAGACCCAGTATTTGAAAGACAGTCGACCGCTGCCATGAACATATTGCAGAAAGCGATGGGTGAACACAAAATCGAGCATGTATCATGGTCTCTCGACAACCCCATGTTACTCAGCTGGCTTGGCAAGCCCTGTTACTTCGTCTGGAACATGGATGTCGAATCTTACCGGGAAACCAACATTCCCGAAAAAATACGTGGCGGGTTTCTGCTCATGCTTTATCCAGACAAATTTCCTGAACATTTCTGGCTCAAGCGCATGGTTTACCGACGCACCCGGCCGCGTTCAGGCCTTTTGCATCCGCTTGTGGCCGTTAATATTTCCGATCGCTCTTCGGTTGTTCAAGATCCTGCCTTGAAAGATCAAAATCTCTGGTCACGACTGTTAGACGCTTATATCGGGCGCAGCCAGAGTTCTTTTGAATTTGAAAACTTTCTTGCCCGCGCCAGCGTCGCTGACGAAAAGAGTCCGGTAAGAATCATATCGCTGGCTGACATTTCTGGCTTGCAGCAGACCAGATCTGCTCTGCTGTACCGTCTTTCGTATGTAGCGCTTCTGCTTCTGGTGTTGAGCAGTGTCGTTCTGCCCAACATCATGCGCATGGAAAATCTCGCCATGTCGCTGCGCATGCGCATTGCTGCGATATTCGCAGTTGCCATGCTGGTGCCAATTGTCAGCCTGGTCAGCATTGGCAACAGTTTTGCCTATCACGAAGAAAACCGGCTCAAAGAGTCGGCGCTGGTAAAAATGCGTGCCGGCTTCGAAGCGCTCGAACTGCGTTATCGTGATGCTCCCCGACTGATCGAGGGCGGTCTCTACCAGGATCTGAAAAGTCGTATAACAACGCCGCTGACCAATGAAGCAGTAGAAACAGCCATGAAATCAGCCTCTGAAGAGGGTTTATTCAAACATTACATTATTACCGACGAAAAGGGCCGTTTTATCACGACAAACTGGACAACCATGGATAACGCCCTGAAAAAGTCGCTTGAAATGGTTGCAGCTAAGATAGTCAGAATCGACTCGAGTCTGGGTGGCCAGCCATCGGTTGTCGATGCTGCCATCGACGAAGAAGTCGAACAATATATGCAACTGATTGGCTCTACCTTTGATTTTTCGCGGCCAACCAATTTGAACTATTTTGTGTTTCAGAATGCGCACATGTATTTCATGAGCATTATGCTTAAAATCGAAGAAAAAATCGGCAATCTGTTTATTCAGCTGCCTGATTATTATCTCGAAAAGCGTTTCGCCTACGACGAGTTTACCCAGAACCGCATGGCGCTCGATCATGCTGACATCGACAAGCGCGACCTGCCGGCAGAACTGTATTTTTATTCCAATTTCAAGGCCGAGAAGAGTATTCCTGAGCAGTCGCCGCTCTGGTATAAGCTTCGCGAAGTGTTCGAGCGCGCGCATCGCCTCAAGGCCGAAGAAAACGGCATGGTGACTATCGAAGACGAAACCTGGATCTATGCCATCAGACCGCTGTCTTCAATGTATACGCAGAGTTTCACGCCCTGTCTGCTTACTTCTACTCTGCCGATCGAAGCGCGGCTCAACAGCGTCAAAATGGTGATCAGCGGTCTGGCTTCGGCAGCGCTTATCGGTGCTATCATTCTCAGCCTGGTCCTGACTTCGAGCTTGATTGGCCCAATCAGCCGTATCGATATCGCTGCTCAGCAGGTCGGTAACGGCAATCTTAATGTAACGCTGCCATATATGGGAAATGACGAGCTGGGGCGCCTGAGCGAGACGTTTAACGATATGGTGCGTGGCCTGCGCGAGCGCGAAAAGATGCGTGCCTATGTTTCTGAATCAGTGCTTGAAGCGATTCAGGATCAATCAGATGCTGCGTTGAGTGAAGGGCGTCGGGTCGAAGTTACCGTGCTTTTTTCAGATATACGTAACTTTACCGGGCTCAGCGAAAAGAGCAGTCCGGAGCAGGTTTTCGGGCTGCTCAACGAATTTTTTGGCGGTGTTGAGCCGATAATACGCGCCAACTATGGTCGTGTCGATAAGTTCATCGGTGATGCGGTAATGGCGGTTTTTCATCACAACACACCGGAACATCACACTATAAGCGCGGTAAAAGCAGCCTTTGCCATGCGACAATTCGTCGCAGAACTGGCAAAAAACAGCAGATTTGTGGGTAAATCTGGCATTGATATCGGAGTCGGCATCAGCACCGGAACCGTTCTGCTCGGCGATGTTGGCAGCAGCCGGCGCAAAGATCTGACGGTTATCGGTGATGAAGTCAACCTGGCTTCACGCCTCGAAACGGCATCTAAAAAAGGGCGACACGCCAAAATCGTCGTTTCGGGCAGCACTTTCAAACATATAGAATGCTTTGTTGAAGCCGAACTGATGCCATTCAGCGAAGTCAGGGGCAAAGAACAGGCAGTGCAGATTTATGAACTGATAAGCCTCAAGGCGTCAGCTGTCCTTAACCCAGACAAAACCTGAGGGCAGGGCTTCGCCGATGATTTCGGCAAGTTCCCGGTCTTCGAGGCGGGCTGCTTTGAGCAGAGGCTGAATGAAGGCTTTTTTGC
>JAKJFO010000055.1 GCA_022704885.1 Candidatus Rifleibacteriota bacterium | reverse complement strand
GACAGGTTTCGCATGACCTGATCATTCTCAGCTATCTGAATAAGAGTGGCATTGTCGCGCCAGAGCAGCGCGCCATGGCATTGCTGCTCAATGTTCTCAAATGGCTTTTTGTTGGTGGTTTCATACTCTATTGCCTGTCTTTGCGCCATTACCGATTCTGTTTGTCAGTGCAGCAGAAAATGCTGCTGCTTTTTGTTTTTGCCAACGGTCTCCCTTTTCTTATGCTGGTTTCAACAGGTTACGAGTATTTCAACGAAAAGAAGGCCGAGTTGGTCAATGCCGCTCATCAGGAATCTCTGCGAATTTTGCGCGAATTCGATCTGCGTTTTCCTGAGGTTGAAAACACATTGGCACAGCGGATGAACAGCTTTATCGATGAGCGTAACCGCCATTATGGTAAAGAAAAATGGCCCGACCATGAGATAGAAAAGCTGCATACTCTGTTACTCGAAATCGACCCGCAGGAAGCGGCGCTGTTCGACGCTGGCGGCCGGCGCCGACTTTATATTTCGACTTCATCTGACCGGGCCGAGCGTCTGGTGACCGACATGCTGATGCGTGCTCTAGTGGTTTTCAATCGACACAGGGTTGAAGATACGGTCAAACGTGATTCGATGCTGGCAAAAATTTCTTCTGATGACCTTATGTTGCACAATTTTCTGCCAACTCTCGATCGTTTTTCGATTATGGGAGCCGGAAGCAGTGAACGCCACACGTTTCTCAAATTTACCGGCGATCTGCAAAATGCAGATATGTGGGGGATTCTCGGAGTCTCATGGGATCGTGCCAGATTTCTCCAGGCTTTTGTTCCTGAGCGCCTGCAGCGTAGCCGAGAAGCTGTTCTTCCAAGGCTTCTGGCGGTTATGGATAAAAAGAGTGAAAGGGTATTTGCCCTGAAAAATGTCGAAACTCCAATTACCCGCAGATTTATGCGCCAGACCAGCAGTCGTAAACTCGTCACAGAGCAGGGTGTCGAAATAGAGGGTCAGAAATATCTGTTTACCTCGATTTCCGGCAATGAGCTGTCAGAAGGAATTCTCGTAGCTTTCTACCCCCAGGAAATTATCGAAAATCATATTCAATGGCTTAAACTTGCCATAGCTCTCGTTATTCTGCTGGTTTTTGCAATATTGCAGCAGATTGTCAGGCTGTTTTCACGTCGTCTGCTGGTGCCAGTAGAATCGCTGGCAGAGGGAATCGGCCATATTCGTGCCCGTGAATTCAAGTTTCGTGTCGATTATCAGTCCGAAGACGAACTCGGGCAGCTTGTCAAAGTGTTCAATCAAACCATGAAAGACATGCAGGATCTTGCCCTCGGAACCTCTGTTCAGGTAAGCCTGCTGCCCGCTGAAAAATATCAGCGCGGCTCAGTCAGACTTTTTGCCCGTTCCCTGTTTATGAGCAAAATGGGTGGCGATTATTATGATTATTTCGATCTGCCCGAAAACAGGTTGGGAATCTTTTTTGGCGATGTGGCCGGTCATGGAATTCCAGCTGCCATGATAATGTCTATGGCAAAGGCTGTTATAAGCAGCATGCAGAAAGATTTTGCCGGACCGGCCGATCTGCTGGGCAGAACTAATCAGATTCTTTTGAAACTCAAAGAGAGAAACTGGCGTCGCATGATGACTGCGCAGGCTATCAGTCTTGATTGCCTGTCTGGCGATTTTGTTATCTCAAGTGCCGGGCATTGTTATCCATACATAGTCGGCAAAAATGGTTCTTCTGCAACTCCTTTTGAGATCAACGGCATGCCGCTGGGCAGCGCCAGTAAAAAGGCTCACTCTGAAAGTACCGGCATTATTGGCGCAGATGAAACTCTGGTGCTGTACACAGATGGCATCGTTGAGGCTGTTAATGCCCAGGGCGAAATGTTTGGCTACCGCCGATTTTCAATGCTTCTGCAATCGGCATGGTCAGATGATCTCGAAGATTACTGGAAAAATATTATGTCTGGTTACCACAATTGGGCGGTTAACCAGGATGACGATCTGACCTTCATGATGATACGCCGATCTGGAGAGCCCAGATGAAACAGAGACAGCTGATATGGCTTAAACTTCTGGCATCGACATTGTTGTTGCCTGTTCTGCTTCTTATTGCCGGCAGCTGGTACATGTTGTCGCTTGGACATGAACTCAGACTCAGGGACTTTGAGACCGCAGCCGGTGAGATTCTCGAAAGTATGCGCTATGTTGCAGCTACCGAAAAGTACTTATGCAAAAGTTTGAGTGACATGTTCGACATGAATCAGAGCGAAGATCAGCTGCAGAGTTCGCTTGAAAAATTTATGAACAATCATGAGCTGAGGGGGCGCTATCTTATCTGGTCAGGCGACGGCAGCGTACATAGCAGTAATTTCGACTGGCGACAAATCCCAGGTGACTGGCAAATGGCCTGGAAAGACATGAAAAAAGTTGTGGAACGCTCAGCCTATGCCAGAAACATGCCGGAAAAGTCGCTCAACAATCTCAGGCAACTCATCGGCCCACACTTTTTTCCACGTTATTATCACATGTGTTTTTCAGGTAACTTTCTTTCGTTTCTACGCACTGACGTAACCCAAAAACGTCCACTGGTCTGGATGAAATTTGCTGAAGATTACGGTCTGTGTCTGTTTTTTGATCATGCAATACTCGATAGCAACTGCGGCTTGCGGCATCTGGTGATTAACGAAAAGCACCCGCTCAAACCGGGCTTTATTGATTCTGGCCGGGTTGTGACTGCTGATCCGGCTCTTTCCGAAAGGCTTCAGCCAGTAGTTGAGAAAATACAGGGAAGCTACCGGCTTGTACATGATATGGCCGGGTATAAAATTTCTACGAACTTTATCACTACAGAAAAAACAGGGTTTTGTGCAATCGAAAAAGAAAAACTAGAATCATTGAATGTGTCGCCATGGTTTATTGCTGCGCTTGCGCTGATGATTCTCGTCATTGTGCTCTTTGCGTGGTTTTCTTATCGGCTGATCGTCGTTCAGGTCAGTGTCGCACTACCCCTGAAACGCCAGTTGCTTATTCTGTTCATGGTTTCGAACATGCTGCCGGGCTTCGTATTGATGGTTATCGGTTCTGATTATCTGCAGCAGATGCACAGAAGTCTGGTGAACCATGCTTTTAACCGTGGCAGCGGTTATCTTCAGAATATTGACGAGCTATATATAAGCGAAATGACGATACAAAAGGATCGCATGGAAAAGGCGCAATCTGAACTGCTGGTCGCGCTAAAAGATAATAAGATAAACCGGGCGTCGATCAGAGGTTTTCTCGACAGGCAGAATCCGCAACCATACCGATTTTTTCTTGTTGCAAGCGACAGCGGTATAGTCGCTAATCATCGAGGAATAGTCAAGAATGGTAAGGTGATCGAGGCTTTTGTCAAAGCTTTCAAAAAAGACGAAGTGTTGATAAATACATCTGATGCAGTTCATAAGCTGGGCAGTTATGTTCTGAACACGCTTAACTCGCGGACAGTGAGTAAAAAGGTTGGTACAGAAGTAGAGTTTGTCGTCGAAACCCTCATGCAAAGGACGCCTGTCGAAATGATTCAGTTGTTTATCGAACTGGATTCTTTCTGGCGATGGGCTATGGGCAACAAGACCTATCCAACTTATCTTAGAATGATCAGGATTTTTGATTCTCAACTCTACGATTATCTGATGCTCTATCTCTGGGAAGGATACGATCTCGAAATCGAGTTCATGAACAGGATTTTTCACAATCTCAATCGCAATGAGTACGGACTCAAAATACTCGCAATTGACGAACGCTTCGAAACGGCTTTTCCGCCTGAAATTCTTTACAATGAGCGCATCAGGGAATACCTGCTGAAAATGCGTGATCGCACGATTACGCGCCCCGAGTTCTGTACTGTCGATGCTGCCGAATATCTGCTGGTCGGCCATAAGTGTATTTTTATGGAAAACCTGCGTTTGCTGGCGCTTTATCCAGTCGAAAAGATCAATAATGAAATTGCCGGCAAAAGACAACTGCTGCTCATGTTCGTTCTGGTGAGTTTTCTGGTTTCGATTTCCCTCGGACTGTTTGTTTCGGGCAGCATTACCGGGCCTCTGGCTGTTCTGCAGAAGGGTGTCGAAGCCATGCAGAAGCGTGATTTTGCACATCGCCTGCCTGATCTTGGCGGCGATGAGTTTGGCAATCTCGCACGCATATTCAATGAAACCTTCGTTGATCTCGAAGAAATGCACGTTGCCAGAATAGTTCAGGAAAAGATCATGACCCAGATGGAAGTGCCACTGCAGGCTGGCAACCTGCAACTGTACGGTCAGACCATTTCTCTGTCAGGAATGGGCGGCGATTATTTTGAAGTGCTCGAATCCGCTGCCGACAAACCGGCTGCGCTGCTGGGCGATGTTGCTGGCAGCGGTGTTGCTACCAGTTTGATTCTTGCTTTTGTCAGGTCTGCAACCATGCAGTTACAAAAGTGTGTTGATGATCCAGGTGAATTTCTGCAACAACTCAATCGGGTGCTGCTAGACAGCAGTCGTTCAGGGCAGCGCAAGCCTTTTGCCTGTCACTGTATTTCTCTGGCCGGTGACAATCAGGTCAGGCTTGCCGGTGGCGGACTGCCTTATCCTTTACTGATAGATCATCAGCGGCTGACAGCGACGTCGCTGGATATGCCGGCAATACCGCTTGGCTGTAGCTCTGGTTTCAATCCAGCTGTGACTGAAGTGCGCCTGCCGCCTGGGCACAGTCTGGTCTGCTTTACCGGCGGCTTTATCGGGCACGGAACTTTTGATTATGGTAGAATGACCGATCTGATTTGTAACTCTGTTGATGCAGATCCTCAAAAGTTCTGCCAAAAATGTTTCGATAATTATTTTACTCAGGTGAACCGCAGCGAATGCAGAAACGATCTTAGTCTGCTGATAATCCACAACCCCGAGGCCGCCGATGGAAAACCGAATAGTTGAACTCGAAAAACGAATGGCATATCTCGAAAAGTTCATCGAAGAACTCAACGAGGTAATTGTCGATCAACAGCATCAGCTCACCCGCTGCCAGAAAGAAATTGCCCGTCTGCAACCAAAAACTGCACCTTCGCCGCTCGACGAAGACCGCCCCCACGACGAAAAACCCCCGCACTACTGAGCACGATGTGTTTTTAATAATATTTATAAAAGCAGGATATGATTATGCCTGTATATTATAACCTGTTGAGGGCGTAGGCGGGTTTCTCATGAGCGAAAACTTTTTGCACAAGGATGTGCTTATGCCGAGCTGCACAGGATAGAGCAGCTCGGCCGAGCCAGGCGATTTTGACGCAAAGCTACAGCTTTTTACAAATAGCTTTCGCCTGGTGAGAGTTGTAGCGAATGAGATTCCGCCGAAAGCCCGGGTAAGCAGTATAATGAAGTTAATTTGTATATTATTAAACTGGCTGAGGATCAATAACGGCTCAATATGAGCCTGTAGCCCATCAGAAAGGCTTCGTCGTTGCTGACTTCGATCAACAGGTGGTCGCCCTCTCCGGTCAGATAGTCTTCGGCTGGGCCGCCGTAGGTGATGATTCCGGCCATACCGACGTTGTTGTTCATTTTCAGGGGAATCTTCGAACCTGTTGCAGACTCTATCAGTATTGAGGCTTGAGCCTGCCCTGAGCGGCCAAAATATCCGTCTTTGTTGTATTCAAGGCTCGTAATATCCAGATCGCCAATAGCTGTTTCGATCAGTTCGATATGGCAGCCGGGCGGTAGCGCAACCCTCAGATTGCCGTCAATGTCTTCGCCTGTTCCAATTTCAAAGCGGTGTTCTTCTGGCAGCTGTGCGAGCTGCTGCAAGCGTGCCACCCTGCTTTTGCCGAGAAGCAGAGCGCCAGGAAACCTGCCTCCCAGCCTTGGGCCCCCGCCAATCAAAGGCACTGGCTTATTGCTTCTGACATCGCTGAACGAGGTTTCTGCCGTGTATATTTTTTCGATTATGATTTCGCCGGTGCGGGCCGGCGAGAACATGATTTCGAGTTCATGTATGTTTGCTGCTGATTTTGGGGGGTCGCCTTCACCGACATTGGTCAGGCGAAAACGATCTGCTTTTATCGAGCCGAAGGTGCGCAGACAGTTGTGCAAAGTCTCATTTTCGGCGTTTTCTGGCGGTCTGACCTCAGAAAATTTGGCAATACTTGAGCGGTCGGCCCATTTGTACCATAAATTGTTCAGCGAACTGCGTGCCTCGCATAAAATATAAGCTGCATCAGGATCGTATGCGTCATAGTTCGCAGAGTCAGCTGCTAGAGCTGGATCTTTGCGATGCTTCAGAATCACCTGCAAAATATCACGATGTTTAAACTCTTCTGGAAACTCGAATTCAAAACACTCAGCCGGTTTTAACGTCAGGCCATGCCGGGTATCAAGTTTGTAGTGCAGAGTTATGCTGTTGAGCCTTGTGTGTTCTTTAACTACCCGTTTGTTTGTACAATTGCACTCAGCACTGAGATAATAGATTTCGAGGCCGTGCAGTGAGGCTACTGCTTTTGTCTGGTCGCCTTCACCGCGATTAACGACTCTGACGCGGTCGGGCGAAAAGCTGCCGACGTATTCAGGAAAATTATACAGAGTGTTCTGTTTTGGCGAAAAAGGCGCCGCCAGTGCCGAGCGCTTCTCCGGCCCGAACTGATCCTGCCAGACCACCCATTCATCAGTCTGCGGATTGTGGAATAAAACCGACAGCCAGGGGCTGTCAGGATCGTGTTCCAGGACATTTTCGGCGAGAAAGCTGCGGTCTTTGCGATGTCTGATGCGTGCAAAATTCGGCAGTCTGTTTCTGAATTCTTCTGGTACAACGAACTCGATGCTCTGACCTGCGGGTATCAGCACGCCCATGCTGGTGCCGCTATAAAAGCTGATGCTGTCGGCATCGATCAATCTGTAACTGGTTATCTGTGCTTTAGGCTGCGTTAAAGCTGTAAGATCGGCCGAAGTCAGGCTGAACAGGCAGAGCATGCTCAGCATAATTCTCAATCGCATATTTTCTCCAGATATCGATAAAATTCAGCGAAGCGTTTGAATCTTTGTGTGCTCAGTTTGTCGCGATTTCTGTATGACTCGAGATATTCAAGCCATAACCCATATTTTTGACTGTTCAGGGCCTGGTAATGACTGAAATGCTTTGTGTAAAAGAAGTTTCGGCCATGTCGTCGGGCCAGTGCTGCTGCCTGGTCGGCTAATTTGCCGAAGGCTCGCATTTTTCGATCATGTCTGGCTCTGCTCATCATGCGAAAGATTACGGGATGAGACTCTTTAAGCATCATCATCAGCCAGGTTTCACGAAAGCCTTTGTCGCTGGCTTCTGTTGCCTCAACGAACAGTCTGCTGAAGTGAACGCCGCAGTTGTATTCCCAGTGCTCACATGTGTTAGCCAGTTCCCTCTGATATGCGTGACGATAAGCCCTGGCGCTATCTGGTGGTACAATGATCGCTGTCGTGTAATCGCGCACGGCGGCGGTCTGGTAGATTCTGATTTCGTTGTTAACTACGTTGCCATTAAAGAAGCAACGTTTGAAAACAAAGCCGGGTTCAAGGTCAGCGCTGCAGTTCGTCAGCCCATATTGGCAAAGGCTTGCTTCAAGTGCCGGCAGAAGGGTGCTTTTAAGTTCAGAGGTCGACCAGATAACTTTTTTATGTAGTTCAGCGCCCTGTTCTGTGGTTTTTTGAAAGATATTTATGGCAGCGAGACGCCCTGTGCCCTTTTCTTTCGGTTCTATACTGTATGTCGGATAAAGCTGAATTCTTTCAAGATTAACGATGTCTTTGTGAAAATAAAGTCGGGGGCATGGTACATTTTTTCTGGGCTGTTTCCATGGATCGTCGAAATAGTTGATGCCAGGCCCGGTCGAAAGAAAAACCAGATGGTTCTGGCCGCTGCCGATGTCTGTGTTATCGAGAAACTGCCAGTTGATTTTGACGAACCCCGGCACCATTACAAGTTTCAGACGCATGTCCTGTGAATACAGCTGCTTCTCGCGTGCGATCAGTTCAATGACCAGTTTGCGATCCTTTTCTGACTTCTCGACCCAATCTGAGATGCTTTTGTTCAATGTCGCTTTATGCACCGGCGGAAAGATGATGCTGTCTGAGGTTCTGTCCTTGATGAATTCTACCGGCCCATAATAATTGTCGCGAAATAGATAATAGCGATTGAGCCTGACTTCCCGGCAAATCTCTGTGTTGCGGCCAAACAGGTCTTTGAGTATGGTCGCAAGCTCACTTCCTGATCTCAGATATGCATTGTCGATGGTGATTTTGAGATAACCCAGGTCGCTGACAAAAGCATCATTGCTTTTTCCGCAGACGTTGAACGGTACATAGAGAAATTGCCACTGTGAATTTCTTTCTGGCATTCCGTCTGAAGTGCAGGCAATGCCTTTTTCATACAGCGGTTCACCGTTTTGCTTGAGTGGAGAAAAAAGAGTCTTTCTGCCCGCAAAAACTTGTGGTTGCAGCAATTTTTCTTCGGCTTCTGCAAGGCTGGTGTGCATAATAAAATGCTCAGCGGTCTGGCGCAGGTAAAACACTTTTTCTCTGCCAGCCAGTTCAACAAATACGGCTCTTTCTTTTCCGGTATGGCTTATAAGGTCGCTGAAGAAACGTTCGTCTAGCGTCTGCGGGAACATGCGGTCAAGATCGGGCGCTGCGGTCAGGTTTGCTGCAAATGCCAGTAGAAAGGCCAGTAGAATCCTTGTCGCTGTTCTATTTCTCACGTTTTTTCTTATCGACGGTTTTTGCTCTGTTTTTTTTGTCGTTTGCGCGAGAAGTGCTTCTTTTCGATGCCGGTTTGCTCGCATATTCGATCGGAATTTCTTTTACAACATAGCCATCTGGAACCGGGCCGAACACTTCGATCAGATCAATGTTGAGATCGGGAAAAATGGCTGATTGCGCACCCGATAAACGGTCAAAAATCTCGGGTTTGCCATATAAACCGTCTTCTAGGCGGTAGGCCATCACCATGCCGTCAGTCGGGTGCACCAGCCAGAACTCTCTGACTCCGGTTTTCTCATATAATGCGCGTTTTTTGACGTTGTCATAAGACATGGTTGCCGGCGAAAGAATCTCGACGATCAGATCAGGCGCGCCAAGGCAGCCTTTATCATCGAGCTTGTCCGGGTCGCAGATAATCGAAATGTCTGGCTGTACAACATCGAATATTTCTTCGTTTCTTTTCGATCTGCTCGCAAGGCGAACATCAAATGGAGCAACGTAGACTTTACATGTCTTGTTCTTGAAATGATTGGCAAATTGCCTGGCGAATTCAACCAGTATTTCCTGATGAATGCGCAACGGCGCATTCATGGCATACGAAACGCCATCGATTATTTCAAAGCGCTCATCATTGGGCCAGTTAAGATAATCAGCGTAAGAGAGTTCCTCATGCGCATCTCTTTGTGTGTTTCCTGCCATAACACCACCTCCCCGAATCTTCAACGATTGTAACACAAACCCGGCAGCAAAAGCGACAGCGCCCTGAATCGGGCGCTGTGCAGTTGGTTATGCGTGGGCGAGGTCTACGTAAGTCGGGCAGGTTGCCATCAGTTCGGCGTGCGTGCCGGTCGCTTCGATGCGGCCGTCTTTGAGCACTATGATGCGGTCGGCCATCATCGCTGTCGCCATGCGGTGCGTTACGATCAGACAGGTGATCGCGCCGTATTCATCGGCGAGATCGGCCCAGAGCTTCTTTTCGTTGGCAGCGTCGAGACTTGCCGTGATGTCATCCATCAGCAGCAGTTCTGGTCGCCCGACCAGCGCGCGCGCAATCGACAGGCGCTGCCTCTGGCCGCCCGACAGGGTAACGCCGCGTTGCCCGACCGGTTCGGTATAGCCGCCCGGAAACGCCAGCACTTCCTTTTCGAACTGCGCCAGACGCGCACACGATTGAATCAGCGCTTCTGGCTGATTGCGCCAGAAGTCGATGTTGGTTTTGATCGTTTCAGAAAAGATTACCGGCTCCTGTTGAATATACCCGATCTTGTCGCGGAAAGACTGTTTTCTGACGTCTGTCAGAGGCGTGCCATTGATCATCACGCGCCCTTCATCAGGTTTCATGACTCCCGAAATCAGGTTCAGAAGAGTGGTCTTGCCTGAGCCGATCTGGCCGACAACAGCAACTTTTTCGCCTTTGCGCAATTCAAAGTTGAGATCTTTGAACGCGAAAGGCTCTTTGTCGCTTTCGAGCTTCTCAAGCGTGTTGTGCTGAAAGCTTACGTTTTCGAAACGTATGCTTTCGATGCTGGCTATGTCGGCGCTGCCGTCAGAATCGAGCTGCTGCCAGGCGCGGTCGGCTTCCTGCAGATCTTCGAGGCGGTCGATCGACACGCAGGCCTGCGTAAGCGTCACCAGCATCATCGGAATGTCCATGAGCGGATAGATGATCATGCCGAGGTAACTGAAGAAGGCGTAGTAGGCGCCCAGCGTCAGTTCGCCGCGAATTACCATGATACCGCCGAAGATCAGCACGAGAATCTCGCCGATGTAGTTGAGAAACTCGAAAAATACCATGAACATGCCCCAGAGCGTGTCTACCCGGATTTCCTGATTGATGCGTTTCTGCATCAGCCGGTCGAACAGGCCGATCTGCTGCTGCTGCGAGTTGAACGACGTGATGATCTTGATGCCAGAATAGGCGGCTTCGAGAAAGTCGTTGGTTTCTGACATGCCTTCCTGCACTTCTTTGAAGCTTTCGCCAAAGCTGGTTTCAAGTTTGACAAAGATATAGAGCATTATCGGAAGCGGAATACAGGCGAGAATCGCCAGTTTCCAGTTCAGATACATCATCGTCGCCAGGCAGAAGAAGATTATGCTGGCCGAGTTGACCGCGCGGAAGATACCTGAGCAGCACAGCCAGGACAAGCCTGGCGGCCAGCTTCTGATGTCTTCGGTGAGACGTGTCACCAGATCGCCGGTGCGGAACTTGAGAAAGAAGCGGTGCCCTTTTGAGAGTATTTCTGCGAAGAATTTTTCGCGGAAATAGACTTCGAACAGCACGTTCATTCGTGCCCGAAAATAAGGGTAAATACCCGAAAATACCGGGCCAAGCCCCATTGCCAGCAACATCAGCAGCATGCGGTTACGCTCGCCCTGTGCGTCGGCCAGGGTGATTTTCCCAGCCTGATAGCTTTCGAGACCGCTGACCAGGCCATCGACGATATATTTCAGCACTATCGGAAACAGCACCGCGATAATCGTCGAGAGCACGGTCAGAAAGAGCAGGAACAGCACCATGCGCCAGTGCGCGCGGTATTCGTTCCATATCCATTTTATGTAGTAGGTTCGATTATTTCTTAGTTTTCTTTCTTTTGCTGGCTGTTTCATGCAACAGCTCCTTTTACTTCACCGTTTTCCTCAAGTTCGGAAAACCCGTTGCGCAGATCGCTGCCGGTTTGAATTGCAACCAGTTCGCTGTAGATGCCCTGCTGACGCATCAGATCTTCGTGATTACCCTGCTGAATGAGCAGGCCCTTTTCGAAGACGAGAATGCGGTCGGCCTTGCGAATCGTGCTGAGACGATGGGCGATGACTATGCAGGTGCGACCCTGCATAAGTTTTTCCATCGAATTCTGCAGTTCGCGTTCGGTGATTACGTCTACTGACGAAGTCGCTTCGTCGAGAATCAGCAGATCAGGATTTTTGACCATTGCCCGCGTATATGACAGCAGCTGGCGCTCGCCATAAGACAGATTGCCGCCACGCTCGGCCAGCACTGTCTGGTAGCCCTGCGGCTGTTTCATGATGAATTCGTGCGCTCCCAGCTCTTTGGCTGCTTTGATCACAGTTTCGTCATCGACGTCAGTATGAAACGCCTTGAGGTTTTCCATTATCGTGCCCGGGAACAGATAGATCTCCTGAAGAACCAGCGCGATTTTGCGGCGCCAGTCGATCAGCCTGACACTTGCGATATCCCGGCCATCGACGGTTATGCGCCCGCTGGTTGGGTCATAGAAGCGCAGCAGCAGATTGATGCAGGTCGTTTTGCCCGAGCCGCTGGCCCCGACTATCGCAAGCTGCTGGCCGCGAGGAATCGAGAATGAAGCGTTCTTGAGCACGATCTCACTGTCGTAGGCAAAGCTGACATCTTCGAATTCGATACTCTTTTCGAGCGACAGTTCGGGTGCCAGTTCGCCATTGTCACGCACTGCCGGTTCGGTATCGAGAATGTCGAACAGGCGCACACCGGCCGCCAGAGCAGTCTGCATCTGGGCGAGAACTTCGACCAGGCTTTCGAGTGGTCTGAAGAACTGGCGCATCAGCTCGATGAACATGACCATGGTTCCCACGGTCATGGTGCCCTCGAACACCCGCGTGCTGCAGTAAGCGAAGAGTATCATTATCGATCCGATTTCGGTGCAGAACCTGAAACTCGGCGAGAACAGTGCGTATTCAATGAAGGCCGCCCGGCATTCGAGATCGGCTTTGTCCTGATTGAAGTTATGCATGTTACTCATGATGTCGGTTTCGCGGCCATGCACCTTGATCAGTGGCACGCCCTGAATGTATTCGGTCAGATAGCCGGTCAACTGACTGCCTTTTTCTCTTACCTTCGTGTAAAGCGATCTGATGTAACTCAGATAAAAAAACAACAGCAGCGAAACTACGACCATGGCTGCCAGTGCAAAGATACCGACTCTGGCGTCTTCGCGAAACAGCACAATGACCGTGCCGAACACCAGCAACGCGCTGGCGAACAGCTGCGCTGAAGATTGCGTGAACAGCGATTTGAGTTGATTGGTGTCTGATTCGGTGCGTGTTATCAGTTTGCCGCTCTGGTTCTGGTCGAAGAAGCGCATGCCTTGTCCGAGAATGTGCGCGAACAGCTTGCTTTTGATTCCGGCCACCATTTCGGCACCGATTCGCGCCATGATTTTTACGCGGGCATAAAGAGTCGCCGCACCGACGAGAAGGCAGAGAATGAAGAATCCGGCGAGTTTGAGCGCCATTTCAACATCTTTTTGCGGTATCGCGGTATCGATAATCGAGCGCAGAATCATCGGCCTGATCAGGTGCACTGCCGTAACCACCAGCATGGTGAGCATGACGATGCCTATCTGCCCGAGATATGGGCTGAAATAGGGCAGCAGTCTTTTTAATACCGATTTATTACTATTTTTACTGGACATATATATTTAGAGTTTCTCTTGAGTTAAGAGGCCGTGAGAAGCCGGGTAGTGTTTTTGTCTGTCAGCTGTTCCTGGTTTTGTTTGATTTGTTCATATTTTTATTCTCCCGTGTTGTTAATTGTGGCGATGGCGGGATTAAGGGTTCGAGACGCAAAAAGCGGGTTGCCTCCATAAGGCAACCCGCTTCTGAAAACGGCTTTCAGTTACAGATATTCTGCGCAGATGGAGGCGATAACACTGCAATTCGGGTGCTTATACATGTTTTCTGCCTCCTGTTCGTCAAATTCAAATTTAATGCCTGAATTATATTGCCACGCGTGCAACTTGTCAATACTCAATCTGTTGCTGTTTGCTGCTTTATTGTGTTTGTGTGAAAGGAGGGGTGAGTGATAGAATCGCTGAGAAACAGGCATTATACAGATAAGCACAGTTGCGGGTGGCAGACAGAAAATGACGCAAGAATCGAAAAGCATCGGGCGGACTGACCGGTTGTTGCTGATTTTAACCGGTTTTATTGTTCTTCTGGTGCCGTTGTGGTTTTTCAACAATATCATGACCACAGCCATCGAGAGAACGCGGGAGTCTTCGCTGAGTCTGCTGCGCGAAGAACTGCTGCAGACCGGTGAGAAGGTCAGACTCGCTCTGAAGCCCGAAAACTATGTCGAAAAAGTGCTTCGCGAGGTTCACCGCGGGCTTATGCCAGAGGTTACAACGGGTCTCATGATGATGCTGCCTGACAAGGATTTTGGCAGTGCTATATTCGATGCCTCGCTGCCGGCAAAAATATTGCAGTCTCTGCGTCGTCACAATCTGGACGCAATACTGGTTCATGTCGATTCGCCGGAGTTCGAAAAATACCACTACTGGCACTCGGAAGAGCTGCAAAAGCAATGTAAGGAGCCAGATGCCCTGGCATTGTCGCTTTCGTTCACAAATTTTCTGACGGCGACCGAACTCTATCAGAAGCGCCATATCAAGCTCTGGAAGCGGACCTACGATCTGCCGGCAAATATTCAGAAAGCCTTTGCAATTGACAAAAGGATTTCGCTATTCACTTATCTGACCCGGTTTAATGAAATGCTCGGCGTTCACGACAGGGTAGATGAATTTTACACGGATTATTTTTCGCAGCAGTCGATTTATCGGTATTCGTATTGCTGTATCAGTTCGGTCAATCTGCATGGCGCCTACACCGTTATCGTGCCTCAGAAGGCTGTCAAACCTTCTGAACTGCTGAAAAGTGCCTTACACGTCGAAGGCTCGAATTGCACAATCGCTCTGGTTGCAAGGCCTGAGAATCAGCCCGTTTTCGTGGTTACCGATGATGGGGCCGATTACCATATCAGGGCGCCTTCCGAGTTCTGGAACCAGCTGCAGTTATCTGACGAGCTATTTTTCCCGAATACAAGCCGAAAAGCTGCCGGTTTTGCCATTAAAATTTCAGGGCGTCATCATTCTTCAATCAGACGACTGGAAGCTCAACTCCGCTGGTTCCGGCTGTCCGGTGCATTGCTTCTGTTGGCCTATTGTGCTACCGCCTTCTATTTGTGGCTGTTTGGCCGGCAGCTTCGCTTTTCGGCCAGACGCAAACTTGCTATGATTCTGGGCTTGATCGTGATTCTGCCGGTTCTCGGGGTTGGCGCTCTGACATTTCTGGCGTTACAGTCTTCAGGCCGCGTCATCGAGAATCATCTGGTTCAATTCACTCAGAACAATGTGCATCAGATGGCCCTTTTTGATGAGGAAAATCAGCTGCGGAAGATGGGTGCCGGTATCGAAGTAAAGCGACGTCTCGAAGCTGACACGGTCAACGATAATGAGTTATTCGCAAGCCTTGCACGCCCAGGTGACAACCTCGACTGGTTCTTGACCTGGACAAACTCTATTTCTGAGTGTCACGACAATGGTGTGTTGAACCAGTATAGCGGCTTTCGCTTGCCGTCGCCGGCGAATCGGCTGGTGCAAAGCTTGCTCGACAAATATATGGACAGTCTTGGACTGTTCAAGAGTGGCACCAGATCAGATTTGTCGCGAACTATGACCCTTGGTCTGCTCGAGAACTATCTGACCCCGGCTCTTGAAGAAGCCTGCATCGTTCACGAGGGTACGCTCCAGCGCGAACTCACTCATTCAGCCGATACCAGCATGGCGAACCTGCTGGCAGTAAAGAGCGGCAGTGGTCGTTATCGGCTCATGTATCACCGTGTCTCGGGTCTGGGTGAGCACGTCAACCGTTATCTGAGCCGTCTGGCCGAAAAAAGCCCGGGCTGGTTCGTTCGTCGTGGGCTTTATGGCGAAGTCAGGGTCGGGGTTCGCCTGCGTAAGGTCGCAGATCTTCTGGCTTTTGCCTGGCCTGCCGACAGCCTGCTGTCGCCCGCCATGGATTTCAGTTTTGAACGGGCTATGTCGCTGCGTGATCAGGGACAGGGCGTCATCAAACACAATGGTGAACTCGAAGTCAGGGCCTGGCGCTACGAAGACGGCCGGAGCGCGGTCATTGCCGCTATCGGCAAAAGCGACGGCGTGCGACTGGCGTTTTCCGATCTCGCCATAAAGATGCTGTTTCCGGTTCTTGCCGGCTATGCCATACTGCTTTTGTATTTTGTGACCTCAGTTATTGTCGAGTTCATCAATGGTCCCGTCAGGATCATCAATAAAGGTGTAAAGGCACTGAGCCATGAAAATTACGGTGTCATGCTTGCCGGATTTTCTGAAGATGAGTTCACCAAGGTGACTACGGCCTTCAATGAAATGTCGATAGCGCTTAAACAAAGGGAAATGATGAAGCGCTACGTTTCTGGAGATCTGATCGAAAAGTTCGCGACGACAGGTAGCGTCGCCGGAGAAACCAGAATGGCAAGAGTTGCGGTGCTTGCTTCTGACATCAGAAGCTTCACGGCGATCGGCGAAAAATATTCTCCGGCAGAAGTCGTCGATATGCTCAATTCATATTTTACCAGCATGGAAGAAGCTATCACAGCTCATGGCGGCGTTATCGACAAATACATAGGTGATGCGGTGCAGGCCGTCTTTTATGAGGATCCGGCTTTTGACAACTATGTTTTGCGCGCCTGTCGGGCAGCCATGCAGATGCGACGCAATCTCGCCGGTTTGAATGCCGCGCGTCGTGAGCAGGGTCTGTTCACTATCGAAAATGGCGTTGGCATAGATTGTGGCCTGGTCGTGTCTGGCAGTATCGGCAGCGAAACCGGTCGCAAGGATTTTACGGTTATCGGCAGGGTTATCGAGCAGGCAGCCGCCCTCGAAGCCCAGACGGTCAATACTGAAAGCCGAATTCTGATAAGCATTTACGCAAGCCAGGAGGCCGGGCAACCGATGCTTGTGCGTAATTTCAATTCAGCTGCCGTGGAGTTGCGCGATGTCTGATACCACTACAGCCCTGATCAGAGAAAAAGTCGCGATTCCGGCAGGTCGGATCATGCTGGCCTGGCTGCTGCTGGTGGTTTTGCCGATAGTGATGTCGGTATGGGCGCTGCATAATTTTCTTGATGAATATGCCGGTTATGCAGAGGCCGGGAAGCTGGCCGAAGCTTACAATCAGCTGGAGCTGTTCAGAGATGCTATGGTTGTCGAAAACTTTCTGACTGCCCGCATGCCGGCAATAGGAAAAATGTCGGCCGCAAGTCTCAGCCAGACCGATCTGGCTGAGCTGAAGCAGCGTATCGACAGACAGATTGGCGGCGAAAGCATTTTGAGCCTGTTTTTTGACCGCGATTGTCAGCGTGTTGTTTCGGTATCTGGCCGTCAGGCGGCAACTTCGGAGGTCGTTCTGCCACCGGCGGCGCTTTTGAAGCGTTCGGTTCAGTTTCTTTATCGCCAGGTGCGCAACCCTGACGAAGAAATTCAGCAAAGTCATTCACGCATGACTGAGAGCCGTCGACTCGCTCTTTCCATGCAGCAATTGTTCAGATGCATCGCGCCGGTAACGCTCAAGGCCGATCGTGCGGTCAAGAACTTTTCGGTTCTGCATGGTGGCGAGCTTTATTTTGTCTATATTGAGTTCAGCGATGCTGTCAGCGGCCCGGCCGGCTGTCTGATAGTTCTCAGAGGGCAGGATTTTTCGGTAAAATACATGTTGCGCGCTTTGCAGCGGCAATTTCCGCTTTGCCGTATCGTTGACCGCGAAATCGATGTGGTAAAGAACGAGTTGTCTCCAGAAGTCATGAACAGTGGCGTCAGGCGACTGCACGATCGACTTTTGATAACAGCACCGGCTGATCAGCGTTTCATCAGGCATGTAACGCACGGCGGCGGCATTGCTCTGAAGGAAAATTCCAGGCGTGACGTGCCGTTTTTGCAATATCACCTGCCTCTGACAAGCATGCAGCACAATCTTGCCGGCGTCCGCCGTGGTTTTGTTGTTATCGCAGCTTTGTTGCTGTGCTTTTCAGGGCTTTACTGTCTGAGATCGGCTTTGTTCGGTATCGAGTTGACCGGCAGCTTCAAAAGCAGAATCATGGCCACCACCGCCCTGTCTGCGCTGTTTCCGTTTCTATTTTTCGCCGTCGGATTCTACCTGCATCTGCAATATGACAAATTTCTGGGCAGGATAAACCTTCTGCAGCATGTAAATGCCCGTCTGGCGCTTTTTAACAACGAACTCGACCAGAGCTTTGCCGAGGTTGAAGGTTCGATTGCCATGGCGCTGCAACGTATCGATAAAAGCAATTATCGTGATGACACAGCTGTTCAGCGCGTTTTTGCCGACATTGGCGAACGGATTCCTCTGTCCCGTATTTTTTTACAGAGAACCGATGGCATTGTGCTCAAAGAATTTGCCGACAGACTCTCGCGCTATGAGACGAACGACAGCAGTTCTGCGATTGAAAACTTTTTTCCCAAGCGCGCTCTTGACCTGCTGCTTGAAACCGAGCCATTAGAGCGAACCCGACAGGACATCTTGAAGGTTCTCGGCGATGAAATCAAGGTTGCCCTGATCGGAAAAGCGATGATCTCAAACGGTTCGTTTTATAACCTCAATCTGTCTGATTACCCGGTCTGGCTGGCTAACTTCAAGGTTATCGACAAATCTGTGCAGAATCGTCTGGCTGTGCTGGGTCTGGTGTTTGCCAGGCTCGAACCGGCGCCGCTGCTGGCGAATTTTCTTGCCAGGAGCGAGTTTGCAGCTTCATCATATCAGGAAGACTATGGCAGCTACCACATCAGCTATGCCTTCTTTCCGGTAGAAAGAACAGGTTCACAGCAGGTATGGCGTGGCAGTGGTTTTGTCGCTGATGCGGCAATGAAAAAGTCCGCCGCCCGCAACCGCACAGAAACGATGGCTTTGTCAGACCGTAGCGGCCAGAGTCTTGTCGTCACGCGGCTCAACCAGGGCGTGCCACATATCGCAGTTGCCATGGCCAGGCCCCGACAGGTAATTTCCGCGATGAACTCGAGTCTGCTGATCGGTCTCGGAAGTTTGCTGTATCTGTTTCTCCTGCTGTTTCTTGCCGGTAAACTTCTTGACCTGATATTTGTTGCACCGGTAATCGCTCTGGCCGGCTGTGCCGAGCACATAGCGCGTGGCGGCGATTCATGGCCACTTGAGCTTTCTACCGGTGATGAACTTGAGGAACTCAACAAAAGTTTCGCCGGTCTGGTCACCGGCCTGCAGCAGCGCAACATGCTCAAAGACTACGTTTCGGAAGATGCCTATTCTGATCTGACAGCTGCCGAAACCCGTAACCTGGCTCCTGGTGGCGAATATCGAGAATGTACCGTGATTTTTGCGGCAGTTAAAGATGTCGCAGGCATCACCGACAGTTCTTCGCCGCAGCAGATCGTCGAGTTTCTCAATCACTTCACGACCATTGGTGACAGAATAGTCAAAGCCAATCGCGGCAGTATCGACAAAATCATCAATCAAACGCTGATGCTGGTATTCAGAGAAAATGCCGATGATGAGGTTTCGCATGCGTTGCGTGCGGCCCGGGCGGCTGTCGAGCTGGCAGCGGCGGTCAAGGCCGTCGGCTATACCGGACTATACGCCGGTATCGCCTCAGGAACGGTAATCTCAGGCAAGATCGGTTCTTATCAGGGGAAACTCGATTTCACCGTTATTGGCAATCCGGTAAATCTTGCGGCCAGACTCAAAAGCGAGGCCGCTGACAGCACTACCGGCATTATCATCTCAGGATCGACCATGCGGCTGCTCAAGGGTGCCGGCCGCGTAAATTTCCTGCGAAGATGTTCATTGAAGGGTAAGGCCCGCGAATACAATATTTACGAACTCATAGATCTTCGCTAGTTTCGCTGAAGTTTAAGGTTTATCAGGCAAGAACTATCATGGCGATCACCGGCACTGAAAGTATTAGAGTGCTGAATATCCACCATATTGCCGATTCAACGCCGCTTCTTTGGATTATCAGTGCTTTTATAACGGTTGCCAGAGCTGCAATGCCGCTGATGAATGATATCGCCAGAGCTAGAAGGCCGCGATTTCGGCAGCCTAGTGTGTCGACCGGTGTGGCGGCAATTACCAGGAAAAGCAGCGGCATAATGCCCGGCAGCAAAACATGCCGAACTATTTTCAGCATTTTGTGCCGGAAACTTCGCAGGAACCATCGCAGGCATGGTTATCCAAGCCTGGCTGCAGACCAAGATATTCGTTGAGCCGGCCGTCTTTTTTGAGCTGTTCGAACTCGGCATCTGATGAGACTATGCCGGCTTTGCGGAAGAGACGCTTGAGAATAGCATCCTGAATTGCCAGCTGCAAAGCTCTTACCGCCAGCAGCGAGCAGTGGATCTTGTTTTCCGGCAGGCCGTCGAGCGCATCGACGATCTGGTTGTCGGTAATCTTGAGAGCATCTTCGATCTGCATGCCTTCGGCAATGACCGATGCAACGCTGGTGGTGGCAATGGCTGCCGGGCAACCCTTGACGCGGTAACGGATTTTTTCGACCTTCTGATTGTCTTCGCTGATATAAACAGTCATCTCGACAAAATCGCCGCAATCAGGGTCGCCGATCAGGCTGATACCGTGATAATCTTCGAGTTTGCCGCAGTTCTGCGGATTGTTGAAATGCTGTATCACCTTGTCACTGTATTTCATGGCCACCAGTCCTGTGTTCAGGCTAAGTCAGAATAAACCGTTTCGCAGAGCTGACTTTGCACAGCCTGGAGAGCGGCTTCGACCGCCGAAGTATCGCCATATACGGCGATGAGAGTCATGTGAGTGGGGCAGACGCCGCGGATCTCGGCGACCTGCACGGCGGCAGCTTTTTCCGCAATATCGGAAGCGGCGAGAATGGCTGCGACTGTGCCCTGAATCAGGCCTACTGCATCGGGCGGGTTTTTGTATTCAGCAAAATATCCGCCGGCAACCCGGCGATTTTCGAGTATCGCCCAGAACCCTTTTGAAGGCCTTTTAACAAGTCTGAGGCTGACCCCTGGAGTTGTACGATTCACACAAGTGCTCCTGCATCGGTTTTCGTTATTATAGCACATTCATGCTACTGCTGCAGCTCACAGTAATCAAGCAGATATAAAACCTGTAGACAATGAGCTTTAAAATATTGAGCAGCTGATGAAAATAATCTGAAAGTTAAGCAAGATTGATGCAATGCCGATATTGGCTGACGTGTTGCAAAGTTCTGGATTGAGTTGCCATTATCAACCAATCGGCATAAGTAGTAAGATGTGCGCGAGGTTAAGTATGTTTGATCAACAGGTAGGAACTGGTTTATCGAAGCAGGCCGGCGAATGGGTAAGAAACTTCGGTCTGATTCCACACCCGGAGGGTGGGTTTTTCTCAGAGGTTTATCGTGCAGAAGGCGTTATTCCGGCTGAAG
>JAKJFO010000054.1:565-21047 GCA_022704885.1 Candidatus Rifleibacteriota bacterium | reverse complement strand
CGCCCCTATCGCAAGGGAATGTCAAACGAGCAGACAATTCTCATTCTCAGCAAAATGGCTGATAACAACAAGCTCGACCGCGACCTCGTCGAACTCGTCAGACAGCATCACGAAGAGATCAACCGGGTACGCATAAAAGCCCAGGAAGAATCACGGCTCGAATACCGGACATTTCTTGAGAATATCGGCTAAAGAGAGCTTCAAACCGGCATAAAAAAGGGCAATATTGAATAAAGCTGCAAAGCCTGCAGTAATTCTGACTCTGCCACCCATTCATCGACCTTGTGCGCCATGTCTTCGCGACCAGGGCCGATGCCAAGAGTGGGAATACCTGCCATGCCGGCACTGTAAACTCCATCTGTCGAGAATGGCCAGATTTTGTGTTCGGGTTTGCAGCCAAACACCTGCGATGCAGCTGTCTCGACAGCCTTGAAGAAAAGGCTGTCGACCGGCGTTTCCCATGCCGGGTGCTCAGAATTCCAGTCGCTTTCTCTGCCCCGATATGAACGGCCGCGATAAACGACCGGCACGATTCTGGCTTCTGGCCAGACCGGGTCTGAAGTCAGCTTTTCTGAGAGTGAAGCCAGATTTTCGCCCAACGCCAGCCGCGCAGTAATGTGGGCAACCGCACGGTTTGGCACGAAACTTTTGCTTTGTGGCCAGCTCTGAATCGAAGTCACCGTTGCCGTAGTACGCTGCAAAACAGTTTCCGGGCCAGTGCCATAGCAATTGCGCTGCGCCGCATCGAAGGCTTCGACGGCCAGTAACACGCGCGCCAATTTGTAGGCAGCGCTGTCACCGGTCTCAGGCACCGAAGTATGCGCGCAGACGCCACTGGTCTCGACATAGCATTCGAGCTTGCCACGCTGTCCTCTTGCAATATGCATTTTAGAGGGTTCGCCGAGTATTACATAATCAGGTACGATAGCAAATTCTTCACAGAGATCTCTGAATGCAAGCCCCTCACCCGCCTCTTCCTCAGTACAGAAGCATCCCAGAATCACCGACTGCGTCACCGCAGAATCAGCAAGTTCGCGACTCATAGCAATCGACATGGCCATCGCAGCCAGCGCACCTTTCATATCACAGGTGCCCCTGCCATACAGCCTGCCATCACGGCGCACAACGCTGAATGGATCTGACGCCCAGTCTTGCGGCGTATCAGCAGCGACGACATCCATGTGCGCATTGTAGGCAAGAACCTTGCGACCGGCGGCACGGGCCATCGCCAGTTCGGCAGCCAGCCATTGTTTTAGCGAACCTGAGGTGGAACTGGCAGGCGGACTTGAAGAATTGTTCGGCAGATACACCGCCAGCACGCTGCCACGTGAATCAACAAAACATGGAACATTTGCGGATTTAAAAAAATCGGTCAACTGTCTGGCACATTCTTCTTCCTGCCCACTGAATGATCTGCAGGCAATCAGACGGCACAACAGCCCGATCAGATTGTCATATTCTCTGTCGCATAGCATCCTGACCTTTTCAAGCAGCCTGTTATTCATATTTTTCCCTCCACGGCGGCATTCAGATGCATGATACTGCAAAACCTCCCAAAAAGCATGCCTGCTGATCGAAGCCGCGAATCGTATTGAGATAAGAACAAACGCGTGATAAAGTATCTGCATGCAGATATCGCAGCACAAATATACAGCACTGATAACGCTGATCTGGCTTTTACTCCATGCTTATCCAGTTCAGGCCTGCAGTCTCGCCCTGCATGACTGGCGGCTTCTCTTTCATTTGCGCCTGCCGATTGCCGCTCCCATCACGCCGCTGGCTGAGCTCAACGCAGTTCTTGACCGCCTGCCCCGCAACAGCATCAAAGAAGTTCTCTGGGTCGCCAATCATAATTTATTCAGCACATTTTCACGTGCATTTCTCGATCTGCTGCCCAACTGGGAGGCGCATCTGCCCTGGCAGGCAATACCTGCAACCGCATCGGTAATAAACCTGGCGCGATCAGAGCCAAACCGGCCAGATACTCCGCTGATCATAGGTTCTGACCAGAATCAGCTGCAGATAGCTCTCTTTGCAGATGGCAATTCTGATAACCGATGTTTTCAGCTGGTCTGCATGCAGACATCCCGTATCCGGTCAGTTTATGCGCATCCCAACTCCCCATGGGCACAGGAAAGCCGCGGAATGGCATGGCTCTCGCTGGTCTTTTACCAGCTGCCAATTCCTGGCCGTATACTCTCGCTGGCCGTTTTCCCCATATACCAGACTCGAAGAGCACTGATCGACAATCACGACTATGCAGAGCATCTGATCGCCGAAAAACTTCTCACCAGAAGACCCGAACAGATTTTCGATCCTTATACCTTCGACTTTCCCGATCTTCCTGAATAAACACACACCTGACGAGGCACTTATGAGAAAATTGTTTTTTATGGTTCTGCTACTGATTCTGGCAGGCAACACATCGCTTATCGCCCAAAAATACCAGTCGTCGAATCTCGCAGCCTACCTGGCAGAACACCCGACAGCCAGCAGTTATGACCCGGCAACACGCTGCTTTGCAGCATCTACGCGGCTGACAGAGACTACTGCATCATTAAGCCATGCAATCATGGAAATTGACCGCCAGCTTTCTGATCTTGCCGAACGTCAGCGAAAAAATGCCAAAATGCTTCTAAAATCAAAAAACGTTGAAACAGAAGATACAAACTGGCAGGAAAATCAGCTTCTTGGGCAACTTGAAAGGACTCTGAAAGAGAAAAAATACGCTGCGATAGCGCAGCAGCAGTCTCTGGAGCAGACTTCCACCAGAGATTCTGGAATACTGCCCGATATAAGCGCTATTGTTAAAGATTTCAGGGATTCACTCGCTGACGAAAATGCAGTGTATCTCAACTATCTGCCTTCACCAGCAGATGGCAACACTCACAAAAACTGGCTGAGCAGCCCACTGCAGGTTTTTCTGTGGAGTCCGCATGAAAGATACATTACTGAGTATATTGATCACGCCTACGAGATCAGCCTGATTTTTCCAGAATGTAGACGGCCGGTGGTCTACCAGAAAACCTTTGAAAGGAATCGCTAAATGCAGACCTCGAAAGCAATCAAAATTCTTTTTTGCATTCTGACTATATGTACAGCCAGCTTTGGCCAGCAGATAAATCTTTCCTCGACAACTCCAGGAGTTGTCGATCTGACAATTGTGACCGCCCTGCACCCGCTGATGTCGCTGTATGACTTCAATCGCATGAGCTTTGTCAACGTCGAATTCGGTCTCGATGCGAAATCAATGCATGAACAGCGGCAAAAACTCATCAAGCTTGGCGAAGCGGCCAGGAATGATCTGACAGATGAACTTGCGGTCATCAACAATGATTACACTACGCTGAAGCAGAAACAGTTCATGCTCATGAACGACATGCAGAAGATGACAGATGATAAACAAAAGGAAACACTGACCAGACAGACTGAAAAAATCAACCATCAGATCAACGAACTCTGGCATAAGCGCAACCTCGTCAGTTTTCGACTTGCCAACCCCGATCTCATGCTACCGGAACAGACCGGCGAAATGTTGCGGCGAATCGAACGCGAAGTGCAGGAAACAGTCGATCAGGTTGCCGACGAAGAAGGGTTAACCCTGGTTCTCAATGCAGCCATACCGAACAATGGCAGACGCAATCTGCAACGTTCATTTGAGGTTTTGACCGAAAAGAATCTGGCGCTCGCCGAAATCGATCTATACTACTCTTTTCTCGCCAATTCGCCAGAAACTGCGCAGCAGAAGAAGGATCGCGAGCACGCGACCGGCAGCAGCAAAGAGCCTGATGGAGCAGCGCGCTGGCTCGAGCAAAGCCGACAACCGGCGGTTCAGGAACAATTGCCGATCACCCCGCACCCGATTGTGCTTAAGGGCGGCATCGACATTACGCCTGCCGTTGTCAGTCGCCTTTTAAAGCGCTACAAATGCTCTGAAGAAGTAATAAAGAAGCTTACAGCATTACTCGAAAAGAGATCAGGCAAACACTGAACGGTCACCTCAGTTCTATTCGCGCTGCTGTCTGGTATCGAGTATCCTGACGCGCATTCTGCTGTCATA
This sequence comes from Candidatus Rifleibacteriota bacterium, assembly GCA_022704885.1. The sequence continues at coordinate 16,987 of JAKJFO010000054.1, read as the reverse complement.
GATCAACAGCATCGTGCTGAAAGTTCTTTCGTTGGGCAGGATAGTTGGAGCAGCACCGCTGTCATTGAAGGATGGGTTGCCATTGGCAGGCCATACCCAGTCTTTACTGCCGGTCGGTGACACATACCAGTTCCAGCCGCGTGCGTCGTCCTGCGCGGTTACTACAACCGGAGCCAACATCGGGAAATCACCAGGCAAGCCTCTGAAGAAGCCTACCAGAGGAGATCCGGTTGCGACCACCGGCTGCAGGGTTCCATCGCGGTCAGCCTGATTGCCCGAAGACCAGACCGCTTGGTTGCCAGAAGCCGCATCAATGTAGCGCACAGTAACAGTAGCGACAGCCCCACCGGCATTATCGACAGCGAATGGATACATCTGGAATTCGACGTTGTCTTCGAGAAAATTCGGCGGGACGCCTGCTTTGATAAGTTTACTCATTGCATCGACATTTGAGGAATCAGCGGGATTGAGAACGCCAGCGCTGATATTCGGAAGCGCCAGCAGTGTCTCTCCGGTAAATCCGCCCAGAACGCCATCTTCAGTGGTAGAATTCCAGGCAATGCTGTTGCTTGCGACATTTGGCTTGTAACCAGGCGCCGAATCAACAAGCTTGAAAGGCAACTGACGATAATCATCCTGGCCCATACCGTTGATTTTCGGTATAACCGAAGCTTCGCCAGTCTTGCTGTCTTTCATGGTGACCCACGGAATTGGCGGAATGTTGTCGCGCACGTTAAGAACGAGATTCAGTCTGGTTTCTACCACATTACCTGATGAGTCGGTAGCTATCACATCGAAAGCATAGGGAACATAACCAGGAGTATTGTTGGCATAGTTCTTTGCGATGTTGCCATAGCCAATGCTTTCGAGAGGTATGGTAAAGCCGAGATGGCTGTTGATGGTATTGTCTGTCCCTGGATCGTTTTTGCCCTGAAACACGCCGCTGCCGGTCAGTTCCTGGATCGCTGTCGCGCGTGATACCGAATACAGATTCGGATTTTCGGTGAACTCATGTTTCAGACTTACTTTGCGAACGGCTTTGCTGAAAACTGGTTTCAGATTGTAGGTAGCCTTGCCGTTATAGGCAAGATTATAACTACGGTTGGTCGCCGAAACCGCTGCGGTTACACCAGTCTGGCTGCTGTTTTCCCATGGGCTGTTATCTGACATCATCCAGTAGATGGCTTCAGGATTGGCGTAGCCGGCCGGTCCGACGTTGGCAGCCAGAGGCTGCCCTGTCAAACCAAAGATATTGCGCGGGCTGGTCTGGCTAACCTGCAGTACCGGCGCATCTTTGTCTATGCCAAGAATGTAAGCTTCTGCCTCGATACTCATGACGTTGGTCAACCAGATCGGCGACAACGGCATTTCGCTTTCTACACCGGTAATCGGATGAGTTATGATAGCTATCGGGTAAACCTTGTATCTGAAATTGCGGCGGGCAGTAATCAACAGACGATGGAACTTGGGATCTGAGGGATAAGCGATCGGAGCCACACCGAAAGCCTGATTCTTGGCATTAACCTGAATCTCAGGATTTGAGTCGGAGCCGAACAGGCGCAGGGTCTGCTGGCCACCGGGGAGCGCCAGCTCCATGACACCGGTCAGAATGACATCGCCGTCCCAGCGCAGATCGCCGATATTGTTTTCGAATCGCAGCAGCGGGTCGCCTCTGACATAGAGGGGATCGCCAGAAGTGGTGATTCGATGGGCAACATAGTTGTAGTTCGTGGCATTTTCGTCGGCAGTATTGTTTGAAGCAGCGATATCGAAGAACATATGTTTAAGATATTTGTCTTCGATGCGCCAGCCATAAGAAGCCGGCCCGGCGTTCACACCATGATGATAACCATTGTTGAGATTATGAGCGGCCCACACTCTAAGATTTTCCGCTACTGTCATATCATCGCAGCGTTCTATGCGCGCCTTGAGGGTATCGGTGCCGATATCAGGAGCAGAAGTTGCAACATTTATCGGAATTGCAGCAACAAAACACTTTCCATCTGAGCCCGGAGGCACGATGGTATCGAGGCGCGTCGAGAGTTCCGGCCAGATCAGACTGCCAGAGAACGCATTCTCGATCTGTGCCAGCGAATTGGCACGGGCACGGGCGACAGCTCTGTCGTCTGTCTTATAGACCTGGCTTCGATACTTGCCACTCGGAGAATAAACATCATCACGCATACCGCCAAACGGCAGTTTGGTAAAGTCATACCAGTCGAACTTCGCCTCGAGAGTAAGAATATATCGGCCGCCGATAGGTGAATAGAACACGAAATATGGCTCAGTAGTATTCTCGACAACCGGATCGGCATTGACGAAAATTTCGGGCAGATTTTCCGGGTGATTGACGGTGGGCTGGCTGACTGTCCAGAGTTTCCAGGTGTAGCGCACGTTTTCGACAGTGTTGACGAAACCCGCCAGATAACTGTTATTGTTCCAGTCTGGCTGTTCGGTCGGGTTGAGTTTTCCCGAGGTCAGCGGATAGTTTTCCGGCATATAAAAATAGGCACGACGGTTGTCGAGCAAAGTGCCGGCTGAAAGAGCGCCGCCCTGATTGTTACTGTCGGTTGTTGGAACAGGGTAATTGAGAAAGGCTCCGACAATATCTACGCGTGAACCGTCTTCGAAACGGTGCGGCATCGGGGGAGTCGGCACGTTGATGACTGAAAGCTCGATATGGTCGGGCGAATCGTTCGGATCATAGGTGACAACCGGAGGCAGGCCAGAGACCAGCATCTCTGATCCTGGCAGGTTCGACAGCCAGCCGGCCCACCAGCCGCCAGCACCAAGAAGACGAGCTTCAAAGCCACTCGGGTTCAGATCGATGGTCACGTCAGGTGGCAGAACATAGCGTCTGGCCCTGAAGTTGGAGCCCAGATGGTAACTGCCGGCAGTTTCTATCTGGCCGGTATATACGTTGCGTTCAAATACACTTTTCGAATATCTCTGTTCAAAAAAAGCGACACCTTCGTTGGAACCGTCATCGGTGAGCAGAGCTCTGACACGCTCGATATAAGTATTCGGGCTGGCTTCGAAAGTCGTCAGCAATGAACTCTGAGCCGGGTCAGCGATGGTTTTCGAGAAATACAGGCTGCCGAAACCATCTGCGGCTATTGCATCGACGTTGTTACCGACCGGAATTGGTTCAAACTGCACAACCGTCTTGGTTTTCTCATTGCGAACGAACTTGAGTACCAGACCGAGATTCTTGTCGTAAGCGTAAACGATACCGCCATTCTGATCCCATTGGTTGGAAACGGTAACAGCATTGATCGAAAAGTCGCCGGTACCCGGGGTTGCCTCTTCATACCATGAATTGATCAGAGCCGTGCCCAGTGTGTAAACATAGTCTGTATTGGCATCGCGCAATGAGATACCCACCCACCTGGTGCCTTTTTCCTGGGTTGTACCCATATCATAGGGGTTGCCGATCAGCGGGTTGTCTGCTGGCGGATTGTATTCGGTCGCAGCGGCTCCGCCTTTTGACAGAGTCAGATTGTAGTTTGGCAGGGGCCGTTCGCGCGAATACAGATAGGTTCTTGACAGTCCGCCGCCGATAGGCGGCTGAAATGCTACGCTAACCCACATCGGATTGGCAGTACCAGAGCCTGAACCGGTTGCACCACCGCAGCCATCGAGACAACCAGCCAGAATCTTGCGGGCAATCTGAACGTCATAGGTAGTTCCCACAACCGGGCCAACGGTTGCTGGAGCCCCGACAGGCTTGGTGTTGCTGTCCCAGGTCGTCAGCTTCCAGTAGCGGGGGCGACCGGTTACATAGTCTCTGAACACCTGGTAAAAAATGCGGTCAGGATGAGGGCCGGTAGCACCAGACTGAGTTGGTTTGCTCTGCCAGGTTGAATACCAGGCGCCATTAGGAACAAGATACCATTGTTTGCCAGGGAACATCGGATCCTGGACGTTGTTGATCTTTGGCAGCGGGTTTATGCCCAGTGCCGGCGGGTCGGTCGGAGTTCCGCAACCAGCAACCGTAGGGCTGGGCAGATGAGGATACAGCTGGCAACAGGGCATCTGGGCATTTATTGGCTTTGTATACAATGCTGAATGGTTAGTAGTACCTGCTCCTGGCCAGCCGGAACGGGTTCCGTATGCCTGACCGGAACCACGCACGTAGCGGCCGACCGGACCAACGCGGTATACCTGTTCGCGTATACCGGCCGGATTTGCGGGGCGGTGGTCGGCGTGAAAATACTGGTGATAGCCGTAATCGACGATACACTGGGCCCGGACCAGGTCGCCAGGGAAACAGGATTCATCAACTACCTGCCGCAGCAATTTCATGTTGGGAAGAAACTGGTATGTGGTGGCGCTCTTGTCTTCGGTAAAGGTATAGATAACTCGATTGAGGTCAACGCAGATACCGATACTTGAACCGGGGTCATAAAGCCTGCCAATATACAGACCAGCTTCAGCCGGGTCGCTGAGACGATGAACCCCGGCATGCGCTCCGATTGGAACGTCTTTGTAGCTGATCAGCAGATAAATTTCGCCATTGCGCATATATTCTTCGGCGAGCGCCGGAACCTGCGCCGTGACCTGCGATGTCGCAAGCAGCATAAGCATCACCAGAACAATAAAGCTGCTATATCTGTTATTCATCACATACCTCCCTTTCCATGCCCCGGCATGGAGTCGAAAGACCGCAGTAGTCAGCGACCACCGCTCTGAACGACGCTGTTGAGAATCGAATAGACCGATTCTTCTACCCTGTAGCTCTTGAGAATGGAATTGAGGACTTCAGCCGTAATGTCGATGCCACCAACCACGACAGCCGTATTGGCAAGTTCATTGCGGTAAGGCGACAAAATCATGGCGCGCTGGTTATACCAGACGACGGCCTTGTCGCGGCGAAGATTGTAATAACCCTGCACCGACGCTTCGTCAGAAGAGAGAGTTATGGGCGACAGAAGCGGTCTGGTAAATACTTCTGAGTAGTCGATATCTCCGGCTGTTACGCCTGATACTGCGGCTGAATTCTGCTGATACGAAGCACCGCCGGCATCGAGCACTATGGTGATATTCTTGCCGGCAGCAACGGTTTGCGAATGCTGGCGAACTTCAGTCAAAATCTGAGTAATGCGCTGTCGCGTTTCAGTCGGCGTAGTGAAACGATCAGAAAGCATTTCGGCGTTTTCGTTTTCGATCTGGCGATTGAGCTGATCGATCTGCAGCTTGATCGAGCGCAGGCGCACCGTGTGCTTCTGCCGGTTTTCGGCTTCTTTGTTACGATATGCTTCGAGATGCAACCTGATCGCTTCTGTGGCCAGACCGGTCATGGACTTGTCGAATTCGGCTTTCTGCTGGGCTTCTTCTCTTATCTGGCGCTGGCGTTCCGCGCTGATCTGGCTTTCAAGAGCCTTAACCCGGGCACGAGAATCTGCAATTTTTCTCGCTCTTTCGGCAGCCATGCGCGATTTGTCCTGAATGAACTGCTGCCGTGGCCGGGTAACCTTGAACGCCTGCATGTTAGGGTCATAGGCTGCCATGGCCGGATGCAGCACCATCAAAGTTCCCAGGTCGACAGTAGCGATCTGAGGTGATGGTGTTCTGGCTTCAGCTCTGCCACAGCCGATAAAAGCCAGCAACAGCAGGGCAACAACAAACTGGTTTCTATACTTTTTCTGCATGTATCCTCCGTTCAATTTACCGGCGCGGTGCTGGTGCGATCGAGGCGGTAGACCTTGGTGACAGTTCTGGTAACGTTTTCAGCATCGGGCGAAGCAAAAGTCACGGTAGCACGAATCTCAAGAGCCTGCACGCCCCAGCGCGTTTCTGTGGCTACCGTATGCAATATCATGTCGGTGATCTGGGCATTGTAAACGACGTTGCCGAGCAGAGAATCTTCAACCTGCTCGTTCACGGTAAAAATCGGGTCGTTGATAAAGTTTCGCAGATAGGTGTCAGTTCTATTGGCAGGCGGAATCGAGGGCGCAAACGCAGCATCATAGCTTGCATAAAAATCACTTGGCAGAAATCTGAATTTAAGCAAAGCAAGCTCTATCAGACCGTTGGCAAGAAATTCCACGCGCGAACGCTCGTCAATGCGGCTGGTCTGCGACTTCGAAGTGCGCAGAATGTTGATATAGACGATTCCCATTTCCAGCAGCAGCATGCCGAACACAAGTGCAATGACAACTGCCGTGCCTCTGCGTTTCGTCTGCATGTCTGTGCTTTCTCCTTAAAGTTCCTGAAGCCGGGCCTTATAGGAAACAAGGCGATATGTTCTCTGCGTGCCATCGGTCATTCCGCGATCAAACCAGTTCGCAGTCAATTCATAGCGATGATAGAGTCCGGTCTGTTCTCCGACGCGGGGAACCTTGACATCAGCCTGCCAGCTCCATTGGCTGGGTGTATCAGAAGCAACACTGCGCGCCATGGGGTTGTGAACACTCAGGTTGAAAACGAACGGCTCATCGCGAATCTCAAGCGTCAGCGTATATTCACGGGTGCCCTCGAGAATCTTGCCCAGCCGCAGGTTAAGTGAACCGGTTGCGTAACTGAATTCGCTGCCGGCCACGCCAAAGCTCCACGGCCCATTACCACCGCCACCACGGTTGGCGACCAGATCACCAAAAGGTAGTTGCAAAGCGGTATTGAGAGTTTGCTGAGCAAGTTGAACACCACGCAGAATAGCCTCGTCTTTCTGGGTGCCTCGGATACCAGTGCTCATGACCCCCATTATCGGCAGAAAAGCAGCAGAAAGAATGAACAGAGCCAGCATGATCTCTGTCAAAGTTACGCCTTTGCTTCTCAGGGGGTTAAAGTTCATCTGGCAACCTCGTTCTGATCGGCGACGAATCGTTGATACGGGCAAAAACACTCTGTGTCACCATGGTCTCTTCGCTTTTCGGGTTGCGCATGGTGACTTCGATGCCCAGGGTTTGCCCGGCGTTACCTGCTGCCGTAGCATCAACCGTGCCACTGGCAGCCCCAACAAAAATCCTGACAGAATGTACTTCGTTGAGCACAGTGTGAAAGCCGGTGCCGGCACCCAGCCCAAAGGCCGATGGCTGAGCCGTAAAGTCACCTATTCCCGTGCCCATATTAAGCTCATTGATAAAATCGTTGTTTATACCGGGAAAATCTATCTGCGATTTACCTTCGAGAACAAGAGTCGAAAGCCTGCTGCCGGCATTACGCCTGAGCGTAAGAACGTGCGGCATGATCATACCACGGGTGCCGGTGGGCTGGACATTGGGCTTGCAGATTGCAAAAAGCATGACTCTGGCATCCCCAGCGGGTTCTATTACTTCGCTGCCACTGGCAAGAGTATAAATATGAACAGGCTGCTCGTTAATGGCACCCTGAGAGACGACAGACGGCGACGAAGCCATTTCGAGGCGCTCGCGCAGAATCGCGAGAAACCGTTCGGCTTCTTTCTGCTTCTGCAGTTTCCAGCTGCCGCGCAGAAACATGTTGCTGCCCATTCGGTACAGATTGAAAACGCCGAGAAAAAACAGCGAAAACACTGATGCTGCCACAACAATCTCGACTAGCGTAAAACCGCTGCAAGTTACGGATCGACGCTGCAACATTTCTCTGCTCCCTACTCTATTGTATCAGAAAAGAGGTATAAACAACAAGCTCCAAACCCGCATTCAGAGCGGTTTTTTGTAAAACTTTTTTTACACCGGCAAAAAAAATTGCGTTACCAGTTCTCATGACACCGCAGACAGACATGCTGATCAAGATGGCATGCCCGGCACTTCTGCGGGTTCGTCTGCGCTGCGATTCCATGTCGGCGCTTGACCCAGGCCACGGTATGGTCGCGGGGCTTGCGTGAATGGCAGTCGAGACATGAGGAATCCTCGTGACACATCGAGCAGCGTCGAGGATCAGAACGATAAGCCATACCGTGCTTCTTCTCGTAATTTCGCGTATGATCGGCCGGGCGCGGCGTCGGGGAGTGACACATGATACAGTTTTTCGCAGTCTGAGCGCCATCATGGCACTCAAGACAGTCCTTCATGCGGCCTCTGATATAGTGTCCATCAAGGTTTTCCCAGGCGGTAATGCCGGGGTGACAGATGCTGCATTCTGCCTGAGCATGCTTTTTATGGGAAAAACTGAACGGTTTCTGGTAGCGCTGGCGTTTGCGCTCGGTATGCCCCGGTTTTTCGAGGTGACATAGCCCGCAGTCTGCTTTTTCTCTGGTCTTGAAATGACATTCGAGACAACGGTCTTCGCCGGGACGCCCAAAAGTGTCGTCTATTTCAGGCTTCTGGCTGACTACGCTGCCAGCACCGGGATCCACCGCCGGAGTGCGGCGCAACGGCTGCCAGCCAGGCGGCAGACCGGGCATGCGCTCAGATTCGCTGACTTCGCGATCAACATGACAGGTAGCGCAGCTGACCGAATTTTTATCGTGCGTATGATGCGAAAAACGAAGATTGGCCTGCGTTTTATAACTGGCAGCCCAGACGACGCAGACCGAAGACAATAGCCATATAGCCACAATAAAAAAGCTGTTGCGCAATGAATTATTCCTGACGAAGCTTTCTGAAAAGTATATCAGAAATCAGCCGTCACAACCGAAACAATCTTTCACCTTTTATCTCCGATCTGAAAAAAACAAACCAGAATGTCCTATTGTGTTTTCTGGTGAATTCCGGCCTAAAGGCATACCACAAAGAAACCCCAGAGTCCGGAGATGCTGGTGGCAACCCGCCCGGGTGTTGAAGACCATCAGGCGCTGTTATAAACGGTGCTGTATTGCCACTCTGGATTCATCGAGGGAACCAAGCTTGCAACACATCAACAACAGAGCGGAAACTCTCGCAAGCCATCAGTCCACTCACTCCTGCACGTTTTCCGATTTCTGCAAAATCTCTCGGAGATATGGTTCTTCTGAGGCGCTCCCTCAGGACATATTCAAAAAGCTCCTTTGGTTGCTCTGTTTTGAGTGTCTCAACTGTCTTATCAAGCTTCGCAGAACGATCGGCAATCCACGCATTCAACTGATCTGCAGATATGCCGCAATAGTCAAGCAATGCATTTTCGCTATACCAAATCCATTGCTCCAACTCAGGCACAAAAATAGTGACGGAACTATTTTCGCTCCAAGTGTAGGAATCAAGCTTCTTTTGAATTTCATCGCGTACTTGTCCAGGCGTTTGCCTATGGTCACGACCGGAACCGTGGTGATCCCATGTAAGAAGAGCTTTTTGGTATTTCCCTTTCTTCATCCTCGTCAGTTCAGAACCACTTTGTACCATCCCTGAATCTCGCAGAGGATGACGTTCAATGTCGAAAGTGATTTCTCGGATGTTCAATGCCAAGGGTTTATTCAAGAGAGAGTCCATGAAAGCTTGGGCATCGGCGTCGGCGACATAGAGAAACAAATCCTTCATTCAAGCACCCCCGCCGCAAACACGATGCCGAGGTCAGGAGCACCATCCCACTCCTTCAATATGGGGTGATTAGCGCCTGCAATGACGTGCGCACCGTCGGCATCACGGCTAAAACAAAGCAGAGGCTGAATACCACACTGCTGGACTACAAATGGTGAATGGGTTGCCAGTAGCATCTGAGAACCAGGCACTGTTGACAGTGAGCGCAGAATGATCTCCAGTGCCTTCGGATGAACTCCATTTTCCGGTTCTTCAACCATGTAAAGAGCAGGCTCCGGCGGCAAAAATGCGGGTAGAGTCAACGCGAGCATTCTCAATGTTCCATCTGACAGTACCCAGCTTGGTGCCTCAAGACTGTTTTCATAACGGAGCATCAGATATTCAGCATTATCGGCCTGCCTCCTAGCCCATCCAATATTCACCAAGTCTGGTAATGCATAGCGCAAATGCTTAGCCCAGTTAGATACCGGAGACCCATCCCCCGCCCAGTAAGGACCCAAACCAGCATTTGCACCAAGCAGACGACCAACTACACGCGCTAAATTCGTACCGTCTAGCTCCAAATCAGTTGGGCGAGTGGCTGGACATGGCAAACGCATCGCGGGACTATTCAGTTGTATGTAGCGAACCCCTTGCATTAAGAATCGTCGCACTGCATTGGCTGTCGGATAGCGCTCATCATCCGGCGGTGTCAGAGCAAGCGCTAATTTATCAAGGCCGAAATTGAACGAATCCTGATAGGTTCCCTTCTCGCGTGTATAGAAATCGGTACCTTTTGTTGTTTTGCCCAAAAGTCGTTTGGGCTTTACTTTAGAGCTGAACTCGATGGTCTTTCCACTTGGAAGCCAGCTTTTTGAATACTGGCGCAAAATCTCATCATCGACGCAAACACCCTGTTTCTGATCCTGTTTTATTGCAAGCCTGTAATTAATCACGCTTTCACTCAAAACAGGCAACTGATCGGAAAGGTCAAGCCATAGTTCAATTTCAATCGTTCCACCCCTGCGCATCCAAGTGAGGTCATTGAAATCGGCAATATGTCGAGATTCAACGGCTATCGCCGGGCTATGCGCCAAACAATCACGGACAAAGTCGATGGCATCAAGAAATGTCGTTTTTCCAACTCCATTCGGTCCGACTAAAACATGAAATCGCGACAAAGAGGTATTCGTAATTTCACGAATGCCTTTAAAGTTTTTAATTGATATTCCAACAATCATGGCTTCTCTCCCATCCGTGTCAATTCCTGGTCATACCAGATGAGCAGCTTTGAATCTTGTTTGAACACCCTACGACGACGATGACCGGGCATAGTCCGTTGTTCGATCCACTTGTAGAGGGTCTCGTTGCCTGCATTAAGATATTTGCAAATGTCATCGACCGTCAGCCATCTCTCATCCATAACCTTCGTCCTTCGTTCATCATGTTTTCGGGAAAAGCCCAAAGGTCTCCGGCAATCCCGAAATCCGGGAACAGTGCCGCAAATCAACCTCCATAAACTACATTTATGGATTACCAAAAGCAAGCGTTTTGTACCAAATAGAGATTCGCTAAAGAAATCTTTCAGATTTCTCTGCAGATGGTTGCCTGTGTCAAAAATAACGTAGACGTCATAGCATGTGAACACTTATAAAAAACAAATTGGAGCGATCTGAGGTATATTGATTATGTAAAATCTGCAATGTTCCTTTGAAAAGGATTAAAATATGCTGACAGCACGCAAGGCCGTTCTGATAACCGCTACTTTCCTGTTTATTACTGTCATTAGCGCTGGCTTATCAGCCCAAACTCCTTTTTCTGACGGGCCGGTCGAAGTAAAAAAGGCGGTCGAAAGCGTTCAAACCGCTGTTAACGAACCTTCTGCCGGCAGCAAAGAAGCTGATAAAGACAGCAATATTTTCAAACGCATCGGCAGTTTTATCAAAAACAGCTTCAACAAGCTGGTCGATACTGTCAAAAATCGTAACAAGCCGGGTAAGCTGCCTCCTTTCATCAGTCGAGCCGTGTTGATTCCCGGACATGAAACCGCAGAATTCGTCTTTCAGGGAATCTGCCCGATGCCGCCACGAACGACCTTGTCTGCAGCCAAAGAAGAAGCTTTTTACCGCTACATCATTCTGTCTTATTACCCGAAAACCGATAAAACCAGCCAGCCTTCACAGCTGATCGTCATCGACAGCCTTACCGGCAAAGCGATACGCCGCTTCGCACTCTATCTTGAAGAAGGCGAAGCCTATACCGGCCATGCTGGAGGCATTACCGCCGCCGGCAAATACCTCTGGGTTGCATCGGGCTACAAACTCTATGGCTTTGATCTGCAACAAATCATCAGTTTCGTCGCCGACAAATCGGCAAAGACGCCCCAGACGATTGCCGCAGGCCTGCCGCCGAGCTTCAAACTGCCGACGCGCAACCTCGTCATGAAAAAGTCTTATCCGGTCGACTCGACTGCCAGCTATGTCAGCTTTGACGGCGAATTTATCTGGGCAGGCGACTTCGTCAAGTCGTCCGACAGCAAATACGGGCCGGTTCCACATCATGCCGCCAACAGTTACAAACTCAAAACCTGGATCGCCGGTTACCGGGTCGATAAAGACGGTTTACCGACCGCGACCCAGAAATACAGTTTCACCAGTGACGACAAAAGCCGCGAAGCCTTCAAGCCGGATCGTATAATTCTCTGCCGCGAATCGGTACAGGGCTTCACTTTTGCCAAAGGTTTCGTGGCACTGAGCATTTCTTATGGTGCGCGCAGCTCTAAGCTGGCTTTCTACAAGCAACCGGCAAGCAGCAAGGCTTTCGAGCTCAGCTTCAAGCCAGAAGGGCAAAGCAGGACCTTCTCTGCCGAGGCCTGGGTAGTCGACAGCGAAACGCACCTGACCACACTCGAACTGCCGGCCGGTTCAGAAGACCTTGAATTCGACGACAAAGTGCTATATGTCGGGTTCGAAGGTGCATCACCTAATTATCGCGGCAAGTGGACCAAAATCAATCCATTTCTTAAAATCGAAGACCGCTTTTATCTGATTTCGCCAAGGCAGATAAAAGAACTCGGTTTGTAGATAATAAATCGCTGTCGTCTCGATTTATCAAAACGACAGCAGATATAGAGCACTGCAAAAACAAAATAGACACATAAGTGTAAGTAGTTATTCGGGCTCTCGGCGGAATAAGGCAGCTCTTACGGCTTCAACCGTTAGAGATGCGGATGGCGCCCTCTATAACTTCTTTTAAACTAAAATTAGAGTCTGCTTTACTTCTGTAGTTACCAATAAAAACATAAAAAAAGCATACTGATTGCGAACAAAAGCGTCAGCAGTCTGCAAAACAGGCTTTAACAGTGTCAGGAGATATCTTTACATTTCTCCGGTAAAATTTTTCTTCACAATGATTTCACTTTTTATTATAATCTGAGTATTGGAAGATTCTGGCAAAGTCGAAAGCGCGGGGAAGTCACTATTAGACAGCGTCAGAAGACTTAAGAGAAAAAAAACTTCTCTTAATGACTATGGTTGGCCAAGGTTGTCGGGAAACCCGACTGTTCTGTGCAACACACACAAACTACTACACAGACGAGGATCTGAAATGAACCACTATATTGCAGCACCTGAAAAATCAGACAAAGCCCAGCTGAATCAGCAAATCGCTCTGGCAGCCAGCGATCATACCGTGAAGACACTTTTGAACAGCTGCAGCAATCTGCTGCTTGTATTCAACGAGAAGCGCCAGGTGCTCTGCGTCAACCGCGAAACCATTGAAAGCTTCAATCTGCCTGATGACAGCAGCATTGTCGGTCGGCGCATCGGCGAAGTTTTCGGTTGCATCCACTCTACAGCCCTTATCGGATGCGGCTTTGCGCCATGGTGCCGCAGTTGCAAGATCAATACGACGATACAGAACTGCCTGCGCGATAAAACGACGGTTAAAGAGAATGCCACCATCACGATAAACCACCCAAAGGGCATACACAGTCGATGTTTTTCGATAAAATGCATGCCATATCAGCTTGAAGGCCAGGAACTGGGCATGATAAGCCTGCATGAAACCACCCGCCTGCGCAATCTCGAAACTCTGGAACGTTATTTCCTTAGTGATTTCAGCCGGGCGGTTACTGCTATCGACTGCAAGACCAGGATGGCCCGCAGCAGTCGTTACGAAGATCTTCCCGCTCTGCTTAGAAGTCTTGAACAGCGCGCACTGCTGGTTGAAAGCGATATCAGACTGCACCGGTTTCTTCTCGGGCACGAGATCGACAATCATATCAGGAGGCCCAGCGAAATTCTTCTCAGCGAAGTGATCGAACTCGCTGTCGACGGACTGACAGAATCACCATTCGTTGTCGGAAAAAGTCTAGAACGACCAGATAAAACCGCTGACACCAGAATATACACCGACTGGGAAATTCTGGTAAGAATTCTGCAGTATATGCTTTTGAACGCTTTCGAACACACTGATCCCGGCTGTGTAGTTAAACTTGGAATTACAATCAAAGGCAACGATGACATCATCTTCACTGTCTGGAATCATCGGCCAATAATTGAGCTGATGCGCAACCGGATATTTCAGCGCCATTTTTCAAGTCAGCGCGAGACTGGCCGAGGGCTTGGCACTTATGCCATAAAACTTCTTGGCGAAGGTTTTCTGGGTGGTCAGGTCGCATTCGAATCTGGCGAAGCCGGTACTACCTTCAGCCTTACATTAAAACTCAAATAAGCTACTGAACGGAGTTAGCGCCAGGATGCCAGAACTGCCCGAAGTCAACACGCTGGCGGTAGCACTCGCCAGACAGCTGAGAAACGACAGCATCAGCGCCTGGTCGCGGTTGTCGCCCAGGCTGCGCCAACCGATACCAGACGCTACAGAAGCAGCACCAGTGACTGGCCGCCGAATAAGAGATGTCAGACGCGTAGCCAAAGCTATCTACATCGACTTCGGCGGGAAGCAATTCTTGAAGATTCATCTCGGTATGACCGGCTATTTCTGTCTTTCGCAAAAACCACAAAAACCAGTCAAACACGCCCACCTGCAGCTTCAGCTGGCATCAGGGCGAACGTTGACCTTCTGCGATCCGCGCCGGTTCGGCTCGATAGAGATCACCAGTCTGCCGGCTGAACGAATAGTCGAACCATTCTCTGGCGAACTGACGCTGGCTTATCTGAAAGCCGCCTGCGCCGACCGTGAATGCAACATCAAGGCGTTGATCATGGATCAGCAGGTAATTGCCGGGCTTGGCAATATATATGCTGCCGAGTCACTGTTCAAGGCCGGCATCAGACCAGATCGCCCGGCCGGATCGCTCAAGCCGGCCGAAATCCGCAAATTATGTGATGCCTGCATCTCGGTCATCGGGGTCGCGGTTCAAGCCGGCATCGACAGCCTCGGCGACCGCCCCGAAATCGATAACCAGACAACGCATTTTGACATCGAAACCCTGGTCTATGATCGTCAGAACGAGCTCTGCCACAGATGCGGCAAAAGCAGCATCGAGATGGTTCGTATCAGCGGACGCAGCTCGTGCTTCTGTCCGGCCTGTCAGAAATAGCCATTAAAAGGTCACGCGCGTTTCAAAGGTAGCTGTATTGTTCTTAGAAAACTGCCCAACCGGGCCAAGCGACTCGGCACCCGCGCCATTGGCCTGATAGCCCAGCACAAAAGTCAGATAATCTGACTGCACCAGCAACATCTTAGGATTCAAAACATATTCGCCGGTAGTAAAATTGACCAGTGAATTGAACTCGATCTGCAATCGATCCTGCCGAAAGTTCTGGCGCATCTGCAATGAGCCGAGATACTCGGTCTGTTCGAGCTGCAGCGGCGTGGCATGCAGCAGATCCGGCACATAAGAAACCATGCCCTGCACATTTATGTAAAAGTTCTGCGGCAGGTTGCGGTCGCTGCCAACAAGCATACCAATATGGTCACTGACAAATTTCTGGCCGACTATGCCATTCTCAAAAGCCGACCATGTGCGTTCCCGGCTCCAGGCGAGTTCATAGCGCAGCAACAGGTCGCTGGTAACCGTGACATTGCCGTTAACAGCGAAGGTTTCATCGAGCGGGTAGCTGCCATTAAACACGCCTGGCCTATCCTGACTGATTACTGGCAGGCGATCATACATGCGCAGATAATGAAAGCGCATTTCAAGCTTCGGCAATGTCATGGCGAATTCCAGATGAAACTGCGGTTTAAATGCTTCATCATCGGCCGCATTGTAGGTCGCGCCATTTAAAAGAACCTGAGTAGCGATGGTTTTGTGAATCGCATAAGCCCAGCGACTGAATATCGACGGGAACTCACTGGCCATGAAATATGGCAGATAATGCCCGGAAAATCGCAGCTTTTTGTTGATATACCAGGTTGCGCGCACTCCGGGCACTTCTTTTTTATCGCGGTCATAATCGTTAGCCAGACCGTTATGGAAATAGCGTGAGTTGATCTTGTCGACGAACGAAAACTTATCGCCACTGCCGATGTTCTCGATCAGCATGCCGAGTTTGTAATCGAAGTCGCCAGCCTTGAAGAAGTAGTAGTTTTCGCCGGGATAGACTTTCCACTTTTTGTTATTGTCTTCAGTGTAGTGATTGAAGTTGACGCCGGCAACGATCTTACGCTGTTTATCGAGTTCGCGCTCGAAGTTGAGGCGTCCCTGATCGAACGACGAAAACTCGTTGTATTGCCAGTTCCACCAGCCCGAGATGAACGGGCGTTTGATCACCGGCCCCGATGTTGTCGTTTCACTGCCCCAGTCGCCCCAGTCATCAGCTGAGCAGCGATTCACAAAAGCCAGCAAAAGCACAACAGCCAGAGCTGGCAAAAACCCAGCCCGGCGCGCGAACCTGCTCATAGGCAGGTTTCGGCAGTATTGCAGAATTCGGTCGATCTGCCGGCCTCCTGATTATCTCTAATACCTCTATCGACAAATCGCCCCCCTGGATGAACTTTTTACTTCAGTATCAACATTATTGGTCTTTCACATAAGAGTTTAAGAATTCAATCCAGCGTATACTGCTTACCCGGGCTCTCGGCGGGATCTCAACGCTCCAGCGAT
>JAKJFO010000054.1:0-518 GCA_022704885.1 Candidatus Rifleibacteriota bacterium | reverse complement strand
CAAACGTGCTCGGCTCACAAGCTTGCGCTTATGAGATGCCCGCCTGCGCCCTTTGTATATTAATCAGAACCAGAAACCGTGCATATACTGCATATTCGGGCTCTCGGCGGAATCGGTGTAATCTGCGGATTATGCTCTGCGGTTTCTGCTGTTTTTCTCGATAAAAAAGCCGCAAATGGCGTTCTTTGCGGCTTTGTGGCTTAGTGCTAGATCTATTTCGGTTATTTTTCCATGTTGCGCTGTGAGAATTCTTCATCGGGCAGAGGCAGGTCATAAACGATTTTGGCGGTGGTCAGAACGGTGTGAGTGCCCTTGCTGAGATCTTTCATCGTAACTTTTTTGGGAGTGACGATGTTTTGAATGGTTTCGAGGTCTTCGGCGGTCATGACCTTGACGAGCTTGTCGGGTTCTTTTTTGTCATACATTTCGGTATACAGGATGGTGAATGAATTTTTGCAGACCTTGAGCACGATCTTCGAATAGCTGGTGTTCTGGTCTTTTTTAACGGCAGTAAGGGT
>JAKJFO010000053.1 GCA_022704885.1 Candidatus Rifleibacteriota bacterium | reverse complement strand
CCTCGTTATCACAAGGCGGTACAGAGCAAGGTCGTAATCAGACTCGACACCACCCGCGGTAAATTCGAATTCGTTGTCTACTGCCGCTTCAGCAACGAACGCTGGTTCATCTATGATTACGTTCTCAACGGTCAGAGGCTGACTTCGATCTTCAAAGACGCTTTGCGCGGTGTTGGCGTCGACAATTACATGTCTTTTCTGAGGCCGTTTTACGGTGAGCGTCGTGGCTTCAGGCCAATTCGCAACCGCGATTATGAATTCGGTTTTCTTGTGCCCAGCGACTTTCAGATCAAAGAAAACGTCAGCCCGGCACTTCTCGCTTCGGTTGGCGCTTTCGATGGCCAGTTCCTGCTGCATGTTCAGGCCGCTACTTATGACGAGCCGCAAAATCTTGCCCAGGTCGGAACTGCGATTAAAGAAAGTCTGATGCCTTTCAGCCCGCGTCTTTTCGACCAGTGGAAATCTGAACTTGCCGGTGTTGAAATCGGTAACGTGCTGTTTCACTTTCTCAAGGGCGATAAGCGACTGTATACGCATATGGTACTTATTCCGCTCGGCCGCAAGCTGGTCGTGCTGAACTTCTATCACAGCAGTCTCGAACTGCTCAAGCACATGACCAACATTCGTGAACGCATCATGGAAACCCTGACTCTGCCAAAGATCGAGGCAATCGGCGGCATCATGCCCGGCGAAATTCCTGATGAGCTGACGATATCCACAGCCAGCGACTTCGGCGAGATCGACTCTTACCAGGAACCGGCCTTCGAGAACAGCAGCGATGAAATCACCATCAGTCCTACCGAAGACTCATCCGGCTGGACCACCTCGGTAAGCACCGAACTGCCGCCGCCCGATGGCAACGAGCCTGATATGCTGCAACCAGATTCTTTTGGCTATGATGATTACCCCGAGCCGCCACCACCACCAGCTGGCGGTGATGAGATGGCGCAGCCTGATGATATGTCACAACCCGATGAAGACGCGACTGCTCCTGATTTCTATAACGATGACAGTGGCGACTCTGATGATGTTCCGCCGCCGCCACCGCCGCCCGATGGCAGCTATGGTGATGGCACAAGTTTTGGTGACGACAGCGTTGACGACGATTATTCTGGTGGTGGCAGTGAAGTATCGTTCTGATACTATCTGATCACATCAACTCTGAGCATGAACCGGCGGTCGATCTGGCCGCCGGTTTTCTTATAGCTGATGCCATTGTGCGATCTGATCTCGACGCTGTGCGCATCGTTACCTGTGCTCTGCCCGAGACCTCCGAGGCTGAACCACTCGCCGGCCCTGGTCTCGACTTCAGTTAACAGCACTTCAGAAACGCCGCCGTTGTCCTGGGCATACCAGACCTGCACCACTACTCGATCTTCATCGATGAGATGGCCCGAAACTTTTAAGCCTTGTGATGTTGTCATTACCACTGTTTCGGGGCCATACCAGCCGGGCAGCGAATATATCTGCACCAGCTCGTCAGTCAAAGACGCCTTTGAAAATTCCATGGCAACGATAGTTCGCATGCTGCTCGCCGTTGTCGTTGAAGTCGTCGTTTCTGCGCGCGGGCGTTGCCGGTAGCCAATCGTCTGTGACTTCTCGCGGCCGTGCGAATCGCTTTGAATGCTGAATCTGAGAGTGGCCGGCCGCCGGTCGAGTACGGCCGCCAGCTTTTTTATCTCGTCCATTTCATATTGATCTGAAGCGTTGATGGCGACTCCGTTGACAGATGGAACCGGAACTGCGTTGACTCTGCCACCAAAAAGCGCCTTGATCGTATGCGCGACCGAGTGCGGGTCGGCGTATTTGAGCCGGATCAGCTGAATTTCGGCAGAAAACGCCAGCGCAGGCAGGTTGACCAGAATCAACAGCAGCATCAATTTTGTTTTTCTCATACTTGATTCTACCTGAAAAAGAAGGTTCCCCGACAGACGCTCAGAGAATTTCGGGCGAACAAGATTTTGTTATTGTATTGAATTGTCTATCTGTTAGACTGTTAGAAATTGCTCAACATCTTTGAAGCGAGAATGGCTATGACAGACAGACCTGTAATCATGTTGCTGCCTTATTCCAGCTGCTCAGGGCTTGAACTCTTCGGTCTGCGCTACGCACGAGACCTGATCGATCGTGGTCATAACGCGGTCGTGGCAGCTCCTGCCGATTCTCTGATCGCGCAACAATGTGCTGACCGGGGTATCGGGCTTTACCCGTTTCCTGTTACTACCAAGTATGAGCTGGTCAGCTATCCGGCAGCATATACAATGCTGAAGAAGCTACAGCCGGCTGCGGTAGTGGCATTCAGGACACAGATGATGTATCCGGTACATATGGCCAGGCTTTTAACCGGTCAGCATCTGCAATTTTTTCTGTTTTATCGCATAGGGGCAGGCGCTCTTTATCGAAAGGATCCGTTGCACCGCTGTCTGTTCAATAATCTTGCCGCTGTTGTGCCAAATGCTGATTATGTAAGAGAGCGCATTCTGAAATACTGGGGAATCAAGGGCGACAAGGTTTGCTGTATCAAGAGCGGTGTCGATACCATCAAATATAATTCAAACCCGGAAGCCCGCGACAAATTGCGAAAAGAGCTCGGGCTTGCCGACGATGCGATAGTGGTGGGTTCCAGTGGCCGCATTGAAAAGAAGAAAGGCTCTGAAGACCTGTTACGGGCGATGTTTGATGATGAAGGTGTGGCGCGTAATCGCGAGAACGTTCATCTCGTTTACATCGGGCGCGAAACTGAAGCTGGCTACATTGCTTTTCTTAAACGGCTTGCCGAGGAATTCGGCTGTAGCAAAAGGTTTCATGTTCTCGGGTTTCGTAACGATGTCGAAAAAGTTTACCCGGCATATGACATTTTTGCTTTTGCTGTAAACGTTCGAGAAGCCTATGCATACGTGGTTCTCGAGGCTATGGCTTCTGGCATCATGCCGGTCGTCCCAGATATTGGAGGTCTGGGAGAAATGTTCACCGACGGTGAAGAAGGATTGTTTTTTGAGCATTGCAACCCAGATTCATTAAGAAAGGCCCTGGGGCGAGCGATAGCCATCGAGCCGGCACATCGACGCGAAATGGGCCTTCAGGCGAGGCAACGCATAATCGAGAGAGCCAGTTGGCAGTCAATGATGCAGCAATATCTGGAGCTGTTCAGAAAATGTCGTGTTGCCGGATTTTGATGAGGCAGCAGGCAAATTTGCATTTTTCTCTATTTTTTACAGCAAAGTTGACTATTTGGCCGGCTGAATCTAGAATGTGTGCATGGGCTTGTTGTCCCCAAATAAAGGAATTGGAATGAGTGAGGAAAGAAAATGAAAGCTGTTATTATGGCTGGCGGTTTTGGTACGCGTCTACGACCGATTACCTGTAACATCCCCAAACCAATGGTGCCACTGGCAAATATTCCGATGATGGAGCATATCGTCAACCTGCTCAAACAGTATGGCTTCAATCGCATCTGTTCTATTCTCTACTTCCAGCCCGAAGTGATCACCAAGTATTTCGGTGAAGGCACCGACTTCGATATTCAGATGGAATACCAGATGGCGACTGCCGATTTTGGCACCGCCGGCAGCGTTAAGAACACCGAAGAAAAGCTCAAAGACGAGCCATTTATTATCATCTCAGGCGATGTTCTGACTGATTTCGATCTCTCTGAAGCTATTCGTTTTCATCGCGAAAAGAAATCGATGGCGACGATGGTTCTGACCCGCGTCACCAATCCGCTTGAATATGGCGTAGTAATTACTGCTGATGACGGCAAGATCATCAGATTTCTCGAGAAACCGAGCTGGGGCGAAGTGTTCTCAGACACCATCAATACCGGCATTTACATTCTCGAACCCGAGATCTTCAAATATATTCCAGCCAAGACAGAATTCGATTTCAGCAAGAACCTGTTTCCGCTCATGCTCAAAGAAGGTCTGCCGCTTTACGGTTATATCGCCGAGGGCTACTGGAAAGACATCGGCAACCTCGAAGAATACGTGCTTGCACACAAAAACGTGCTCAACGGCGAAGTTAAACTGCAGATTCCCGGAGATCGCCTGAACATTATCGGCCGCGATGTCTGGGTCGGCAAAAACTCGAACATTTCTGCCAAGGTCAAGTTCAAGGGTGGCGTAATCATTGGCCAGAACTGCGTTATCGAAGATGGCGTCGATCTCGAAAACTGCGTGCTCGGCGATGGCTGCGTCATCAAGAAAAATGCGAAAATCAAGGGCGGCACGCTCTGGGATGGCGTTCACGTCGGCGAAGACGCCGAGATTTATGAATCGGTCATCAGCGGCAACACGCTCATTCAGGACAAGGTCGTGGTTGAGTCTGGTGCGATTATCAGCGAGGAATGCCGCATCGGCAAGGGCGCGATCATTCGCGAAAACGTCAAGATCTGGCCGAAAAAGCAGGTTGAAGAGGGTTCTACCGTGTTTTCCAGCATCATCTGGAGCGACAAATGGACCAGAAACCTGTTCAGCGATTATGGCATAGCCGGTCTCGCCAATATCGAGATCACCCCGGAAATGGCCTCAAAAATCGGCGCTGCTTTTGGCTCGACACTGCCGAAGGGAGCCAGCATCATTACTTCGCGCGATTCCAACAAAATCAGCCGCGTTATCAACCGCGCTATTATCAGCGGTTTGAGCTCGGCCGGCATCAACGTTGCCGATCTGCGGGTAACACCGGCACCGGTGGCACGCTACAAACCGAGCGCATTCATGCGTGGCGGTGGGGTGCACGTCAAACTCTCCGGTGATGACCCCAATCAGATCGAAATCAAGATTTTCGATGTCGAAGGCCGCGATATCTCAATTGCGCAGAAAAAGTCGATCGAACGCCTTTTCAATCGCGAAGATTTCCGCCGCGTCTCGATTCCGGAAGTCGGTGAAATCAGCTTCCCGCCGCGCGTTCCCGAAAACTACAGTGAAGAACTTCTGCGCTGTCTCGATGTTACCGCGATCAGCCAGCGTCGTCTGAAAGTGGTGCTCGACTACTGTTTCAGCGGGGCTAGCGGTATTTTCAATACTTTTCTCGGTAAATTGAACTGTGAAGTCATCACGCTTAACGCATATCACGACGAGAATCGCGTGACAATGGTGACGCCCGAGCAGTCGCACGCCAGTGTGGCTTCGATTGTCAAGTCACTGGGTGCCGATCTTGGTGTCGTCATGGGTGACGGGGCAGAGCACATAACCTTCATCGACGATCAGGGCCGCATAATCAAAGGTGCCGAGGCGATGGCCGTCTGGGCCAGAATGGTGCTCGAACTGATTCCGGGCGCGCGCATTGCGGTGCCGGTGTCAGCGACGCATCAGCTCGAAAGTATGGCCGCGAAGCTTGGTGGCACGATCATTCGCACCAAGACAAGCGAGCGTGCTCTGATGGATGCAGCCATTAACGAAAAGGTCGAAACCTGTATCGACGACCGCGGTGGCATTATCTTTCCGGCATTTCAGGCTGCTTTCGATGGCATGATCGCGACCGTGAAACTGTTTGAATTTATTTCTTTACTCCAAAAGCCGCTTTCAGAGATTGTCAACGGTATTCCCGATTTTTATGCGCGTGCCAGCCGCATTCCATGCCCCTGGGAAGACAAGGGCAAAGTCATGCGCTATGCCATGGAATTTGCCAAAGACAAGGAAACCCATCTGCTCGACGGCGTCAAGATAATGCTGGGCAACGATGAGTGGGTGCTGGTTCTGCCTGATCCTGACCGGCCCTTTGTCAATATCTGGGTCGAAAGCACCAGCGAAAAGAAGGTGCAGGATCTGCTCGAAAAGACGATTGCCCGCGTCGAAGAATGGAAGAAGAGCAAAGACTGAAACTCGTTGTAATCAGGGCGCCGCTGCAGCAAAAGATCTGCAGCGGCGCCTGTTCTTAGTGGTCAGTTAGAGTAGACGCAACAGCCGGCAATGAAGAGGTTTTTTACCTGCAGGTTGGCGAGGCGCGATGGCGCGATCTTGAAGGGATCTTCGTTCAGACAGACAAAGTCTGCGTGATAGCCGGTTTTGAGCTGGCCACGCAGCAGCGATTCGCCGGAAAATTTATGTGGCTCGCTGATAAAGAGCGCCAGAGCCGAATTCAGACTGAGACGTTCTTCGGCGTTGCTGTGGTGAACGAGCGCGGCAATGCCGGCAATCGGATCGATGGCGGTAACCGGGCTGTCAGAACCGGCAGCCAGTTGTATGCCAAGATCGAGCATGGTTTTATACGGGTTCAGGCGAATGGCCCGTTCGCAGCCGAGGCGCTGGGCATAAAGGCCGGCGCTGCCGCCCCAGTAATGGTCGAATGCCGGCTGAATACAGATATTGATTGCATTGTCGCGGGCCAGTCTGATTGCCTTGTCTGAAGGCATGATGAAATGTTCGATCCGGTTGGCGATGGCTGGTTTGCCCCATTTCTGGCAGGCCCAGGCATAGGTTGACGCCACCGTATCGATGGCGCGGTCACCAATCGCGTGCAGGGCCAGATGCAGCTGGTTCTGGTGCGCAGTGGTCAGAAGCGCTTCAATGTCGCTCGCTTCCAGATACAGGTTGCCACGACATTCGGGCGCATCGTCGTAGGGCCCATGCAGAGCAGCTGTGCGGGTGCCGAGAGATCCGTCGACAAGCAGGCAGCCGCCCATGCCTTTCCAGCCGAAGCGGCGGGGCAGGGTGGGGTCGCCAGACTGATGGTAAATGACTGTATGCAACGCACTGGATTTGCTGAATTCTGCAACTGCCTGCGTATCCTGCGTCGATTCGCGACTGCCCTCGAGTGCATGTATGGTCGCGACGCCATGTTTAAAGCAGTGCTGCCTAACCAGCTCAAGACCGTTGCGTTTGAATGCTGGCGGCAGCTTGTCGATGAGCTGGTAGCTGAGAACGTTGTAATCGTTGCCTTTGATCAGGCCATCAGGGGCCGACAGATCGGGCAGAATCGTGTTGGCCCATTTGAGTGCGACAGAATTTAGAACAGCTGAATGTAGATCCTGTCTGGCGACCCAGACGAAATTTTTCGGTGCGATCGCGTCGAGCTCGGCGCGGGTTGGCAGACGACGTTCTTTCAGGCGGGTTTCCTGCAGGCCCCAGCCAAGAACGAATTCGTTATCGGCTGCATTTTTTTTAAGCTGGGCAGATACATCGGCCAGGCAGGTGGCCGGTTCAAGCTGAATGCCTGACAGAGCGATTCCCGTCTGGGTCATGTGGACGTGTGCGTCGGCGAATGCTGCCAGCACTGTTGTGCCTTTGAGGTCGACAGTGGTTATATCGGGATGAGCTGGCAGCTGGTAGCCGGTTTTGATGATACGACCATTTTCGACGAGCATGCTGTCGAATTCATGATGAGCATAATCGGGCAGGTTGCGGCCGGAAAAGTTGTGAAAAAGCAGCTGGGGCATGCCTAAAAGGGCAGGTTGCGATAAAAATTAACTGCAGCGGCAAAGCAGTTGGCCAGCCACTTCATTGGCGGCAGCAGCAGGGCGGCAAACCAGCCCAGCACCCGGCTCAGTCGGGTTACGCGCAAGAACCAGAACAGAAGCAGAAACAGCAGAACAAGGCCAAGCAGGAATGCCGAATAGAACAGCCACACTCCGGTTTTTTCGCAGGGTCGGCACAGGGCGTCGAGCTGACATGGCGTCAGTCGGTTGCCCAGCAGACGGCAGACTATCTGTGCCGGAATAGCCCTTGCTACCGGGCGTTTTGAGCAGGTCTGGTTGAGATCTCGCAACGGTACCATAGGTGCATGATAGCAGAAGCTTTGGCACCCGGCAACACAATCTTGCAAACTTGCACGATCTGATGTCTTGCGATTGAGTTCATAATGATGCTAATATGAGAATCAGATGAACACAGGCGAAGAGAGAATGACGAGTGACCACCAGCCACCGCCGGTAAATGACGGTTTTGGCCTCATGCCGCTTACTTTTCGCCCTGGCCGGCTCAGACGATTACTCGGTCACCATGCATTCAGTATCGATGCTGAGTTGATCGAAGTTTCCGGCCAGAAGCTATACTACTCTGAAGTTGAAACCGTTGTCGCAGAAGGAAACCGAGTAAAAGTCGGGCTCAGAGATGGTCACAGTTTTTTTCTGCGCTGTGGCCATGAGAGCGGGCCTCTGGCAGCCCTGATAAGACAGCTGGTCGAGCAGGCCGGCGAATACAACTCGTACAAATCCGCTCCGGCAGCATTCGGTGCCGACGAGAGCATGCAACTGTTCGAACGAACGCTATGTTTTCGTGCGCTTCCCTATGTTTGGGCTGCCGATATTCTGCTGACAACCGCAGCTGTCAATCATTTTTCCGATATTCATCTTGAGCCTCTCGATGCGGCAAAAGCGCGACTGACCTTTCGAGCGGCCGGCAAAATCAGGCGTTCACTCGATATCAACATGCACCATCACCAGCGACTGCTCGCCCGGCTCAAGTATCTCGCCGGCTGTCATTCTCATATCTCTGATTCAGCCCAGGAAGGCGCTTTCAGGCAGGCTGATTTCGATGTCAGACTGTCGACCTTTCCGACCGATCATGGTGAGCGGGCGGCGTTGCGTATCATAACCGCACTCGCTTTTCCTGATGTGGCATCGTTGGGCTGGCAAACCGGGCAGACAGAAGCCTGGCTTGAAAAGCTGCGCAACAACCGCGGTCTGTTCATTATCTCAGGCGCAGTCGGCAGCGGCAAAACGACGGCAATGTATGCGACGCTCTCAGAACTGGCAGCCAGTGACAGAGGATTGCGCGTCGTCACCATCGAAGACCCGGTTGAAGCAAAAATTTCCGGAATCTGCCAGGCTTCTCTCGATGCGACGCGCGAAAAAGATCTGGCAGCAGCATTCAAGCACCTGCTGCGCCAGGATCCCGATGTCATCGCCCTGGGTGAGATCAGAGACCGCGCCTGTATCAAAGAAGCTCTGCAGGCAGCGTTGTCAGGGCATCTGATTCTGGCCACTTTTCATGCCGGTTCGCCCGCAGAGGCGATCGACCGCATCAGGCAGATGGGCATCGAAGAATATCTTGTCTTTTCAGGTCTGCGTGGTATCCTTCATCTTGAACTGAAAAATACTGATGCTGGGCCGCAGCCACGGGCAGAACTGGCAATATATTGCGGTGGCAGGTTAATGGAGTCGAAATGACCGCTGTAGGCTTGTTTTTCAATGGAGAAGCTGTGCGTCGAATGCTTTTCAGCAGTTCTGAGAGCTTTATGGAACTCGGGCTGCTTATGCGCAAAGGCGTTTCCATGGCCGAAGCTCTGCACAGCATGTCACGGTCAGCGCGTTCATCCCGCCTGACAAAGGCGGCCAACCTGGCTGCACGCCGCCTGAGCAGCGGTGAAAGCAGTGAGAAGGTTTTTGCCGGAAAAGACATGGCGGTTTTTCCACCGGAAGTGCGCTATATTCTAGCTGCTCCCCTGCAGGACACAACTCGCGGCATGCTTATCGTCGATCTTCAGCTGCGACCGGCAACTGGTTTGAACTTCGAATCCTCACTGACCTATCCTGTTTTCAGCATGTGTTTTGGAACATTGACGATTCTCGCCCTGTATATGTTCGTTTTTCCGCAGATGCGCGAAATCTTTCTTGGTCTGCGCATAGAAGGCGGGCCGTTCATCAGCTGGATTCTCGAAATTTGCGGCAGCAGTTCGCTGATTCATATCATGCTTTTTGTTGCTCTTTTTGTGGGGGTTCTTTGTCTCGCCGTATTTCTGACGCGCCGCCTGACCAGCTTTTCAAAAATGACCGATGAAATGCGTTTACTGCGAATGCTGGCGGCAGTTCCGCCGGAGCAGCGGTTGTCGGTGGCTGATATCATGTCGGTTAAGGTCAATTTTCCTTTGCTGCATGCCAGTTTCAGGCGCATGACCCGAGGTATTGCCGACGGCAAGGATGTTGCTACAGCTGGTCGTGAAGCCGGTGTAAGCGACGGTCTGACATGGTTTATGGCACTCGGGCTGCAGGACAAAAGTGCCGAGTCGCAGCTTCTGTTGCAGGCCAGCGATTACTATAATGCCAGAATCAACCATGCGAACGAAAAAACGATAACCATGCTCGAAGTCGCCAGCACGCTTTTTCTCTCAAGCACCTTTGGCGCACTGACTTATGCTTTGATGCAGATGATGAATGCCATCTGCCTGGGGACGATGCAATGACCTTACCTGCAGCGAATCACGAAGTCATCGTATTCTGTCAGATGCTTTCGCTGGCACTGAAGAGCGGCAGGCCCCTGCCAGAGTCGCTTTTGAAGCTGTCCGGACAAAAACCCGACAATCGGGCCTCAAAGTGGTGCCGGGAGCTTGGCGAGAAGATGGCCTCCGGCTATTCAGCACAGGAGGTCTGCCGCGATCTGGCCGACTTCGACCCGGTGCTGGCCAGATTGTTGCCGTTGCTTGGCGACGACCGGCTGATCAAGGTTCTTGAGTTTTATACCCGCTGCCTGATCAATTTTGAAATTGTCAGAGACAGGCTCAAAACTGCATTGTTTTACCCTCTGATCGTATTGATTGTTCTGCTTGCCAATCTTCTGTTTTTGAACCTGAACCTGTTTCCCCAGGTGATCGAATCGCTTGCATCTGGTGAACGCCCGCTGCCGGTCATGGTGCGCCTGCTGCATTTTACCGAGGCAGGGCTGTGGCCAATATCTCTGATCATACCTGGCCTGATCGTTGTTTCGCTGATCGTTACGGTCAGGGCTGTGTTTGGCATGATTGACCGCAATTCTATCATAACGCGCTTCTATGGCTTCGCTGATGCACTCAGACTCCAGGAAACAGCGAGATTGCAGAGCATGCTCAGTCTGTATCTGCAGGCCGGGCTACCGCTTGAGGAATCTGTCGAAAACTGCGCACAGCTGGCGGGAAAGGATGACGCCGCCGACCTGCTCAGTTCGAGCCGGGTGCTGTCGCAGGGTCGCCCTGCTGAAGAGGCTTTTGCCTATAGTGATGTCTTCGTCGAGATTGCGCATGCCGATCTCACGCCTGAATCATATGCTGAAAAGCTGGAATACGCTTCCGAGAGCAATTATCGTAATTCATGCGCCATCATCAGAAGCAGTTCGCAGTTTATGGCGATAGCCGCGCTGCTGACCGCCGGTTTCTTTGCTGCCCTGATCACTTCTGGGGTGTTCGATACATATTACTGGCTGATCTGGATGTTTTCATGAAAAAACGACGTGGCCTGACTCTTCTCGAAACCTGTCTGACTGTCACTCTTGCTTCGATTCTGCTGAGCAGCCTGTTTTATCTTTCACGAAATCACAGGAACATGCAGCGCCGCCTGCAGAACAATACTTCTGCCATCTACATGCTCGAGAGCATGCGTAATTTTGCACGCTATCAGCTGGCGAGCGGGATTCCTCTCGGGTCGATCAACAGCCGCGATCTGCTTGAATTCGTCGAATGCGGCAAGGAATGGCGTGTGCTGGTAAAGACTACGGTCGATAATGGTGTCGAAAAGATTGTAATCAGTCTGGCGAGAATCGATGACAACAAAACACCGGACTGTGTCTATACAACCGAGGTGACCTCGAGATGAAGCGAACAGGCTTTACCCTTATAGAGCTGATGATCGTCGTCGCGATATTGAGTATTCTCACCTCAGGCTTTTTCGTCGCATTTCCGCATCTTTTCAAGGATATGGATATGTCTCAGGCAATGATTGAAGAAAACAGAAGTCTGACGCTGGCTTATGGCAAGATCCGTGACTGCCTGAAAAAATGCCGGCGAATCGCGAATGTCGCCGATGGACACATTGTATTTGATAACGACCATGTAATTGCCATCGAAGATTTTGGCCAGCAGCTCAGGGTGAACGGCCGCCTGATCAAACTGCAGGGCCGGGCCAGTATTTCTGATATCGAATATGTCAGTGACACCATGTTCATTACCCGCGTAGCAGCGGGTGGTCAAAGTTTGCGAATCCTCTGGAAGACAGGAGCGGCTGATGAACGGTAAAAGACGTTTCAACTCGCCTGCCGGCCGGCGTGGATTCACGGTGTATCTTATTTTCGTTCTGCTGTTCTTCCTTCTTATCAGCGGATTTATGACGCAGAGTATAGAAATGCTGGCACTGGCGAGGATGCAGTCCGATCTGCTCGACAAAGAAAGCCGTGTAAAGCCCGGTTCAAGCTGGTATCTCGAGAATCTGCTTGGTCCGGCTGAGCTTGAGTAATTTTGCCCATTGCGCAAACACTGGTTTTTTATTAGAATTTCAGCGGGTTGCATTGGCCAGTGCAATTTGCGGCGGGCATTCGCAAAGAACGCTACCGTTTATTTAAGCCACAGGA
Organism: Candidatus Rifleibacteriota bacterium; assembly: GCA_022704885.1. The sequence goes on along the minus strand of JAKJFO010000053.1, from coordinate 8,810 downwards.
AGCTGTAAATGAACTTCATCTATCTTTCTCCACACTTCCCTCCTAACTTCTGCGACTTTGTAATTGGCCTTGCCAATCGTGGTATCAAGGTTCTCGGAATCGGCGACGAGGATTACCACCACCTGCCGCCGGCATTGCATGGTGCTCTTACCGATTATTTCAAGGTTGATTCTCTCGATGATTACGAACAGGCATACCGGGCCGCTGCCTTTCTGGTCTACCGGCACGGCAGGGTGAGCCGGGTCGAATCGCATAATGAGCATTGGATGATGCATGAAGCACGTCTGCGGGAAGACTTCAACATACCAGGCCCCGGCATTGCTCAGACAGTCAAGATCAAGCGTAAATCTGAGATGAAAAAGATTTTCAGGGCCTGTGGTGCTCCCATCGTTGATGGAGAGCTCATCAGCGGGCGAGAATCACTCGATCTTTTTGTAAAGAAACATGGTTTTCCGGTTTTTGCCAAGCCAGATACCGGGGTGGGGGCAATTGCAGCGTACAAAATCGAGCGCCAGGCCGACATCGACAATTTCTGGCGCACAAAACCACCGGTAGATTACTTTGTCGAGCCATTCATCGATGGTGAGCTGATGACCTTCGACGGCATCTGCGACCAGAACGGTGAAATCGTATTTTATTCTTCGCTGCGTTCAGTTAACGGTGCATTCGACCTGGTCGCTTATAACGAAGATCTCAGTTTCTATCTGGTGCGCGAGATTCCTGCTGAAGCCGAAAAGATCGGCAGAAAAATCGTCAGGGAGTTCGATATCAGGGCCAAGTTCTTTCATCTTGAGTTTTTGCGTCGGAAGAGCGATGGTCAACTTTTTGTTCTTGAGATGAACTGCCGACCGCCAGGCGGCTATACGGTGGATCTGATGAATTTTTCAGCCGACATCAACGTCTACCAGGAATGGGCCAACATCATCGCCGAAAATCGTTTTATCGCCAAAGTCGAACGCAAATATTTCTCAGCCCATATTGCGCGCAAGTTCGGCAAGAATTACCGGCATTCGGTCGAAGACGTTTTCAATCTTTATGGCAGCATGATCGCCATGCATACTCAGGTGCCACTGGTTTTCTCGGAAGTAATGGGCAATGAAGCCTTTATTGTGCGCTCACCCGACGAGAAAGATATTTTTGCGATGATCGAATACATTCAACAGAAAGCCTGACTGGTTTCAGGCTAAAGTTAGAAGCGGCTCAAGACACAGTCTTGAGCCGCTTTTAGCTATGGCTGGTTCAGCTGGCTTCTTTTGCCTTGGGGGATTCCTGGGCGGTAATGGTCTTGTAGAAGTTGAGAACATCTGCTTTGCTGACGGTAAAGTCAGTTGCGAAGATGATGTCTTTTTTGTTGTCGACAATCTTGATGCTCATTTTGTCGCCAGGATTGGCAGCTGCAGTGTTTGATTTGTGCGAGGCGTTGAGTACGAAGTTGATCTGGTTTTCGTTTTCGGGATTGATGTAACCTGTAGATTCGAGTCCGTTGTTTTCGTTTTTGAGGTAGGCCTTGTAACCACCAGAACCATTGGATGATATGAATTCTGCATGCCTTTTCGATTCAAGGTGAACCAGGAAATACTTGGTCAGATGCTCGACCAGGCCATCGGCTTCCTGGTTGAGGTCAAAGTCGAGGTCGACATCACAGCGACCGGCAACGATCTCGTCTTTTTCGAGATAATGAGGCGAAAACCTGATGACATTGCCACTCTTGACTTCAGCAATCTGGAACAGCAGGATATCCTGGGTAGCAAGCAGACCGAGTGGGACAGGTCGAGCTCAGCGCTTCCGGCTTCGAGCTGGGTTGCATTGAGCGCTTTCTGTATGGTTTTGGCGGTGCCGACATTTTTGATATGCAGAACGGCTTCTTCGGGGAAGCGGGTTTTGTCATCGCCGCTGATGAAGTTTACTACTGCTTTGAGCGAGCGGGTTGAGGCGGTGACATCTGAGGCGTCGCCTTCGAGATGCTGTTTGGCCAGGCGCCAGATTGAATCTTTCTGCAGCGCTTCCAGTTTGATTTTTGCCTCTTTGTAATTAGGATTGAGAGCCAGAGCTTTTTTGAACTGGGTTATTGCCAGTTCTGATTTGCCGGCAAGGTGATAGAAGTTGGCGAGCTTGGTGTGCAGATCGGGGAATTTCGGGCTGGTGTTGACGAACTTTTCGTGGAGGTCGATGACCGTGTCGAGCTTTCGCAGATAACCAGACAGTTCGAAAAGTTTGGGTCTGAGACCCGGATAGCTCGGATAGAGCGCCGAAGCTTTGTTATAGGCCTTATAAGCTAGATAGAGGCGTCCTGACTGGTAAAAGATTTCGCCGAGTGTGTAGAACAGGCGGGGATTCTTGTTTTCGGCGCCAAGCAGCATTTCGATGGCATCTTCGCTTTTGCCGCCCTTTGACAGACAGATTGCGTGGTTGAGCTTGGCTTCAAGATAGTTCGGATTTGCTTTGAGAGCTTTCTTGAACTGAATTGCGCCTTCTTCGTAATGCTCGTTGATCATCAGAATCTTACCGTAATCGTTGATCAGGTCGAGGTGATTCGGATTAGCCGCTATTTTTGCTTCAATTGCGGCTATCGCACGATCGAAGCTGTCTTTGCTGCCCGAGAGATGCGAGAGATAACCAAGGGCAACATGCTGCTGCGGATCGAGCGAAACCGCTTTCTGAAAGGCTTCGAGTGCTTCAGAAAGTTTTTCTTCGACCAGAAAAATTTCACCGAGCAGTTCACAAAGAGGTGCCGATGACTGTGAATATTCCATGAATGAGAGCAGATTGCTCTTGGCTTCTTCGATATAACCGAAAAGCAGGTTATAGCGAACATACTTGACCTGTGAGCGGACATCGCGCGGATTGATGATTGGCGAGAAACTGCTGCCGGGTGGCGGGTTGAGCTGGCTCAGCTGCAGGTTGATGACCTGTTCAGGGTCTTTTTCGCCAAACAGCATGGTGAAGATATTGCCCTTGGTCTGCGGCTTTTTGAGGTTGACTTCTTTGAGGACATTGCGAACCAGCAGGCGGAGGACTTCACAGTAGGGGCTGGTCGGATTGAGATCGTATGCAGGTTTGCCAAACTGAGGCTCAAAGTCTGGAATGCGCGGCAGGCCACCAATGACCGGGTATGGGAAAACCCTGCTGGTTTTGCTGGTCGAGAAGTCGGGGCCGATGTTGTTGCCCAGCAGAATGAGTCTTTCGCGAGGATAGCTCAGTTTGGATATGCCATGGAAAAATCTGACGTTGTCGGTGATCGTTGACAGGCTGGCAAAGTTGATGATGAAGAAGACAAAGTCAGATGTGTCAAGCACCGTATAGAGATTTTCATCGAAGATCGAGCCGGTATCGGTGACGACATAATCATAATACTTCTTGGCTTCCTTGAGGAGCTTGATGATATCGGTCGCGTGAATCTGCTCGGCTTCGAGAAAGCTGCGCGGAGCCGGTATGGTGAAAAGGTTTTCGCTGAGTCTGATACTTTCGCTGAGCAGGTTGAATTTCTGCTCGTCAGCGCGGTAGCGGTTGGTGATATCTACGATCGAACGAGGCGAGTGTACACCGAGAAGATGAGTGCCACCACCGAAATAAAGGTCGAGATCAAGGAACAGAACCTTTTTGTTGAGTTCCATTGAGAGAATGCGCGCCAGGCTGGTGGCAAAGGTTGTTTTGCCGTAACCATCTTTGGCTGAGGCGATCGTGATCATCTGGCATTCTTTTTTTGCTGTCGCGGCGGTTGCAGCCGTGCCAGGGCCGCCGATTATAAGCTTGTTCGTGTCGCGAAGTCTCTGAGAGAGCGTGGCCAGCAGCTTAAGGCTTATGGAAGGATAATTGTGAATGAGCTTTTCAAAGTCAGGGCCCTCGATGACGATAAGTGACGTGGTCTGGAGAGTTCGGGCTGAAGCCGATCTGGTAGCGGCCTTTTCGAAGAAAGCCATCTCACCAAAATAATCACCATTCTTCATTACTGCCATCGACTGTTCGCCGTTGAGGGGAGTGCGCTTGAATATCTCGACCTGACCGGTTTCGACGATATAGATGTTTTTTTCAAAATCCCCTTCGTTGAACACCGATTCTCCGCGGGTCAGATGGATCCTGCGCGCAATACTGTTGATCTGGGAGATTTCGGTCGGGTTAAGTGAAGAAAAGAGCTCTATTTTTTGTAGATCCATATTTATCCTGTCACTCTCATAGATTTTAGTACCTAAGAATTATATGTCACGATTTTATTGCAAGTCAACTGAAATGCTTGCTATAAGAATTAAAAAAATTGTATGCTGAAAAAAACTTCCGGGGGTACATGATGTCTGAACCAGCAGTCAATTCTCTGAATCAGAAATTTGAACTCAGGTCTTATACCGTATATTTTGATATCGTAGACAGTCTTGCTGCCGAAGAGATGCTCGACAGCCTAGACCGCGCCACTCCAGTTTTCAAGCAGGTGTTCAATTTTCATGATGACCCGCCTGGAAGCTTTTTCATCATGAAGAATGAAACCGAGATGGAGCAGGCGACAGGTTCGCCGGTAAAGGTCGGTGAGGGAATCCGCATCGTTTACCAGAGCAATGCAATCTTTCTGCTGGTTGATAAGCTCGACGCCGGTATCGGTGAGGTTGCCACCCGCGAACTCGGCCATCTGTTTTTCAATGTCCGGGTCAACGAACGCGAACTGGCATTAAGACAGTGGCGGACACCATCATGGCTACGTGAGGGTTTTGCTCTGCAGGCAGCTTACAAGATCCGACCAGACAGCAGAGAATGGCTTCAGGCCGGCTGGGGCAAGCTTCAGGATGCCCAGAAGAGCGGGCAGCTTATCAAACCCGGCATTCTGTCGAAAGACATCCACCTGATTCCAGACCCTGCCCGTCGTCAACTCGCTCTTTATCAGGCGTTCTATATGGTCAGGCTGTTATTGAGTATTTATTGCGACAGCTTTTTTACCAAATATTCGACTCTGATGGGAGCCCTTGAAGACATGGAATCGGAGACCTGTTTCAGACAGATCACCAGTTTCGATTTTGATAAATTCTTTTCTCTGTTCAGCGACTGGGTTCAGAAGACTAATGCCTGGTCCGCAATGGAATAGACAGGACATTATCTCGTGCAGGAATCCAATGAAGCTACCCGTTTTCTGATCGTTCTTCTGGTAGTGACACTGATGACAGGTGCACTGATACTTGTTGTCAAATCAGATTACCGAATCAGAGACAACATCTTGTCTAATCTTGATTACTACCCACACATTAAGATAGAGAAGGGAATCGACTGATCTTGTTGACATTCATCCTTCTCTCTCTTGCTTTCATCGGCGGTATGGGGCTTGCCGTGCTATCAGGCATAACAGCCAGCGGACTTCTTCTGATACTGGTTGGTGTTTTTTTCCTCTGTGCCATGATTCCAATGTTTTTCAAGTATGGCAATGTTTTCAGTCCGGCATTCATAAAGGCAGTCAGAGAAGACGAAGAAGGCATCCCTGTTCTCAGCATGATTTTTTTCATGCTTACTATGACAATGTTTGGCGCATACAGGTATGTCTCTGAGCTTCGCGATGATGATCCTGCTCATTTCAAGGCGATCTGCGACAAACATGATGAGGCCACGAACTGGCGCATTCGCGGCCGGATCATCGAAGAGCCTAAATTGCGCGGAGATTATCTCGAGGTCCTCATTCAGCCTGAAACCATGCGCAAGGTCGAACGTCGGCGCGTTCTGGTGCAGAATGATACGGGTCCGAAAAAGAGCGGCGGAACCTTTGAAAACGTCGAACACAGCTCCGAAGCATTGACCGTCAGCGGAGGTCTTCTTCTGGCGCAGGTTTTTGAAGACAACGAAGCTTTTCGTGAAGTGACGTTCAACCAGACTGTTGAAATCGAAGGGCAACTGAGCGAGGCGGCTGAGCAGCGCAACCCGGGCTCTATGGACTACCGGCAACATCTGCGCAATCGCGGTATTTTCAGAACTGTCAGAATAACACCACGCCGTGCGGTCTTGAAAGTCGTCGATCAACAGGACTCAGGTGCCATCTGGTACCGATTCTCGCTTTATGTGAAAAATGAGGTGCTCAAGGTCATCAAGCAGACCATGCCGTATCCTGAATCAAGCTTTCTGGGCGGAGTTCTGCTTGGCCTCAAAGGTGGTCTGCCGGCAAAGGTTTCGCAGGAATTCAGAATGACCGGGGTTTCGCATGTTCTGGCGGTTTCAGGTCTGCATGTAACAATTATTGCCGGATTGCTTTACGGAATTTTTGCGATGTTCCGCATACCACTGCGAATTTTTGCACCGCTCATCGTGTTTTCGCTTTTCACTTTCGCCATGATCGTCGGCTGGCCCAGTTCGGCGGTGCGCGCAGCCCTGATGAACAGTCTTTTTATCCTTTCCATGGCTTATCTCAAAGATTTTGGTTTCAAGATGTCAGTGATATTCTCGCTGTGCGTGGCGGCCGACTATATTCTTCTGATGAGCCCGCTGCAGCTGACCGAGCCAAGCTTTGTTCTCTCGTTCATGGCAATTTACGCCCTGGCAATTTTCTCTGACCCCTCGACGGTCATGTTGAGGCGCATGTTACGTGGTCCTGGTCTTGCCTTTGCCTTTTTTGCCACGCTCGCATTCTTTCTCGCCGTAATCATCAAAAAAGGTCTGGTGCTGCACCCTTACTTTTTCCCGGCGACCTTTGCCTACGTAGTAGCTGTCTGTTATGTCTCGACCAGGCTCTCAGATCGCTCGACCTTTCAGAGTTTTGCCTTCGAAATGCTGCCTGGCTGGTTGCAGGGCTTTTTGGCAGCACAGATCGCCATTCTTGTTGCAATGATGTTGCCGCTCTCAGCCTTTTACTTTGGTCAGATGTCGCTGGCAGCGCCAATTGCCAACCTTATCGCCATTCCGTTGATCGGTGTGATCGTGCAGATCGGTCTTATTGCCGGCCTGATCGGAGCCTTTATTCCAGGCGTCGGCATTTATCTGGCACTGGTGCTCAATGCCGCCAACTGGCTGGCGGTAAAATTCTTTCTCGGCATGGCCTCTTTCTTTGCCGCGTTGATTCCGTTTCCGCGGATTTCCCAGCCAGGGTTCGGCGAGCTGGTAATCTACTATCTGATTCTGCATGCCTTCTACTTCCGGCAGGAGCTCAAAACCTGGCTGTTTGCCATCTACGGCGCCGTCAGTGAAGTCTGGGACGAGCCCGAGTATCGCAATTCGCTGACGTTGTTCGCCGTTTTTGTCGTCATCGTTACGGTGGCAGGCTCGGTTGCTGTTCTGAGTGGTATCGAACGCCAGCCCGATCTGCGCCTGACCATGCTGGATGTCGGCTATGGCTCATCGCTGATGATAGAGGGTGATGGGCGCGTAGTTCTTATCGATGCTGCGCTCAACGATACTCTCGGCGGTATGGATCGCGGCGAACGCGTCATTCAGCCGGCACTTTCCGGTAAACAGATAAGGGAAATCGACGCGGTGATTCTCAGTTCAGCACTGCCTGAGCGCATTTCAGGCCTGAGTTCTGTGTTCTCGACCTATCGGGTCAATCGTCTTTACGTGCCTTTTCCTCTGGCAACCGACGGAGTCCGGGTCGACTTTGAACAATATGTCAGGCTGTTCGCCTTTGGCGATCTGAAAATGGAACGGCGGTTAAAAGCTGGTCAGAATGCAGGTATTCCGCCAGGTTATTTCTGGGAACTTGCTTATGAATCATATAATCGTCTTATTGAAGATGTCCATCGCTACCAGATTCCTGTTACACATGTCAAAGCCGGCGATAAGCTGACAGAAGCCGGAACCACGATCGAAGTGATGTACCCGGCCCAGACAGATAAAAAATTTCAGCAGTATTACGACGGCCTGATTCTTAAAATCAGTCGGGCTCAGCAGAATTTTGCCTACATCGCCGGCAATGCACATCCGCTCGATGGTGATATCGACTTCAAGGCAGACTTCGTTTTCGTCGCCGATCTGCCGTATCCCTACGAGGCTTTCGAAAATTATGTCAAGAGATCCCACCCGGAAGGAGTAGCTGTCAGCTTTCGCTTTCCGTCGGCCTGGCTGATGGAAAACTATCATCTGGCAGGTGCGATAAGCTCACGCAGTCGTAGTTATACACCAAGATTCAAGCAACTGCAGTTTCCGGTCTATCTGACTTCAGAAAATGGGGCGGTGCAGGTTGACCAGTTCAGGGGCAGCCTGAAAACCCGGGTATTCGTTAAGGATAACTGATATGGTTCTGACCAGACTCGAAAAAATAGCATTCGCAGCACTACTGTTGCTGCTCGGTCTCGGCATTTTTCTGCTGATCAGCAAAGTCAGTGTCGTTCGAGGAAAGAACCGGCAACTGGCTGTACAGATTCAGGATATTGCGGTATTGACCGATCAGACAGTGCTGGTTAAAGGCGACTACTATGATGAAGAGGAAAATGCCGGCAAACTCAATCTCAACCGCACCGACGTTAACAGCATCAAGGCATTGCCAGGTATGACACCTACTCTGGCCAGGCGTATTCATGAATTTGTGCAGAAGCGAGGCCAGGTGAAGGAAATGAATGAGCTGCTGGGAGTTCAGGGCCTGACCAAAAGGCGCCTGCGCGAACTTGAAAAATACGCCACCGTTGTTGGCGGTCATTCAGGCCAGGCGGCCTGGGGCGACAAGCTCAACCTCAATTTCGCCAGTATCGATGAGATTAAAACTCTGCCAGGAGTCGGCAAGCGACTGGCAGAGAAGATCGTCGAGTTTCGCAATAACAACGGCGGCTTCTTCTCTCTCGAAGACCTCAAGGAAGTTCCCGGCCTCACAGAAAAGACGATCAAGAAGTTCATCGACAGGGTAGAGGTAAAATAGGGCA
>JAKJFO010000052.1 GCA_022704885.1 Candidatus Rifleibacteriota bacterium | reverse complement strand
CCGCGGCCCGACCGGGTTCGCCGACGACTTACCGCACCGAATTTTCTCAACCGCTACCGCAAAATTCTCGCCGACGATGGCACAATCTGTCTCAAAACCGACTCTCGCGAGCTGTACGAGTTCACACTCGAACTCGCCGGCAAAAACAATCTTGAAGTTCTCGAAAGCACATCAGACCTCTATGATTCACCGTTAAAAGATCGCATGCCTCAAATACAGACGAAGTATGAAGAAAAATTTCTCGCAGCCGGCAAAAAGATCTGTTTTCTGCAATTCCGCCTCGACCGTGACGTCGCCCCCCTAAAACCCAAAAGCCGGTCATAATTCTGGTGAAAAAACCCGCCTGCGCCCCTGTACAATTTTCAAGGCAGTATGAGCTCTGCATCAATCGACCCCAAAATATACAATGCGACAGAAACTAGTGGTCTGTCAAAGTTGACTTTCAAGATTCGACCTTCGGTATACTGCTTTCCCGGGCTCTCGGCGGAATCTCATTCGCTACAACTCTCACCAGACGTTAGTAATGTTTAATAGCTATGGCTCTGCGTCAAAGTTGCCTGGCTCGAAGTTTCCGCGCCTGAGAAACCCGCCTGCGCCCTATACTGAGGCTTTAATAACCACAAATTCAACTTTGACAAAGCACTAGTGCTCTGTCACATAAGAGTTCAAGAATTAAATCTTAGAATCTCCGCTTATACCGGGCTCTCGGCGTGATCTCATTCGCTCCACTCTCGCCAGTCGAGAGTCTCTTTTAATAGCTATGGCTCTGCGTCAAAATTGCCTGGCTCGAAATTTCGCTCATGAGAAGCACGCCTGCGCCCTGACTGTGTCTGCTAAATTTGTTTCGCATCAACTTAGCCTTACTCTACAATTCAAATGTGACAGAGGACTAGTGGTCTGTCAAAGTTGAATTTACGATAAAAACAGTCATTGCGAGGAGCGTAGCGACGAAGCAATCTCTTTGACCATGAGATTGCTTCGTCGGGCTGGCGCCCTCCTCGCAATGACGGTGAACCTTAAACTCTTATGTGACAGTGGACTAGCTTAAGCCAAGAGTTTCAGTTGGTATTATCGACACGGCAATCATAAACACGAAATATAGTATATAATTTTCGTGGTTTATACGATATTTCGTGCTTAAAAAAGAAAGGTCGTCGGCTAAAGCCAGCCTCAATTGCTATTTTTTTAGTGTCAATTAAATTGGCACACTAAATGCATATCATTTCAGTGTTGATTCCTCTTGGAATTGTAACTCAACTTATCGAACCAAGGAGCAAGCCTATGAGATGAATAGAGGTTTTTCACTGCCAGGTGAATTCCTCTGAGCACTCAAGTTTTTTCAAGCAACAACCTCTCTCTCTGATTCTAAACCCCTTCAACGACTCATTTAACGATGAGTCGTTTTTTCATGTCAGCAATTTGCCGCAACTCAAAGTTCAAAGCGGTTCGCAGGCCCAACTGACAATGCCCGAATGACGGTTGCGCCAGGCAAAGTAATCGTCTAACATATATCGAAACATAATTATCGGGAGCCGGCATGGCTATAGAAATCGAACGCAAGTTCCTGACAAAAGGCAACGACTGGAAAACACAGGCAAAAGGCATCAGATATTGCCAGGGTTATCTGCCTGTTTCCGGCGAGTGCATTGTGCGCGTCAGAACTGCCGGAAACAAAGGTTTTATAACGGTAAAAGGGCGAGCCGTCGGCGCTTCGCGAACAGAATACGAATATGAAATTCCGGCAGCAGATGCGGAAGCAATGTTGAAAGACTTTTGCGATAAGCCATTGATAGAAAAATTACGTTACAAAGTGGATTATGCCGGAATGACATGGGAAGTCGACGAATTTTTCGGCGACAACGCAGGTCTGATAACGGCAGAAATCGAGCTCTCCTCAGAAAACCAGTTCATCGAGCTCCCGCCCTGGGTTGGCAGAGAGGTTACCGGCGATCATCGCTACAGCAATTCAAATCTGGCAAAAAATCCTTACAAAAACTGGAAGCAACCATGAAACGGCTGATGATATCCGCCTTATTACTTTTACTGGCCTGCACCACACTTTCGGCAGGCTCTTCAAAACCGCCAGCATCATATGAATACAAAATCCTGCTGAAACCCGGCAATTTTGCTTCGACAGAAAGAGTGTGCAGATTGTTCTGGGATCTCGTCGAAAAAGTAGCCGCCAGCCATGGCTTTACTGCACGCCAAAAAGCAAAATCCAGCCCCGAGCGCGAGATTCGTTTTATCGATTCAGCTGCATTCGATCTTAACAAAAAGGGCTTTTTGCTCAGAATCCGAAGCGAAAATAACAGATCCGAGATGACTCTTAAATTTCGCTCCACCGACCTTGCATCAGCGACAGCAGCACCGGTAGAACCAGCAGGGCAATACGGCGACGACATATCGTTAGAAGCGGATGTCGCTGCAAAAATGACGATTCCGGTTTCGATCTTTTCAAGATCTGGCCGAATCGATAACGTCAAACAGGTGCCGGAAACCGTCAGCGCTCTGTGTGAATACTATCCCGGACTTGCGCGAACAGGCTTAGATATTGCCCTGAAGCTGGTAGACGTAAACAACATTTCGATTATCGAGCACAGACTCCTGCACGGCACCATCGATTTCGGTTTTGACAAGGTCAAAACCCTTTTTTCGATCTGGTTTATAAAAGGCAAAAGCCAGCCCATTGCTGCAGAGTTTTCGTTTAAAATCAAAGCCGGCAAATATCTGAAAAGCGGCAAACACGACGCTCAACAGCAGATCGACAGTTTCTTCGTCGATCTGGTCAAGCGTGGCAAGCTTTTCATCAACTCACAGCAGACTAAAACCGGCATGGTTTACCAGTATCAGACCGAAGACTGATGACGCCATCATCAAAGACTCAGTCTGGGGCGGGCGGGTGATGGTGGTGGCGGATTTTCTATCGCTTTTTTGACGTCTTCGATGGTTTTGCCGGTGCCCATGGCCGAGAATTTGCCATCGGTGCCAAGCGGCCACCAGCCCTGCACGCCGTTAACAACCGTATAGTGGTTGTCACTGCGCTGTAAAAACAGCAGCACACGCGAGCCTTCGACCAGCACCGGGTTGTCTTCGATACCGCGCCAGGTCTTGATTTTGAGGTTTTCGCCGACGGCGACACTGCCTTTGAACGGTTCATTGACCTTAACCAGATTGGCAATAACCTCAACCTGTGAAGGCAGACGACCAACAGCCTTGACCCCGACGACATCGACAAGCGCGATCACGTCAGATCTGCTGGCAAGTTCTTCGAGACTGAGCGTTTCGATCATGCAATATCCTCCGACCGCTATTATAAGCAGCAACACTGTAACCGCAACCCTTTTCATATTGCCTCCAGAAAGCATCACTATAGAATTCCCAAAGTCATTTTAACAGACAATCTGATCTCTGGGCAAAGTCATATATCATAACGAAAAAGTTTCGAAACAGATTAATGCAACAAAACGACAAGAAAATAAGTATAATTAGTTAGAGATCGGTACAGTCGGAGGTAAGTCATGAGCCGACGCTTTATAGTCACACTGGCTCTTGTGGCATGTTTGCTGATTGCGCTGCCGGGAATGGCGTTCGCGCAGAGCGGCAGCTATGTCGACACGATCTACCGTGCGATTGATTCTGCTTTCGCGCAGCCCGATGGCAGCACCGGTCACGACCTCGGCAGTTCTACCGGCAGCAGTTTAACCGACAGTCCCGGTCAGATCGTCGATCCCGATCAGGTCGCCAGCGGCACAGAAGCCGCACAACAAAAGGTGCAGAACGTCATCGACAGTCTTATACGCATTCTCAGCGCCAAAATGGCTGGAATTCCTCTTAACATAAAGGTCATAACCTGCGAAAAAATAATTCCGCCGACTGATACCGATACCTCGACCGCCACAGACACAGCTACAGACACAGACACCGACACCGACACCGACACTAATACCGGCACAGACACCGGAACAGCGACAGACACAGATACAGACACTGGAACCGCAACAGACACCGGAACCGCTACCGACACTGGCACTGCAACCGACACCGGAACAGGCACTGATACCGGCACTGCCACCGACACCGGAACCGCTACAGATACTGACACCGGTACGGGCACCGGAACCGATGTCGGCCCGATCGACGACCCGCTTCAGGCAAAAAAGAACGAGTTAAACGAAAAATACGGAATCGAAATTGCTGACGGCGTCGGCGCCGACTGGACCGCAGGCCAGCTCGAAGCCGCCGAAGAAGCCTTTGCCATTCTGCCGACAGAATACATGAGCCACACTCAAAAAGTGGTACGCGACGAGAAAGGCCCGGAAGGCTCTCCCGCAACCGCCCGCGGCTACGTGCAACCGCCTGATCTGGTGGTTCACATGCTCAACCCGGCAACCGTAATTTCTGATGATCTTTATCAGCAGCTTAAAGATTATTACGGTCGTGATCCGACCGAAGCTGAGCAGCTCTTTCAGATCAAAAAAGGCTTTCAGAAAACATTGATACATGAGATGGCACACTGCTTCCATATTGCCAATCCCGACAAACTGCAGGCCTGGAAGAATCTGGTCTGGCCAAATGGCACCATCAAGGGCACCAGCGTTTCTTCTTACGGCGCCAGCATGGCAGAAGAAGACTTTGCTGAATGCTGCGCCTACTACGCTCTTGGCGGCAGGATCGTCGATGGTTTCTTTGTTGCATCCAACGGCGGCAAGATCGACATGGACAGATACAACTTCATCAAAACCTATGTCATGAGCGGCAAAGAATATCTCAATAACTAGACATCACCATTGCAATTACCCCAGAAGGGCGGCTGATGCCGCCCTTCTTCTTTTTGCCGACATTTCAATTAAGTTGCCAGGCTTTTTACATAGTAGTATCCTTGAAACAGGTCTTTACAGAGAGAATTCATGTTTAAAAGGTCATCAGAAAAGCAGAAAGATGTAACATTTTCTGTTTTGCCTTCGTTATTCATACAGAATAGCGTAGCTGCATCGATGTATCTGGTACCGGATTTGGACGCCCGCCCTTGACCCGCAATTACGAAAGCTTCGAAAGCAACGATCTGATCGAAATGGCCCGTAAAGGTCAGAAGCAGGCGTTCAGCATGCTGGTAAAGAGACATTACGGAACGGTGATGTACTACCTGATGGGCTTCGGCATCAAGAAGTCAGACGCTGAAGACATCACTCAGGAAGCCTTCATCAACGCGTTTCGCAAGATCGATCAGTTCAGGACTTCGGGTTCTTTTGTCGGCTGGCTGCTGCGGATCGCCAGAAACCAGCATATCGACAAGCTGCGAAAGGAGAAAAAGTTCGATACCAGTGGCAACGAATTCGATCTGCTCAATCTCCCGGATGACCGCACCCCGGAGGCCCAGGTCGTTTCTGATACCGTGGTAGACGATCTGTATGCGGGGCTTAAACCCCAGGAAAAGGTTCTTCTCGAACTCAGAGTCTTTCAGCAGATGCCATTCTCAGAGATTGCCGAGCATCTCGGCTCGAGTGAGGGCAACGCGCGACTGGTCTTTCACCGACTGATAATCAGATTGCGCAAAAAGTTCAGGTCTTGAGGCCATAAAAATGTCTGATAAAGAATGCAACAAAATTATCGACCGGGCCATCGAAAATAACAAAGTCGATGCTGCCACCGAAGCGCATGCCAGAACCTGCCCCAAATGCGCTTCGACTCTGGCATTGCTTGCTTTGCTCAAGACTTCGGGCTCGCCAACCTCAGACCTCAAACCTTCTGCTGCGTTCCTTGCCAGTATCGAAAGCAGCCTGACAGTCACAGCAGCAGCCACTTCGCTTAAGACAAAACTTCTGGCAGCAGTCATCGGTGCGGCACTGACCGCAACCATCGCTCTGACCATAATCTCACACACCGGCAAGCCAGATCAGCAGCAGGGCAAAGCCAATGAGTCCGGCAATCTGACCTCAAGCCAGAATCCAGCCTCTGTCGGCAGTCCAGCCCAGATAAAGCCTGGCAGCGATGCCGACGCCTTCCCGCAGTTGAAATTCCCATCGCCAACCGACGAAATCAAGTGATCTACAGATAAATGCTCTTCGTTTCAAGACAGTATCGCAGACAGGGCTCCGTGCTTTTGCTGGCCATCTTTATCGCAATCAGCCTGACAATTCTTTCTCTCAGCTATTTCAGAATGATGCAGGCGGCGCGAAACACCGACCATAAACTCGGACAGCAGTTCGTTGCGCGTGAAATCGCTCTTATGCTGCGCGAAGAAGCTATGGCAAGCATTCAACGCGATTGCCGTGACCGAAGTTCGCAGATTTTCTGGTTTATGCTCGGCGCGGTTGCCGGCGCCGAACTGGAAATGCGGCTGCCGCTTGCCAGCGACAATCTCAGCCGACTGCTGCAACCTGGCTTCAGCTGCGAGTTTTCCAGTCGGCTGAAAATCGTGAATTTTATCAACTATGACCATAGAGGCCATTATTACGCTTCTTCCAAAGAAGGACACGGTATTCTCGCCGTACAAATCGAGGTCAGCCTGCTCGACGAAAGAACCGGAAGCAAGGCGGCAATCATCAAAGAAAGCCTGCACACCCAGTATGACTATCTGATTGCCTCGATGCTCAGTCTCAACAGTCGCGGCAGTTCACTGCTTCGCCCGCTCACCCTGCGGCACGACCGCCAGACTTTCGATCGCTACAGTTCCCTGCAGATAGAGGATTACGAAGAATTTCCGGCAGAAGAGGGAGACCCCGCCGAAATCAGGTTGTATGACCGCACGACCCTGTGGCGCCGGCGCAACCTTCGACTGGCCGATCTTGAACAGATGCTGATCATCGACCGCGAGCGTAAAATTCTCAATCTCTACGGAATCTGCCACTGCGTCGACAGTATCGAGCTCGAAGGCGACTGGCAAATCAAAGGGAAAGGCGTCATTATCGCTGACAGCTTCAAGATAGCCGGTGCCCTCAAGAAGGGCGGCGACGATGACCTGCTGGTTCTCTACGCGCGCAAGGGTAAAATCACTGTCGATACTACCGAAAAGGTCGAAGCAGCGCTGATCTCGATCAACGACAGTCGCAGCGGTACGGTAGAATCGCGACAGGCACTCAACCTCAGTGGTATGCTGCTGGCTGATTATCTCAATCTCGACAACTGGAGCAATAATCAGCACCGCCTCAGCTTTGACAAAGCGCTTCTCGACGCCGATAAATCTTATCAGATCAGCGTTTCACCGTGGATAAACTTCAGATCGGGGGCACGCAACTGATGCCCGGGCAAACTGAGATCAAAAAAGCGGGAGGATTTTCGTTCACCGAAATCCTGCTTGCCACCATGGTTCTGGGACTGCTTGTCATCTATGTCTTTACGCTGATCTCTGAGTCCAATCGCGGCACTGCCAGCGCTTATCACCAGTACCTTGCCGAACAGGTGGCGCGCGAACCGCTCGAAGTCTTCAGATTTCTTGGCAGCAACAGGGTGCGCGAATCCCTCAACACCGGCATTGCCGACTACAAATTCAACGAGTGGCAGAAAATCGAAACGGTAAGCGCTGCGACCGGCATCGAACGCCCTGAAGACGCGACGGCATTCGAACGCAAAATAACGGTGACGCCACTGACTCACAAAGACATGGAAGCAATACTGGTGCAGGTAAGCGTCAGGCCAACCCGCGGCAGCGTCGGACTGGGTGTCGGCCTGGATCAGCTCAGCCGCTCAACGATAATAGTGAATCAGCGATGAAAAGAAATGGTATAAGTATAATTGAAGTCATGATCGCTCTGGCGGTGACTACGATCATTGCCGGCCCCCTGCTGTATCTTTATCAGAGCGGGCTGAAGTCATCAACTTCAGGAGTAGTCAGCATCGACATTCTCAGTGAGGGTCGCCGTATCTGCACCCAGATTCATGATGATCTGAAAAACAGCTGTATTCCTTACCGTGGCGGGTTTACCATGCGTTTCAGCGATTTGCTCGAAGCCGATTTTTCTCGTGCCGACGGGCTGTCTGGCGCCGAATACCGGCTTTATCGTCATACGACAGCACCAGAACTGATTAAAAAGGATATCGACGGCCAGAAAATGCTGCTTCGACCAGTAATGCACGTTCGCTACCGCCTCGAAAAACTGCAAAACTCTGATCTGCTCAAGCTGGTCAGGATCGAATCGACTGATGGCGCACCCGAACGCATCAAGGTGCTCAGCGAAAGAGTCAGCTTTCTCAAGATTCAACCGGTAAAAGTCAGTGAAGGCGGTGAACAGGGTTATCTCTGGAACGTAAAACTCCAGCTGGCTTACGTTCCAGAAAGCGTTCAGGCTGGCTTCGCATTCAGCACAACTGACCGCAGTCGCGGCATACTGGTTAACGACTTTTACGACGTAGTTTATTCTGATTTCTTTAAATCAGTCAGCCAGAACCCGCTGGCGCCACGCAACTGGCACACCGGCCTGACATTTCAGCGCCACTGATACTCTTCTCGTGCCAGTCCTCGTTCTCGTAACCGCCGTGCCGATGTCGCAACCAATCAAAAAAGCTGCCCCCACGGGCAGCTTTTTTGATATTCATCGCCTGAACTGAGTCTTATTCACTCTCCAGAATCTACGTCGTCGAGAATGCTTTCCATTTCGTCGATCACTGCTTCGGGTGAATCTTTAGGCTGACGGCTGGCAGGCCTGGGCACTCCGGGTTTATCTGGCTGTCGATTAAACATCTTGTGCCGCATGGCAGGCGGGCCTTTGCGGTCTTTGCCGGCTTTGTTCCAGAACGGCAACATGGGTGGACCCTTTTTGGCAGATGTTTTTGCGTTCATTTTCTCTAGCTTTTTGAGCTGTTCGGGAGTGAAAATCTTTTTGATTTCCTGCTGCATTTTGAATCTTGCAATAATTGATTCTTCGAGCTGCTTAGCCTTTTCAGACGCCAGTTTTCTTACTTCATCTTCGCTGATATTACAGTCATTCAGTTTCTTGAACTGCTTGTTATTCAGCATGTTCTTTTTGCGGGCGGCCGACTGTTTCTGGAACACCATGCGCAGCTGCAGCAGCTGCGGATTGGTAAGTTCGAGTTCGTCAGCGAATTTGAAAAGCTGCATGAGCTTGCCTGGCATGAAGTCGCCACTTCCCAGGTTTTTACGTATTTCGATACGTTCATAACGTCTGACCTTTTCTTTTTCAGCAGAGTGTAGAGCCAGTGCGGTTACAGCCACAAACACTACGATCAGAACGAGAGTGAGTTTCTTCTGCATTTAAAAACCTCCTGAGTTTTTTTTATTTGCTGTAAGGTTAATATAATCAATTCTGTCTCAAGATACTGTAAACGTAATAAAAAGAAGAGTAAAGATCCCGTCACCCTCTTAACAATTCTTTACTTTAACGCCTGCCACTGCTGTAGCATATTATCTATAAGCCGGTATCGAGATCGCTATTGTAAATAAAATGCTGTATATCAGTATATCTGTCAGATAAAGGTGAAACATGAAGCAGATACTCATAATCGACGATGACAACGAACTCTGCGACCTGCTCGCAGAATATCTGACATCAGAGAAGTTCGAGCCGACCTGTATCCATAATGGCAGAACCGGACTGGAAACAGCTCTCGCAGGCGGGTTCGATCTGATCATTCTCGACATCATGCTTCCCGAGATGAACGGCCTCGATGTTCTCAAAAACCTGCGCAGCCGGATAAACACACCGGTGATCATGCTGACCGCGCGCGGTGACGAAGTCGATCGCATTCTCGGTCTCGAACTGGGCGCTGATGATTATCTGCCTAAGCCGTTCAGCCCGCGTGAGCTGATAGCAAGAATTCGCGCAGTATTTCGCCGATTGGCGCTGACATCAGAAGAAAACAACGACAGGCCCTCAGGTCGCATTGAAATTGCTGACATCTGCGTCGATTCGGCCAGCCGAACTGCCGAAAAGGGTGGTGTCAGTCTGGGCCTGACCGAAGTCGAGTTTGCCATTCTCGAACAGCTGATGCGCTCAGCCGGGAACGTCGTCGAGCGTCAGATACTCGCCGAAAAGGTGCTCGGCCGACGACTGACCTATGATGACCGCAGTCTCGACGTTCACATGAGTAATCTTCGCAAGAAGATCGGACATGGCAACGATGCGATCAGAACCATCCGCGGAACAGGGTATCTTTATGTCAGACCAGAAAAATAACAGTAAAGAAGAGAATAACCTGATAAGCCGCTTTTACGGCTCAGGGCTGTTTCTTAAATTCTTTTTCTGGTTCTGGCTCACCGTCGTTCTGACCGGCATATTCGTCGCGGTTTACGGATATTTCTACCATTTCAGACCAGAGAGCCGACGTCTGTTCAGCATGGGTCGCGAAATGCTCGAAGAAAACGGCCAGATGGCGATCGATGTCTACGAGACCGCCGGCATCGAGCAGGCTTTGTCGGTAAAACTGCCGGGTGCTTTCTGGCTTTACAACGACCAGTTGCAGCTTGTCTTCTCGCCGCTCCAGAGCGTGAGCAAAAAACGCCGTCGCTACAGCCATCCACGCTATGAATCTCTGCTGAAAAGCTTTGAAGAAAAGGAGCCAGAGGTAAGAGAAGTTGCACGCCGGCTCTTTGCCGGCGAGAAAATCGAGAGCACCGAAGTAGCTGGTGAAATGCTGGTTGGAAGCCTTCTGACCTCGGAATCAGGCAAAAAATATGTTATCATCAGCCATTTTCCGCAAAAAATGCCACGACCCGAACACTTCATCATGGGCCGGGTTATTGACACCATGCCGTTTTATCTGCTGATCACAGCCATATTTTGTTATGCCCTGTCACGCTACATGGTCGGCCCGATTGCCGAGTTAAGGCAGGCCAGCCGCGATTTTGCCGGTGGCAAACTCGACGCCAGGGTAACCGGTTCTGCGATCAGGCGCCATGATGAAGTTGGTGACCTCGCAATCGACTTTAACGATATGGCCGACAAAATTGAACAGATGATCAGAGCACA
Organism: Candidatus Rifleibacteriota bacterium; assembly: GCA_022704885.1. The sequence goes on along the minus strand of JAKJFO010000052.1, from coordinate 10,143 downwards.
GCGCCGGCTTTTTGGAGATATCTCGCACGAACTCCGCTCACCACTGGCCCGCCTGCAGGTGGCAGCGGAACTGCTGCAGAAAAAGCTGCCCGCCACCGAGCAACCAATGCTGACACGCATCGAGAAAGAAGTCGCGCGCATAAACTCGTTGATCGAAGAAGTGCTGCAGTTTTCGCGGCTTGAAACCGGCAACATCAACGAAGAGAAGCGACAAATCGATTTAAACGCGATCCTGACACGTATCTGCAATGACGCCAGCTTCGAAGGCAAGGCGCGCAACTGCCAGGTCAGCCTCAAAATGGCTGCTGACTGCACCATCAGTGGCAGGCAGCAACTGATCGAGCGAGCCATCGAAAATGTTCTGCGCAACGCGATCAAATACAGCCCGGAAAACTCACAGGTCGAAGTCACCTTGTCAGAACACGACAGATCACTGGTTATCAGGATTGCCGACCGTGGACCGGGTGTTTCCGAAGCCGATATCGGCAAGCTCTTTGAACCTTTTTATCGCTGTGCCGAAGACCGCAACCGCTCGACCGGCGGGACCGGCCTCGGCCTGGCAATCGCGCTGCATGCTGTCAAACTGCACAACGGCAGCATCAGGCTGAAAAATCGAGACGGTGGCGGCTTCATTGCCGAAATCATCCTTCCCGGCACCTGACAAAAAATAGTGCTCTGATCGGTCAGCTTGCTTTTGGGCGGGGGTTGCGCTACACTCTGTGACGAAAATCACCGACAAAGGATGCTTCGCATGCATATATACCGAACTCACAACTGTGGCGAATTACGCGGAACCGACTGTGGCAAACAGGTTAAACTCTCGGGCTGGCTTCATCGCAAACGCGATCTTGGCGGGGTCATGTTCATTACCCTGCGCGACAACTACGGCGTAACTCAACTCGTAGCCGCACCCGGCAGCCAGGCTCAGAGTGATTTTGAAAAAATCAGAGTTGAATCGGTAGTGACCATCGAAGGAAAGGTCATCAGCCGCGGCAGCAACATTAACCGCGACATGCCAACCGGCGAAATCGAGGTCGAAGTCAGTTCGGTAATCGTGCAAAGCGCTGCCGATATTCTGCCGTTCCAGGTTGCCGACGAAGACAACGCTCCTGAAACTACGCGCCTGACCTACCGCTTTCTCGATCTGCGCCGCGAAAAGCTGCATAAGAACATTCTGCTGCGCTCGAAGGTCATCGCCAGCATACGCCGGCGAATGACTGAAATGGGCTTCAATGAATTTCAGACCCCGATTCTGACCAGCAGCTCCCCCGAAGGTGCCCGCGACTATCTCGTGCCCAGCCGCCTCTACCCTGGCAAGTTCTATGCACTGCCGCAGGCGCCGCAGCAGTTCAAGCAGTTGCTGATGGTTTCAGGCTTCGACCGCTACTTTCAGATCGCGCCCTGTTTCAGAGACGAAGACGCCCGCGCCGACCGCTCGCCCGGCGAATTTTATCAGCTCGACGTCGAAATGTCATTTGCCACTCAGGAAGATGTATTTGCCCACCTCGAAAAACTTTTCTATGGCCTGTTCACCGAATTTTCTGACTGGGATGTCACCAAACCACAGTTTCCGCGGATTCCTTACGAAGATGCCATGCGCAAATACGGTGTCGATAAGCCCGACCTGCGCTACGGGCTCGAAATCGAAGACGTCTCTGATATCTTTGCAGCATCAGACTTCAACGCTTTCAAGTCGGTCGTTGAAGGCGGTGGTGTCGTGCGCGCCCTGTGCGTAAACAACGTTGCCGACAAGTCACGCAAGTTTTTGAAAGACCTCGAAGATTTCGCCCGCGAAAACGGTGCCAAGGGACTTGCCTCGCTGATTTTCGCCGGTGCCGAAATTAAGGGCAGTCTGGCCAAGCCACTCAGCGATGCCAGCAAAACGGCTTTGCGCAAGAAGTTCAACGCCCCCGACGGCAGCGGCATCTTTATCGTTGCTGACAGTGCCGACAAGGCATCGGTCATTCTCGGAAAGGTCAGAATCAGACTGGCTGACGAACTCGATCTGCGCGAAAAGAATGCATATCGCTTCTGCTGGATCGTCGATTTTCCGATGTTCGAAAAGGACGAAGAAACCGGCGCTACCCAGTTCAGTCACAACCCGTTCTCGATGCCGCAGGGCGGCATGGAAGCGCTGCTCACCAAAGATCCGCTTACTATCAAAGCTTATCAATATGATATCGTCTGCAACGGCATAGAACTCAGTTCCGGCGCGATCCGCAATCATCTGCCGGAAATCATGTATAAAGCCTTTGAAATCGCGGGCTATGACAACAAAGTTGTCGATGACAAGTTCGGTGGTATGATCAAGGCCTTCAAGTTCGGCGCACCGCCACATGGTGGTATCGCGCCCGGCGTCGACCGCATCGTCATGCTGCTTGCCAACGAGCCCAATATTCGCGAGGTCATCGCTTTCCCGATGAACCAGAACGCCCAGGATCTGCTGATGCAGGCACCGGCCGAAGCCACCGAAAAACAGCTCAAAGAACTGCACCTCAAGATCACCGAATAGTGGTCTGTCAACATTGAGTATGTGTCTTCGCCGTCATTGCGAGAAGGGCGCCAGCCCGACGAAGCAATCTCATGGTCAGAGAGATTGCTTCGTCGCTGCGCTCCTCGCAATGACTGTTTTTAAACACACATTCATATGTGACAAAGTAATAGTGATCAGATCGTGAATATAGTTACAGCAGTCTTTACGGTCTGCATATTTGTCGGATCGTTTCTGCTGTTTTTGATTCAGCCGATGGTCGGCAAGATTCTGCTGCCTTATCTCGGCGGCGCAGCGGCGGTCTGGACAACCTGCATGCTGTTTTTTCAGCTGGCGTTATTGGCCGGCTACGTTTACGCCGAAAAGTCGATCAGATATCTCGGCTGCCAGCGCCAGTCGATTCTGCATCTGCTGTTGATGACCGGCGCCTTCATTCTGCTGCCGCTGCATGTCGACACTGCCGGCGCCGAACTTGCAGCTGCCCGGCCGACTGGCTGGCTGCTGGCGCGCCTTGCCGGTTCGATCGGTTTTTTATTTTTCATGATCTCTGCCAATGCGCCACTGCTGCAGCGCTACTATTCAGAAACCGGCCAGCCCGACTCTGCTGACCCCTATTTTCTTTACGCTGCCAGTAACGTGGGAAGCCTGCTGGCGCTGATTGCTTACCCGTTTCTTTTCGAGCCGCTGCTGCGATTGTCTGAGCAGCGCGTGTTATGGTCAGCGATCTACATTCTGCAGACTCTGCTGGTTCTGTGCTGTTGCATCTTTCTCTGGAAAGCAAAACGCACAGATCCCGGTGACCAGACAGACGCAGACAAAGTAGCCGAAAACCCGGCAGCAACTGAACATAGCGCCGATGTCGAATTCACCAATGTCGATGACTTTTTCAACCGTCTGGTTCAGGAACATAAGCAGACTGAACCAGCAGTCATCGACCCAACCCGGCCAACCTGGAAAAAGGCGCTTTACTGGTGTCTGCTCGGCTTTGTTCCTTGCAGTGCAATGCTTGCGGTCACCACTCACATAGCGACCGATATCGCATCGGTGCCGCTGCTCTGGGTACTGCCGCTGTCGCTGTATCTGATCTCGTTCATCCTGGTTTTTGCGCGCACAGATTACTGGCGCGCCATCAGCTGGGAGAGGTATCTGTTTCCAGCAGTGATGCTGGCAATGCTGTTTTATCACTTCAGAATCATCGAGCGGATATGGTTTACTATTCCGGTGCATCTGTTCGTCATGTTCATGGTCTGCATCTACTTTCACGGCAAACTGGCAGATGATCGACCGGCAGTCGCACAACTGAACTCCTATTATGTCTGGATGTCGGCCGGCGGCATTGCCGGCGGACTTTTCAACAGCCTGCTGGCACCGGTAATTTTCGTAACTCAGATTGAATACGCTTTTACGCTTCTGGTAGCGGCCTGCCTGTGCTCGTATTTATCAGAGAGCTATTTCGACCCGGCATACGCGATGTCGCGCCGCATAATGGTTGCCGGTGTATTCATGTTTCTGCTGCACTTTCCGGGCTGGCTCGACGAAGTGAACCTCAGCAAACTGTTCAGCGAAAACGGAATATTCATGACCTTCATGGCTCTGCTCAGCCTGTATGTATTCAATAATTTCCGGCGCGGGGCCTGGGCGTTGCTGCTCTGCATCTCACTGGCAGCCTTCATTCAGACTATTTCCGACCCGAAAATCGTCATGATCGACCGCAGTTTTTTCGGCATTTTAAGAGTTACCAGGCTGGTAAACGACGGTGAAGTTGTCGACCCTGATCTTAAAGTCGAAGGGGTGAAGGATATTTTTTACTGCCTGTCGCACGGAACCACGCTTCATGGCGTTGAGCGAAAGATCGACGACATGCGCATGAGTTACCCGCTTTCTTATTATGCGCGCGAAGGCCCGGTAGGATCGGTTTTTCGGGTTGGCAGCATCAATCGCAACTTTAAAAACATCGGAGTGGTAGGACTCGGCTGTGGCACTCTGGCCTGGTATGGCCGGCCCTGGCAGCATTTTGACTTTTTCGAGATCGATCAGAAAGTCGTCGAAATCGCGCAGAACCCCGAGTATTTCACCTTTTTGAAGAACTCGCAGGCCAGCATCAGGCACATTGTCGGCGATGCCCGTGTCAGTCTGCAGGCTGTTCCCGATCACAGCTACGACCTGCTGATTCTCGATGCCTATTCGTCAGATGCGGTGCCGGTGCACCTGATGACCATCGAAGCCTTCAAACTTTATCAGGCCAAAATCAAACCTGACGGACTGCTGCTGTTTCATATTTCGAACCGCTACTTCAAGCTGGCGCCGGTGATCAAACGCAACTGCGACGAACTCGGCATTGCCTGCCTGCGCTCGTTCGACGAACCGGCCCGCTACTCGACCCGTTACGACTGGTATGATTACGACCAGATCAACCGGGCTGACTGGGTCGCCGCCGGCAACCCCAAACATCTGGAATCTCTCAAGCTCTATGCGAAATGGGACGAGATGGAAAGCAGTCCCGGCTACAGCCTCTGGACCGACGACTACGCTAACCTGTTGCAGATATACATGTGGTGAAAAGGCTTTTTACAGCAGAATGGCCAGCAGCGTCTGCAGCAGCTCGAATTTTTGCATCAGCTCCCAGATACCGGTGCCGCTTCCCTCGACGTCGTAGAGGTGATAAGGGATATCGAAATCATCAGGATTGAGATTGTGCTCCTTGCAGTATCTCAGCACAATTTCTTCGACTGACATCGTCATGCCATCTTCAACCGAGCCATGTACGACACAGAATGACACCCCGTCACCAGCAGGGTCACCAAGGAAACGGTATTCGCACTCATTGGTCGCCGGTACCAGCGCCGACTTCAGATACTTGCCACGCACCAGTTCGTCGATGTTGAGATGACCGGTGTAAAGATCGAATTCGAGTTTGCTGAAGTCTGCATTGTCCATACCATACATTTCGACAGCGCCCATCAACACGCGCTGATTGGCATAACAGGCTTTGGCACGCGCCTGTTGTCTGGCCTTGCGAAAAGTTGGTGCCGCAAACATCGCCAGATATGCAGGGTTCATAACGTCGGCATTAGCTCTGGCAATGCTGTCGGGCACCGCCAGAAACGCCGTATAATCTGTAGCCTGCGCGTATCTGATGCCGAGTTCGGTAATCTTTTTGATGACCGCTTCTGACTGCTCCATGGTCTCTAACGTTCGTATCTGCTGGCGGGCAGCGATGCTGACAAACCAGGGAGCGATCTGCGCAAACGCCTGACCAGCTGTAATCTCGAAGTCAAGCAGGCTTTTGCCGCCGCCATCTTTAACCTGGTATTTGCCTTCTTTGAAGGGAAGAACGTAAAAGGCTGTCTGCGACAGATTGCCATACAGTGGCAGGTAACGACTGCCTTTTTCGTCATAAAGGCAGGCATTTAGCGACAGCGCTCTGATAACACCTGTGACAGCCGTTTCTGCTGCACTGCCCGGCGTCACAAAATCGCAACCGCCATAAAGGTCAGTGATGTTCGCAAGGTCAGAAGAATAACCGATTCCTGAATAGACCACCCGAACCGGCTTGCGACCAGCATGCAGCCACAACTGCTTCAACACTGTCTGAGTGAGATTTTCGCCATCTGTTATCAGAACGACCCCATCACAGTCTGTGGCCGAAAAACTGGCGAAATGCTGCCAAAACGTGGGCCCGAAAAATTTTACATTATCGAGTTCTGCACGACTGACTTTCTGCAGGCCGCTTTCGTTGTTGACGAATATCTGCAACGAATTGCCGCCAGCAGCCGCCAGCTTGTCGCAAAGCGTGAGAGCTCTTGCCCGGTTCAGACTGCCCATCGAACCGCTGGCATCAATAATCACTGCCAGTCGAAGGTCTCTGGCGTTCGAAGAAAGCTCGTTACCTGCGATGCGTAACAGACTGAAACGTTTGCCTTCGGGCACCTGATAAAAAGCCATGGCGACTTTTTCGCTGTTCTGCAGGGAATATGACAGTTCGACATCATTCAGAACGCTTTCGGCATACTCGAGCTTTACCTGCTTTTCAGCGTCTGAAGCATTTATGGCAGCCCGTTCATCGCTGCAGTTGAATTTGTCGATTCCCTGTGAGTCTTTGAAAGTGGCTGCAAATCTGAAATTTATGCTGTCTTCAGAATTACGGTTATTATTGTTGTCTGATCCAGATGGGCTGTAGTTGAGTGGTAGCCGGAACTGATAATTTCCATCGGTTGACTCAGCCGGGAAATAACAGCGAAACCTGATACCAACCCGGGCATTGCGCTCGACCGGAAAAACCCTGATGACAATCTCGCCATCTTTCTGTTCAAGCAGGCCAGGATCGACCAGACGACTGGTAATCTTGTGATAAATCTGTTTTGCTTCGGTGATTTCGCGAACTTCACCCTTAACCCATTCCTTGCCGTCGGTATTTATCCAGAAACCGGCGGCAAAAGCTCCGGACGGCAGAGTGAAACGATAAAGACCTTCGCACTGCACCGAACTCAGATTCAGAAAGCTGTCTTCAACCTCCATCAGCACAAGCCCGTTTTCACCATGCAGCGTAACCGATCTTTCGACCATTCTTACCGCTTCGCCTTTTGACCAGGGCGTGGTCAACGTCATCGTCGTACCCGAAAGAAGCAGCTGAGGTATCAGAAGCAGCATAAAAATTGCAAAGAAAAGCTTTTTCATGTTATTTCACCTCCGCCGGCCGGTAAAAATCAACAATCAGACGGCGTTTTGCCCCGTCTTTAACCACATAGGCGCGCAGCCATCTTCCCGCCGGAATATCAGCTTTAACGAACAGTGTCTGCGCTTCACCAAACGCACGATAGTTGTGGACAGCACATCTGACCTTTTCGTAATCGTTCTCTTCGACCAGAAAGTAGCCATTTCTCGGGCACAGCCTGGCGAGATCTTCAGGTATTCTGCCACCCGGACTCAGCTGTTCATAAACTTTCTGGTTGACCTCTTTCCATTCATCGAGGTGCTGTTCGCATTCTCTGGCCTCCATACGCAGTGCGTTGAAATTGGCATACTGAAGCACGCCCTGACCGATACCGTCGGCGCGGCAGGCAAACGCCAGCTTTACCGGCAGTTTGATGTCAGCGAACAGTGAAACCGGCCTGCGTTCTCCGCAAAGCACCGCCAGTATTTCGCGGACTGCCAGCTCGCCCACGCAGACTGACATTCTCTGTTCACTGTCAGCTAAAATGAACAAGCGTTGATCGCTTTCCTGACGATTGAACGAGTGCCCTTCAACCGGCATCTCGATCAGCTCTGCTTCGTGACCGTAAATTTCTACCTTTTGAGGTTGTGCCGGCAAGCCCCGCGATATTGCAAAGTCCTTGAGAGCAGCATATTTTTCGGGTGAAATGTTTACCGACAGGGCTAATGGCGGCAATACATATTGTCTGAAGCTGAAATTGCCAAAAAGCGAAATCTGTACCGGCCCCTGCGGTATAAATTCTTCTGGCCTGCTTTCACCGAACAAACTCTCAAAAAACTGCGGGTCGCGGGTTCGTATTTTGGCGAGAAAACCCGAAAGATCGGGGGCCATCACCAGATGCGAGTCAGCCGCCTGAGAAAACATCTGCATGTCGGCTAAACCCGTAAACCAGCCAGGAATCGAATATGCCATAAACGCATCGCTCGAAAGCGCCGGCGTGTCTTCGGCAACTTCGGCTTCCACAGTCAGATTGTCTGCGTCGTTGCCCAGCTTTATCACAAAGCTTCTGAGGCACTGTAACATCTTTAACAGGTCGTATGCGCCAGCCTGAAAGTTGTCAAAATCGGCCGTAGCAAAATCCGGCATTTTCTGCTGATGACTGCAGACAAACTTTCGGGCTGTAGCATCAAAACTGTATTTACCTTTTAGCGGGCATTCTGGCAGGTCTTTCGGCAGCCCGTCAATTTCACCTTTACGCAGACTACGCTGCAATTTGCGCAAATTTTCGCGGCAACCGAAAGAGAGGGTTTTCTCATCTCTGGTCAGTTCAGCGATCAGAGCAGCGGTGAGATCTGCAACCGCGCTTTCTGAAAAAAAACGCAGCTGCAATATCGCGCTCTGGTCAAGCTGTGCAAAAGCTTCAGGAAAAGCCATTTCATCGACTTTTATCTCATTGCTCGAACGATATCGGTCAAATAATGACAGAAAGCTCCTGAAAGCACCAAGGTAAACCCTCTTGCCATCAGGACTTTCGCTCCAGACAGCATGCAGAGAGTTGCCTCTGTCTTTTTTTCTGCCAATGGCAACACACATTATTGCATCAGCCGCAAAGTTTTCCGGCAGAACAAAATGCTCTCCTGCCAGAATTTCCCAGGTTTTATCGGCGCAGGCAGCAATAACCGGCTGCAGTTCTTCGATACCTGCAATCGACTTCCAGAGCGTCGCCGGAGTTTTGACCCTTATCAGCGTTTCCCACTGGTATTCCTCAGCAGCCATAGCTGCCGTGGCGAATAACGCCAGCAACAGCAGAATCATCACAAACTTCGCTCGCATAATGCAGCCTCCCTGACCTTTTGATCTGATTCATCCTACTCCAAGCAACATGGTTGAGCAAACTATTGAATTCAGCAAAGTCATGCTTCTGCAAAAGCTGCTCTATTATTGACTTGCGGCTGAAAGATGAAGGGGTTATACTATCTACATGGAGAAATGAGTAACAAAATGAGTACACAGCATAAGTTCAGCAATGTCTGGTTCAGAATTCTGGTATTGAGTATCACCCTGGTGCTGCTGATCAGCGTGTCTGTCAGCGCGCAGATGGTTCAGGGCGCGGACTGCTACGAGCGCGTATTCGAAGACAAGGCAGTCGGGCACAGTCTGGTGAATGCCTACCTGTTGATGTATGCCGCCCACAACACCTATGAAAACCGCATGGATGTCGCGAATTTTCTTGAATTCAAAAAGAGATTCAAGGAAATCTTCGAACCACTTGGCATCGATCGCTTTGATTTTATCGACGTTCGCGAAAAGACTGCCGACACCCAGGCTGTCGTCATGTCGAATGATAAGCTGGTTATAGTCGCGTTCAGAGGTTCTGAAAGCAGTAAGAACAAAAAGTTCAGCCCGACCAAGTTCGCCTACGACTGGATACTAACCGATTTCAACTTTTTCAAAAAGCGCATTCTCTGGTGGGGATGGGGCGTCAAGGTACATCGCGGCCTGTATAACGCCATGGAAGTCGCCTACGACGACCTCAAAAAGTATATAGACAGCCACATGGCAGGCACACCCAAGCGCCTGTGGATCACCGGGCACAGCCTCGGCGCCGGCATTGCGCCGCTGGCCGCCTGCCGACTGGCCGATGATGGTCTGAACATTCAGGGCGTTTACACATATGCCGGGCCACGCATCGGCAACGACGAATTCGTAAAGGCTTTCAAAAAGCGGTTTCCCGATATGCAGCGCTGGGTTTTCGATAACGACCTGGTTACCAAACTGCCCTTCAAAGCTCTTAAATTTCAGCACTGCGCGCTACCCAACAACATTTACGCCGATGGTAAACTGGTTCTGGCCGACGGCGAAATGCGTGGCCCCGGTAAAGCTCGCAGCCACGCGCCCGGCATGTATCTGCAGAAAATTTACGATCTGCTTCCCCTCGATCTGAAATCGGTTGTTCCTGCACCGCCAGGCCTGGTGAACGATGCCGGCATCTCCGACA
>JAKJFO010000051.1 GCA_022704885.1 Candidatus Rifleibacteriota bacterium | reverse complement strand
TGGAATGACGTTATTGAACCCCATGAAATCGTCTTCGAAAAGATGTCCGAAGAATCGATCGAGCATTGGGTCACCAAAGCCACTGCGTCGGCGCGCACGAACGTAATGTACCGATTCGATGGCGACTACGGCCGGGCTGACTCGCTCGGCGATATCAGCGATCAGGGTAGTTCCGAAAAGTTCTGGCGCAGCGGCATGAGACGGTGACTGTAAAGCTACAAAAAGCACAAGTAGAACAACGACTGTAAGAATGTTTTTCATTGTCATCTCCTGTTCGCCAGGTCGTTGACCAGCCTCATTTCAGGCGTATAGTCGATCTGCGGGTGACGCTGACCCTGGTGGGTGCGATTGAATTCTTCGAGCTGACGCAGGAACTGGTCTACCTCTGCGGCAGATACGGTTTCGAGCGTCTGGCTCGAAACTGCCGGCTGAGGATTGCCCCGGGCAGCCATCTGCCTGCCGACAGAAGGGCGCGATGACCGCATCTCAAACGACGACGAATGGTCAACCTGCATCAGAAAAACGAACATGACCAGACATGCCACCGATACAGCAAGCTCTACCGGTTGCAGCAGTCGGTCGAATATGCGCGACAGCAGACCGGGCTCGCCTTCGGTTTCAGATGTGCCATCAGGATCAGTGATCGCTGACATAATGGCAGAATGCAGAACCGTCGGGTAATCGGGTTCAGGCATTTCGGCCAGCATTTCGAGAATTTCGCTGCGCTTCTTCATGTCGGTAGCGCAATCAGGACACCTGCTGGCGTGCATCAGCACATCCTGCCAGGCCGCGGCGTCTTCCGAGGTCCCGCTTTCAAGGGCATCGAGGTATATGCAGCACTTTTTCATTCAAGTCTCCCCTGCACATAAGCCTGCAAGGATTCCTGCAGAATCCTGCGTCCACGATTGATCCTGGATTTAACCGTGCCGAGTGGAACATCGAGAATTTCGGCGATTTTTTCGAGTGGCATGCCTTCCATGTCTTTGAGGATAACCGGCATGCGATACGCCTCTGGCAACGACGCCACCTTCTCGGCCACAATTTTCTGGTTCAAATCACGGATCTCGCGATCAAGAACTTCTTCTTCCGGGGTATCCTGCGACTCACCTGCCCACCAGGTCATAAAAGTCTGCAGCAACCCTTCCTTTTCACGTTTTTTCTTTTCGGCAATACTGATACAGGTATTCGAAGCGATGCGGTATATCCAGGTTTTGAGCGAAGCCCGTCCCTCAAACCTGCCAATCGCCCGGTACACTTTGATAAAAACCTCCTGAACGGCATCGAGAGCATCTTCTTCGTTCATGAAGAAGCGCCAGCAGATACGATAGACATTCTTTTCGTAAAGCGATACCAGTCTGGCAAAGGCTTTCTGGTCGCCACGCTGAAGACGCCCGATCAGTTCGAGTTCGTCCTGCTGTTCAATCTGTTTAGACTCTGGTGTCATCTGCAAGGTTCCAGTTTTTTTACGGTCAAAAGTGAAAAAATGCTACTTTTTTGTACACCCGCGACGTTCGGCCCGGGTGTATACCTACCTGAAAAGTTTCACCATGCCATTTGTCACGACCATAGAACGCCGCGCTGCTGTAAAGTCTGACGGTGATAAAATAGTAACCGTTGGCAAAACGCAGTTCGGGAAACAGAAAAATTCTTCGGTTTTTTTCTCTGACGACCTCGGGGTCGGTGTAATTGAGCGACGCGAGACGATGATCACCCAACCAGACTTCAACACGATCTGCCAGTCGTGAAATACGTTTGGGGTTACCGCCTTCAAAACTTTCTATCGAGATGGAAAGCTTTCCTTCGCCGCGTACCGGCTCTGGAAGTCCTTCTGAAGACAGACTGGCAACTGACGGAGTGGCGGTTTCGACAACTGGCATTTCTGGCTCGGCAAGGTCATTGAAATCCTGAGCCAGACAGACAGCTGATCCGGAGAGAAACGACACGACAAACAGCAAAACATTCAAAACACGATTTTTTGCTGCTATGCGGCGGGTCATTCGAACACCCTCACGCCTATTTATCTGAAGCCGTGATGTTCATCTTACTCGGATCAGCCGGGCCGGTGATAAAGAGATCCTTGTATTCGAGCAGATTGACTTCGACTCTATCCTTCATGCGGCGGCCAGCGGAATCTGCGACGATTTTTATGACAGGCCGAATGACCGAAGAGGGATTGTTTTTGAGCACCAGAGCTACAGAGCCGTCGTTCAGCGCGACCAGGCTTCCGGCTGGATACAGCGAGAACTTGCGAATGAAGGCCCCGAGAATTTTCGGGTCGAAATGATTATCCATGCCCGAAGTTAGAATCTTCATGGCTTCGTAAGGCGTCATCGCAACGCGGTACGGCCGGTCGGTGGTCAGAGCATCATAGACATCGGCAACTGCGCAAATGCGGCTGAACAGACCGATCTCTATGCCTTTGAGACGACGCGGGTAACCGCCGCCCTGAAATTTTTCGTGGTGCTGCAAAGCCACCATGCGCGCCCTTTCCGAGATGCCCTTCGATTTTGCCAGGATTTCATAGCCATAAGTCGGGTGCGACTTCATTTCCATGAATTCCTGGTCGGTCAGCTTGCCATCTTTATTAAGAATGCTCAACGGAATTTTCAGCTTGCCGACATCGTGCAGCAGAGCTCCGATACCGAGATCATCCATTTCTTCGCGTGTCAGATTGAGCGCGAGCCCGATCAGCAACGAAATTGTGGCGACATTGATGTTGTGCGTAAAAGTGTAGTCGTCGAACGACTTGATATCCATGAGGTTCATGATCGCATCAGGCTGCTGCAGCACTTCATCGACGAGTTTTTTCGAAACCTCGGTCGTCTGCTTCGCATCTATGCCATGCCCGGCTTTGACCTGGTGAATGACGTCGCTGACCGATTTGAAGGCCTGGACCTGAGTCTTCTTGGTTATGATGACTTTTTCGCCGGTGGTGATCGACTTGAGCTCAGGAAATTTTTCGAACAGCAGATCGAAATTTCGCGCGATACCACCGACATTCTCGGCGTCACTGATATCAGTTATCTGAAAATCGCTGACAATGTATTCTTTGCTGTCTTTGGTACGCAAATAAAGATCTTTGCGGATCATCAGCGCCTCGACGTCATATTCGCAGACCAGCCCGCGGAAAATGAAGCGCGACGGCATCTGCTTGTTGCCGATACGGTCGCCCTGAATCCAGACGAATTCTTTGCACGAGCCGATATAGCTGTAGCCGGTAAATATCGTTACATCGCTTAATTTGGTGGTTTGTGCCATAAAAAATGAGTTACCCCGAAGGGTAACTCATTATAACATGCCTTGGAGATTAGTAAAAGAAATCAGCTGTTTTTTATTTCCTCGATCAGATCTTCGCGGTAAATACCTCTCTGATGGGCATTTTCGAAAAGCACGCGATTGCGGATGAAGGAAACGGCCAGCCGTGCCTGCGGTGTGTTTTTTATGCTCTGCCAGCTGCTGCTGTCGCCCTTGCGCAGATCTTCGCAGACCAGTGCTGCTGTACGCTGACTGATCTTTTCGAGCTGTTTGAGCGCTTCGTTACGCATCGTCACATTGCCTTCGCCGGCGAACAGGTCGACGTTGTCGATGATGGCGCGACGTGCTGATTCGAGATTGAGAGCTTCGATAAGTTCGTCGCGGCCGGCGGGAGTTACCAGGCCGTAAGTGCCGACCTTGTCGATCAGATAGATAACCGCCGGAACGTTGAGTTCATTGAAAGTCGGAATCTGATTAGCAGCCGGAATGAAGGTTGAGCACAGTTCAAAGGTGAACGACAGCATTTTGTTCTCACCATACATGAAGTCGTCACACTCACCGGCGGCCGGGTAAAGATCGGCGCTGTTCTTTACCGTATACTTGTTGAACCGGGCCATATCGTTGGCCATTTGCACAAACACTTTGCGATCAGGATTGTCAACATTGTAGGCATAGCTGAACGGGTAAAGAATAAGTTCTGAATAGGTATGGAACGAAATGCTGCCCTGGAATTTTTCGCGTTTGACAAATTCTTTTACAGCAGTTGTTTCTGGCTCACTGAACGGTGCGCTGCCTTTATAAGTATCTGAGCTCGGCGAACTGCTCGATCCAGACACACCCCACTGGTAGCCATAGTTGCGATTGAGATCGACGCCGTATGAGCCTCCGTTATCACGGCGGTTCTTGCGCCAGTAGCGACTCTTTTCCATAGAATACACTACGCCGTCGGGATTGACCATCGGCACGATCCATATTTCACGGTTATCGACCAGCTTTTTGATCTCTTCGTTGCTGGCATATTCGTTCAGCAGAAGTTTGGCAGCGGCCATCGGAACTTCGAATGAAGGCCATTCGCGGGCATGGTGAGCACCCATTATGAGAGCTGCCGGTTCGGCTTCGTTCTTATTCGGGTTATCACTGATTTTGAGCGCCCAGATGTCGCGATTTTCGTGACTTTTGCCAATCGACTCGATCATGCAGATGTCTGAGTATTTGGTCGCCCATTCCTTGAGCTGCTTTTCCATGGTTGCATAGGTGTAATATGCATCGATTTTATTCTGGGCAGCCTTAACCTTTTTAACATACTGGTCGAGGTCTTCAATAATGACTTTGACCGGATGTCCCTTCGAAACGAATGAGTTGATTTCTTCTTTTTCAATTACAACTTCGACAAAATCAACACCGCGGCGGGCAATATCGTAGCCCTGTGAGGCGAGAGAAAAAATCTGTTTATTGCTCAGCTTCGACACTTTGGCGAGGCATTTGGCCGCTTCAGCCTGGGCTGTGCCAAAAGAAAGCAACGATATACAACAAAAAACGGTGGTGAGAAATCGCCTCATACTCTTATCTCCTTGTAAGGCAACCTGACTGGTAAAAACAACTTATCTACTCAAAATACTCGCTTGAGATAAACAAATTCTACGCCCGTACACAAGAAGTGTCAACAGCGATTCAAAAATTGTATCAGCAATTCAAGGTGCGTTCTCATTCTCGTTCTCGTAATCGTTCTCGTTCTTCTCTTTATCTTATTCATCTTCTCTTCTACTTTTCTTTCAGAATCTGCGCCATCTGCGTAATCTGCGGATGTATTTTCTTCTTCTCTTCTCTTTTTTTCGTTTTTCTTTTTTTCTTTTCTCTCAAAACCTGCGACATTTGCGGATGCGTTTTTCTTCGCTTCTTCTTTGTGGCTCTGCTCCTCTGTGCGAGTCCTCAGGCGCAAATCTGAGGAATGTTTGACCTGGTGGTGACGTGATGGTAGTATCTTGTGCACACGACATTGTATATTTTAACGGGCAGACGGCCCATTGCCGGAGTATAGAAATGAACAATATTTTGCGTATGAACGTATTGCTTATTGCAGCCATCATTTTATCATCAATGCTGATCGGATGCGGTGGTGGTGGCGGGGGTAACAACACCGACCCGTCAACCATGGTGGCGACTTTGTGCGATGGTACAATAACAAACGAGAACTCAGGTGAACAGAATATTCTTTTTGCAGCGGTCAAAGGCGCTGGTAGCGGCGTATCCGGCTGGGTCGAAGATCAGAACGGCAAGAAAATTGCCGACTTGACGTATGTTTCAGCAGCCAATGCTCAGGAAGTTACGTTATCTGCCGCCAATCAGCCATTGACTCCCGGCAAGTACACACTTCGCTACACAGTCAACACCGAGACGTTTACAATCACGAAAGACCTCAACTGGGGAGCTGCCCTGCCCCGCTTTGAGACGGCGCCGCCACCACCGACGGTGAGCAATCGAATCATTTCTGTCGGCCCGGTTTCGGTAAACTCAGGCACAGCCTCTTACTATTTAAGGGTCTATTCGGGTGTTTCTGATTTTCTATACAGCGAATCTACCCCGGTGCCAGGCGGAGTTCTGAGTGAGTATCTGCCCGCGACCGGCAACCAGTACAGCATAATGGTAGTCGCCGACGTGGTCGAGAACAGCCAGATCGTTGCCACCGCCCGCTATCTGTTCGCGCCCGCCAGTTATTAATCGTTGCGCAGCGCTGGTTCTTTTTCAGGTTCTACCCAGTACCAGGTGAAGCGAAGTTCGTCGGACTGCCGGTAAATTCTGGAAAGGCGCTGCGGCGCGGCGGCGATCTCCGAACCGGCCGACACCGTTGCAGACTGCCGGCCCTGGGTTACCAGCACAGTACCCTTAACTACGCACAGTCTGGTCAATACTGGGTTAGTCTTAACTACAACTACAGCATTGGCGAATTCGGCGGCGAGATGTGCGGTTGTAAGTCTAACTGTGCCGGTAGCAGTTTTGAAGCCGGCCATGCCCTGGCGCAGCTCATAATGAGGTCTGCCGGTGAGAGCCAGTATGGTCTCCTGCTTCATTCGCAGTTCTGCCCCGTCGATCTTAAAAAAACACTGACCATCCAGCATGGTGATCAGGCTGGTAGACAAAGGAAGCAGATGCAGCCCGGCGCGCGCTTCATAAGGTTCCTTGCCGGGGCTGTTGATGAAAATACGGCCGCGGACAAAGCTGAGCTCGGCCGCAACCTGATTTTCCTGGGCGAACGTGCGGTAAGAAATCAGCAGCATGCAGAAAAACAGCAGACCACCTGGAAGTATTCTGATGACTTTGCCGCGATTCATGCAGGTCTGCTATTCGACCGGGGTGAAGATATGCAGCATTTTGTTGGCGGCGTCAGCAACTGCGACCTTGCCGTCAGAACGCACGGCTACTGCAGTCGGCAACCATGGTCTGGCAGCTGGTGGTGCTTTCAGTTCGGTAAGAGCCGCGCCCTTTTTTGAAAAACGCGCTACTCTGAATTTTCCGGCATCGCAGACCCAGACGCCGCCCCAGCGATCGACTTCAAGGCCGCTGCCATCACTGCTGCCACTCTGGAATGTCGCATCAAACTGACCCATCGGGCTGAATTTCTTGACCAGGCCGCTTTTCTCAAGGATATACAAAGAATCGGCGTCAGCTCTGATACTGACTGGCGCTTCTATTGGCGCAGCTGCTGTCGAACCAAAACTGCCAAGAAAGCCACCCTGCTGATTAAAGCAGAGAATTCGAGCAGTGCCACGGTCGGCCACCCACATTTCATCCTTTCTGAAGCAGATTCCGCCGGGCAGATCGATTACGACACCTGACGAAGGCTCTGAAAGAATGGACACGACAAAAAGCCCTTCATTGTTGAATTTGTGAACTGCGTGCCGGGATGTATCAGATACGAAAAGGTTCTCACCCTTCTGGGCAAGAGCGACCGGCAGACCAAGAGTTCCGGGAGTGTCGCCACGCGTGCCGAAGCTGGTGCGTAGCATTCCGGCAGCATTGTAGTTGGCGATGCGACGAAGCTGACTGTCAAGCACCCATAGGCTGCCGTTTTCATCCCATACGACATCCTGAGGCCAGGAAACCAGGCTGTCTGCTTCATTGTCAACCAGTATAAAACTCTTTTCGATTGCAAAGCCGGCTGTCTCTGGCAACTGTTCTCGGGCAGTAAAGGACGCTATGCTGAATTCTTCCTTCGGTTTTTCGTAAATCAGGTCATCAGAAGCTTCAACATCGCTGAAATCATCCTCTTCACCGGCCTTCTGCCAGCTGGCGCGACTGGCAACCGCCTTCTGTTCAGAACCATCGACCGCAGCCATGATCTCTACCCGGCATTCACTGGCAATTCCTGCAACAGGGATCTCGATTTCGAGATTGTATGGCCGGGCCCGCCAGTTGACCTGGTTCAACGAACCGAATGGCTGAACGGTATGTTCGCTGGTCAGGTTAACCAGTGTTTCTGCATCTGCGTAAACGGTGACATCGCAGTTCTGCAGAGCAAGCATCTGACCGGCCGGATTGGGCATAAGACCCGGCTGTGACTGCCAGGAGATGTTAATCAGAAGAAGATCGGACGCAACTTTTTTGAACTCTGCCGACAGCTCGGGCAGAGCAAAAGCGCGGTATTCGGCCCGCCGGTTACCTGCTGCGTCGTAGACTTCAATGTAATAGAGAGCACCAGACAGAATCTTTTCGGGCAGAAACATCAGAATATCAGGCTCAGGACTGAAAAAACTTCCTGCTGTCTCGGCCAGCGAATTGTCTGCCAGCCGGTTGAAAATTTTGATGCGCTGGCGGCGTTCCTGTTCAGGAATGAGGTTCATTCCCTCGCCGACAAATTTGAAACCGGAAAGCGGATTGATGAAATGACCGGCAGCCGGAGCCTTGAGAACAGGCATATCAGAGGAGTCATTGATTTCAACGACAGGTGATGCAGTCAATGGCGCGACGACTGCAGAAGCAGCGCTCGCCGTTAATGGCAGCTGATCTCCTGAAAAAACTACGCCTTCGGATGCAACCACAGGCTGAGGATTATTTACTATAACCGCCTGCGTTATATCGGCAGTGGTGATTGCCGGAACGGCTGCTGAGGCGGTCGAGGCGGTCGGTGCGACCGGAACGGTTTCGGAAGCTACCTCGTCGGTGGTCTCGACAACTTTGAGAACGAATCTGATTTCGCCGGGTTGATCTGAAGCAGGTGCCAGGGTAATTTCGTAGATGCCGGTCTCTGGTATGTTGAGAGTTTTGATGCCGGCGGCGTCTGAAAAACTTACGCTCGTCTGCGAGGTAAGCTCCACCTTGTCGACTCTGACCTTGTCGGTTGCGCCCAAGCCCTGTTCTTCGACTTCGAATCTGATTCGCGCGTCTTTCTTGAGAAGAATGTAGTTGGTGATTCTCGAATTGCTTTCGCGGTCGGCCGGAAATATGCCGCGATAATCAAAAAGGCGCGAAGCATGGGCGGCGCCCGCAAAAATGATTAACAACAATGCTGCAGCTACAATTCTCTTCATGTCAAACCTCCGAATCACATTAACACAAAAAAAGCAGGCGGCAAGTCCTGCCGTCTGGCAAGGCCTGCCGCCGTCATTACACTTTACTTAAGCCAGACAGAATCAGGATAATTGTCGGAAAGGATCTTCCAGACAGCCTGTGCCTCTGCATAAGCGAGATGTCGGTTATAAACGTCAGAAAGTACGGCAAAACCGTGTTCGGCCTGACGCATTCTTGGCTGACCGGAAATAGCATCGATAAGCAGATCGGTGCCAAGATCGGGCAGAGTCGGCACTGCAATCAGACCGGCCATGAACATTCTGTCTTTCTGAATGCTGGGCAGATAGAGCGGAAACATGAGATCTTCGAGCATTTTGCTGACCTGAGGGGTCAGGCCGTCTTTGATCTGCAGATAAGACTGATAAGCCTTTTCTTTGGCTCCCACTGCCGCATTATATAACATGTCAGCCGGCAGACCGTTCCAGCCGCTGGCTTTAACATTGCGGATCTGACTGTTCTGACCGTGAATCATGTCACCGATTACCATGAGGAACTGAATGTATTCGAGGCTGATTACCGGAAGATGGCCGTTGTCAAAGGGAAACAGATGCCCGAGTTTGCCCAGTTCCTGCAGCAGTTTATAGCCTTCAGGGTTCAACAGGCTTTTCTGGTTAAGAGAAGAAACAATTTCTTCAACTCTGGCGAGTTTTTCGAAACCTGGCAGGGCCTTCATCTGCACCAGCATTTCAGCTGCAGCAGTCTGGTCTCTGAATTCGTACATATAGAGATAGCGCAGGTCGAGAAGTGCCTTGTACAATTCAGCAGGTGCAGCTTCCGGGAAACTGCTGACAAATTCGCTCAGCTTCTTCAGCCGCATCTGCGGCGAGGTTGCATGCTTTACCACACGGTTGAGACTGAACCATTCGGTTCGCACCGGGTTGTAGTATGGTGCCTGCGCATCTTTGATCGCAATCGAAGTTAAAGCAGCTTCTGGTGCCCGTTTGGCAAAATATGCCGAATCAAGAGCTGAATCGAGAAGTTCGACTGCTTTGTCGCCGCTGATCTGCCCTTTAGCGACACGGTTGAGCAGACCATCAATCATCCGGTTGCCCGAATGAAAGCGGCGCAAATCTTTGGTCAGCGCACCTGAAGGTTTCTGCAGACGCTGACCTTCGATAAATTTCTCAGCACTGCGATGATAGCCAGTCAGAACGTAACCCGACATCGCCTGCGTCTGGTCAGCATAGGCAAACTTGCCTTTTGCCCTGGCGGCGGCATCGAGGGCATTCGCTACCGACTCATAATTGCCGCGTGAGTATTCGGCCATGGCGCGATAGAGATTGACCTTTTTGACATGACGACCTTTTGGGAAAAGCGAGAGATAGGTTTCGGCCGCCACTGCTACTTCTTCGACCAGTTCAGGGCTGAAGCAGGTTACCGCATGATAAAAAGCCTGCTCTCTGACCGTGGGTTTGTATTCATCTTTTGTCCATGCGATAGCTGAAGCAAAAGCTTCGCGCAACATTGTCTGCGCCTTTACCGGATCGTTTGCCCAGAGTTTGCCGGCAGCATTGATATCTTTCTGAATGCTGTTCAGCGAGGGGGCAGCACTGACAGCGACAGTCGTCACCAGCAGAGCAATACACAGAGCGATACGCACAAATTTCATATTTTCCTCCACTCAAAAAGAGTTATGTTTCTGGCTGCTTCTTCTTGTCGTCACCGCCACGATTCTTACGATTTTTCCAGCGACGGCGGCGGTTCTGGCCTGTGCGCTGTTCCTGGTTCTGATCGGTTTTTTCCGGCTGGGTCGACGGCTGATCCGACTGCCTGGGATCTGGCTGCCCTGGTGTTCTGGCTTGATCGGGCTGCCTTTCAGCAGGGCGCTCTGGCGCGTTCGCTTTATCCAGACGGGGAGCCGGCCTTCCACCTGGTTTGCGGTCTCTGTCGGCCGGGCGTTCTGGTCGACCCTGACGGGAGCCTGTATCACCAGGCTGACCTGGCTGGCCACCGCGACGGGAACGATCCTGGTTCTGCCTCGGCTGAGGTTGTGGCTTTTTGCCCCTGCCTTCGCTGCTCTTGATTTCGAGGCCGGCCAGAATCTTCTCGACCGCGTCAAGAAAATCTTCTTTGCCGGTTGAAGCCTTGGCGGAAAAAGACATGGCAAAGCCCAGCCGCAGATCTTTGGCTATCGAAGTGCGCATTTTAACGACCTGCTGATGACTGAGCTTGTCGGCCTTGGTCAGAACCGCGAGGCTGTTGAGCTTCTGATCTTTGATCCAGGTCTGCATCTGGGCGTCGAGCGGTGAAGGCTTGTGTCTGATGTCGAGAACCTGAATGACACCTTTGAGATTCTTGCTTTCGGCGAAGAACTCGTTCATCATGTTCTGAATTCTCTGTCTGGTCACCTTTGACGCCTTGGCGTAACCGTAACCTGGCAGATCGACAAGATAGAATTCCTCATTGATACAATAATAGTTGATCGTCAACGTCTTGCCTGGCAGCGAGCTCGTGCGGGCCAGCTCGCGACGCCCGGTAATGCAGTTGATCAGCGAAGACTTGCCGACATTGCTGCGACCGACAAGAGCGATGACCGGCAGATTGTCGGCTGGAATGCCGTCTTTGCCGACAACGCAGGCGCTGAAAGTCGCCGAGGTAATCTTGATGGTCATGCAGCAGCTCCGCGTTTCTTGCCAGTCTTTTTGCGCTTTGCCGCCGTGCCAAGAGCCCGGCGACTGAACACCAGCGGAGTATTCTTGGGTTCGCCGCGCAGAGCCAGTTTAAGAACCTCGGCAGCAGAAGCGACCTTGTAGATCGTCAGATTCTTGCGAATCTGCGGCGGCACTTCTTCGAGTTCCTTCTCATTGTCGTTCGACAGAATGATGTTGGTGATTTCCTGACGATGAGCGGCAAGCAGCTTTTCCTTGATACCGCCGACCGGCAGCACACGGCCACGCAGAGTTATTTCACCGGTCATGGCAAAATCGCTGCGAACCGGCACTTCGTTGAGCGCCGAATAAATAGCCGTCGCAATAGCGATGCCGGCGGACGGACCATCTTTGGGAACCGCGCCTTCGGGAAAGTGGATGTGCAGGTCGATTGAATCGTAGTCGATCGGCCGCATCTTTATTTCATCAGAGTGGCTGCGCAGGTAAGACAGCGAGGCATGCGCCGATTCCTTCATGACTTCACCGAGAGAACCGGTGAGGATGATCTTACCGCGGCCGGGCATGACGACAACTTCGATCGGCAGTGTGGTGCCGCCGACTTCGGTCCAGGCAAGGCCATTGACCAGGCCAATATCATCTTTGTCTTCGCGCTTGCTGTTGTGGTATTTGGGGATACCAAGGTATTGCTCGATCGAGGCATTGGTGACCTGCAGCAGAACCTGATCTTTCTTTTCGGGATCGGGTTTGATCTTGCCGAAAACCAGGTCTCGTGCGATCTTGCGACAAATCGAGGCGAGCTCACGCTCAAGATTGCGCACGCCGGCTTCGCGGGTATATTTGCGAATGACTTCGACAACCGCCGATTCTTCGATCTTGATGCCTTTCTTGACGATGCCATTGGCATCCTGCTGTTTCGGAATCAGGTATTTTTTGGCGATCTCGACCTTTTCTT
Source organism: Candidatus Rifleibacteriota bacterium (assembly GCA_022704885.1). The sequence continues at coordinate 8,971 of JAKJFO010000051.1, read as the reverse complement.
CTTCGGTGTATCCGGGAAGATAGACGACTTCGAGACGGTCGCGCAGCGGACCGGGAATGGTGTGCGGCACGTTGGCGGTCGTCAGAAACAGCACCTTCGAAAGATCGAAAGGCGTCGAGATGTAATGATCTGAGAATGAGTGGTTCTGTTCGGGGTCGAGAGCTTCGAGCAGAGCCGAACTCGGGTCGCCGCGAAAGTCCATGCCCATTTTGTCGATTTCGTCGAGCAGCACAACAGGGTTGTGCGAACCGGTATCGCGCAGCGCCTGAATGATGCGACCCGGCATGGCGCCGATATAGGTGCGGCGGTGGCCTCTGATTTCGGCCTCGTCACGCATGCCGCCCAACGAGATGCGCGCAAATTTGCGGTTGAGAGCGCGGGCAATCGACTTGCCCAGTGAAGTCTTACCGACACCCGGGGGGCCGATCAGGCAGAGAATCGGGCCTTTGATCGACTTCTTGAGCCGGCAGACGGCCAGGTATTCGAGAATTCTTTCTTTGACCTTGTCGAGACCGAAGTGGTCTTCATCAAGGATCTTCTGACACTTTTCGAGGTCGATGCGGTCTCTGGTATGCTTTTTCCAGGGAAGGGCGACCAGCCAGTCGATATAATTGCGCGAAACCGTAGCTTCGGCCGAGCCTGGCGGCATTTTGCCAAGCTTCGACAGCTCTTTTTCAGCTTTTTCGCGGGCTTCATCCGGCATACCGGCCTTGGCTACCGCTTCTTTGAGTTCTTCGATCTCTTCGGTGCGCTCATCGGTGTCGCCAAGCTCTTTTTGAATGGCCTTCATCTGCTCACGCAGGTAGTATTCCTTCTGAATCTGTTCCATCTGCTTGCGCACCTGGCCGCGAATCTTCTTCTCGACCATCATTATTTCAAGTTCGCGGTTGAGAATGCCGGCGATCTTTTCGAGCCTTTCGCGCGGAACGAAAGCTTCGAGGATTTCCTGCTTTTCTTCGACCTTGAGATTCAGATGAGCGGTGATGATATCAGCGAGGCGGCCGGGTTCTTCGACATTGTTGGCGACCATGATCACTTCAAGCGGAATCTTTTTATTGAGCTTGACGTATTGCTCGAAAAGACTGATGACATTGCGCATCAGTGCCTGCTGTTCAATGGTCTTTTTGTCTTCGGTGAGAATTTTTACGCCTTCGACTTCGAAGAATTCATCGAGTCTGGTGAAGCGGTTGATTTTTACCCTGGTGGTGCCCTCGACGAGAATCTTCAAAATGCCGTCGGGCAACTTGAGAAGCTGCAGAATCTCGGCAATGGTGCCGGTTTCATAGAGCTCATCTGCTTCCGGGTCATCGGTTTTAGCCTGTTTCTGCGAACACAAAATAATGCGGCGATTCTTGAGCATCGCTTCTTCGATGGCTCTGATCGACTTTTTGCGCCCGACAAAAAGAGGCACTACCATGTAGGGAAATACGACAACATCCCTCAGAGGCAGCAGAGGGTAAATCTCCGGGGCACCCGGATTTTCGTTGTCATCTTGGATATCTGGATTGTTGCTGCGATCTTCTATTGCCATTACTATATTCCCCCGACTGTGATTGACACGATTCTACTGCAAAAATGCATTTTACCATACAGAAAGTTAAACAACTTCATTTTTTTGCACCAACTTTTTCCTTCGCCACGAATGGCAGGCGCCCAAGCTGACGAACCAGGCGCTTGATCAGGCTGATCCGTGACAGGTGTTCCGGGTTGGTGTCATCGAGAACCGGCGGCAGATTCATCAGACAGGCCTCGATGTTAACCTTTTCCCGCGAGAAAAATTCAAAAATTGCGTGATAATTGATGCCGGCAAGCTTTTCCAGTCTGACCAGCGATTCGATAATTTCTTTTTCGATCGGGCACCCCGAAATTTCTTCCATTCCTACGCATGCGCTGATAAAGCGCAGAAAGAGCTTCCATGTCAGCGGCAGAAAGATCCTTCCATGATCTTACAGCCTCATAGAATGCTGCCGGATCCAGCTCATACGAGCCCAGGAAGCTGTCGCAAGTAAGCTTCAGATGAGACTCGCGCTGCGAATCGGAGGCTATCGTCTGAGTCCAGATGCGGCGAGGCAGGCTGTGATCAGGAAATATGTCGGCAAACGCCTGAAAAATATCGATTCTGAAGTCAGCCGCCCGCAGCAGGCTGATTATTCTTGCTGGATCCGCGGCTTCGCCTGCATCATCAACGGTGTAATTACGCAGCAGAAGAGCCAGGCAGAGCACTCTGGCAACGACATCCCCCGGAGCGGGAATGCGGCCGGCAAAATAGGCGCAGACTTCCTGCAGCACCGGCGCCAGCTTTTTAAATGCCGGAATGTCGGCGATTAGGCTGATTATTACCGAAAAGCCGGTTGACGGAAGAAGTTCGGCAATTCTGGTGCGTTCACCTTCGGCGATGAGCGAAATCAAAACATTGATATCGGTAGCCTGCTTTTCGAGGCCCAGTCGAGGAATCAGCCAGACAGCGCAACGCGCCAGCGGATTGCCCGGTTCCGGCATCAGAATCTTGTCTTTTTCAAAGCGGGCGGCTAAGTGCCCCAGCTTATCGGGCAGCTTCTCGACATCTTTTCGCCAGATCATCAGCAGCTGCGAAAAATGATCGTCGAGCTCAGCCGCACGCAGCGAGGCTTCCTGGCTCTGAGGATTGATCTTTTCCGAGACTGCGATGGCAGCTGGCATCATTTTGCCGAGATTGTTCTCGCAGGCAAGCAGTGAAAAATGTTTCTTCATGTAGCGGTGCAGAACCGCCTCGGGAATTTCGAGATAGTCTGGCTTGAACTTTAGCAGCAGTGGCTGCAAAGTTTCTTTGTAGAAACAGAGTCGCGAGATACGCGCCCCTTCTGACCGTAGAACATAACCCTCTGGAAGAATAGACCTGATACGGGTTTCGAGAATCTTACGACGTTCTGAGGTTTCGCAGACGACGCCGATCTGTTGCAGAACCTGCGGATAAAACTGCGCGCCCGAAAGAACATGATATTTAATGGTGAGCCCGTCGTGGCTGGCAGTGACATTGGTCGCCTTAAGCCCGTCGAGTTCTACATCACAGACCTTGTCATCCAGCATTGCAGTAAAATAGAGTGGCGGATGCACGAACCGGCTGTTGCTGTTCCAGGGACGGAGAGCGAAGTTCAACGCGCTGAAAACTGTATCCCTGATTCGGGTAATACTCTTTTCGACAGGTTGTTCAGAGACCGGGCGTATGGCAAACAGATATTTTTCGCCATCGACCTCTCTGGTTACCAGATCCTTGTATTGTATGCCCTGAGCAGCAGCAAACCCCTGTACCGCCAACGATGGCAGGTTATTGTAATCAAAAGCACCGGCGGCTTTCGGGCCACGCACCTCTTTGACACCGCTGCGCGAGTCTGCCAGCCCTTCGATCAGCACGCCGATCCGGTGTTGCGAAAACCAGCAGCGCAGGCGCGAAAATTCGAATTTTTCCTGGCGCAGGGCCTGACTGATCAGTTCACGCAGATCTGGCTGACTTTCGGCAAAAAGATTGTCTGGCAGACAGAGAAAGCCTGCTTCGAGTAACAAGTTTTTTGGCAAATTAAAACTCCATAAAGAATCTGCAGGCTCGCATTATAGACGGACAGGGCAATAAATTCAAGTCACCCTGTCTGCTGCACCGGCAGAGGTTATGCAAAGATTTACTGGGTTTCGAGATTTTTGATGATAGCTTCAGATGAGTCGGCGTCATCAGGAAAGGTTACCGTTTTGAATTCTACATCTGAATAAAGCTTGCGGGCCGATTCAAAATCGATGAGAACCCGGTTGATGTCGTCGGTTATGCGGGCCTGAAATTTAAGAGCACCGCGTGAATTGAGTTCTGGAATCATGATCAGAATGCTGCTGTCGTCGAACCGGCACAGCATATCGCTTTCGCGCATGAAAACTGCCAGTTTCATCCCCAGTTCACGGATCAGTTCAGTCCTGAATCTGTCGACAGTCTCATCATCTGTGCTTTCATCCTGAAAATGCAGCTTCTTAAGTCTGATCAGAACGAAGCCGACCTGTGTTTTTTTGTTTCTGGCGCGATTGATCAGGTTTTTCATGCAGTCGACGAAATAATCGCGCGAGTAAAGACGACTCGAATTGTCGACAAGATTGCGCTCGATGAGGTTGAGCTTCTGGTTGGTCGCTCTGATACGGTTGTTGAGTTCTTTCATGATGCCGAGAGCGACCATCGGAAATTCACTGATGAGATCGCAGAATTCGCCTTTGCGTAAAACGAGCAGGCGCGAACGCACATCAGCCATGGCCGAGGCCGCGCGCGGTTTGTCGTCATACAGGCCCATTTCCCCGAAAAAAGCGGCCTTTTCAAAACTGGCAAGAACCTTGATTGCCGGCTGCTTACCGGTAAAAATCGAGATTTTGCCCTCGACAACCAGGTACATACAGTCGCCGAAATCGCCTTCCCAGAAGATAATTTCGCCTGATTCGGCTTCTTCTTCGCTGACTACTTCGGCGATCTTGCGCAGCTCATAACTCGACAGGCTCGAGAAGATAGAAATGCGCTTGAGAAAAAGAATTCGTTCGATGATGATCATAATTGTTCACTCATTGATATTGCATGGTAATGCCGCGGGCCCGCAGAGTTGCAGTGGCCCAGCGACAGGTCGACAGAACGGAATCGTCAAGGGAAGTGTCGGTTTCGATCTTCTTGAGAACCGGTATCAGATCGCGAATCTCTGACATGCAGACGGTATGTATCGCCGCTTCTTTCAGCTCGTGATCGGAAGAATTGAGATACTTTCCGAGTATGATGCGCAGGTCTTTTTCACGCATGGCAAAAGCTTTCATGGCATAGGCTGCGATGTTTTCGAGAGAAATGTTTTCGAGCACCGGAATGATGTGATAGACGAGCTGGCGCTCACCCATGTTCTGCAGTACTTCGACGGCATTACTCACCAGCTCTTCATTGCTTGAATAGAGGCTTTTGAAAAGGTCGCGCGCTTCACGATTCTGCTCGGGCGCGATCAGACAGACGATCAGCCGGGTCAGTGACCAGGCACGTTCGCGCAGCAGCATTCTCATATAAACCGAGCTTTCGGCTGCCGTATCGCGGGTGATCACGTATTCTTCGAGTTTGTATTCGTAAAGCTGCTGAATTACGCGCTTGCCAAAAAGATGCAGGTAATCTCTGACGCTGTTATCCTGAGATGCCGCCAGAATACCGGCTACCGCGGCCTTGGCGTAAAGCGAAGCCTCACTGCTTTCGAGCACCATGATCAGGTCACTGAACTTGTCGTCATAATGTGCGATGAGTATCTCTTCGGCAAATTTGCGGTTACGCGGGCTCGAATCTGACAACCCTTCGATCACATGGTAGAACCATTTGGGTTCGGTCAGGCGTGCCAGCATTTTGAGCGCGAGATAGCGAATTTCACGCAGGTCGTCCTTAACCAGACGACCGATGATCTCATAATGCTCATCGGTTTCGCCACTGACCAGAATTTTTTCGAAGGCCTGCGCCGCTGCCAGCCTGATTTTAACGTCGCCGGCAGAAAAGAACGGACGCAGGTTGACCCAGAAACGCTCATCTCCGGTGTGACCGATAATTTCGATGCCCTTGAGCAGGCTGGCGTTGTCGCCGGCCAGAATGTAACCCTGAATGATTTCGAGCGAACGCATCATCTGGTCGAGATCACCGATACGCACCAGAATCGCAGCGGCAATGCATCTCAGATGTTCGGCATCGCTGGCGATAAATCGGGTTATCCGCTGGCGCAGTCGCGGCGAAGAAGGAAACTGACTGATGGCCTTGAGAGCATGATATTGCAGATCGACATTGCTGCTGTCGAGACAGTTGAAGAGAAACTCGGCAGTAAAGTGATCGACCGGCAGGTTGACCTGTCTGAGCAGTTCGATTTTTCGCTCGTCTGAGAATCTGCCGATCCGCTGCATCATCTGCTCGCGGCAGCCGCGATCGCAGTTGCTGACGATCAGCTGCACGATCAGCACCGAAGTTTCTTCATCAGAACTGTCGAGATGGCCAAGCAGCATATTGAAGGTATTACGGTCGAGATTGAGCTTCTGCAGATCGCCTTTGTTGAAAAAGTCGAGGCTGGAACTGCGCAGCAGCTTGAGCAGGCTGTCGCGGTATGGCCCCCGCATCAGAATCGCTATGCCACACCATGCGAACATCGCCAGCAGCGGGAACAGTCTGACCAGTTCAGTATTGGTGCCGGCGTAGAAGAGCAGAAGACCGGTCACCACTGTGCCCAGCGGCTGCAACACCCCTTCGCTGACCGTGATGATACGGGCTTTTTCGCGCGGTGGCAGGGCATTGTAAAATAGATTGCTGACCGGCTGGAAAAGAGCGGTCAACAGGCCGAACTGCACGAATTTAAGCCAGACGCCGGGCCAGAGAGTGAACGACATAAAGGTGCCGGCAAACGCCGACAGGGCAAGAACCGGGTAAACCAGGTTGGTATTACTGATACCGAGACGATGAATGAGATTGCCGGTGATAAAAGCCTGAAAAAGAAAAGCCAGCAGACTGGCACAGATAGTGAACCAGCCGTAGAACATGGCAAGATCGTTCTCACTGGTAAAATGCCGGTTTAAAATCGAAGCACCCTGAAACTCGGCGAAGTAATAAGAAAAATTGGCACAGACCGCCGACAACACCAGAAAAAGAACGAGACGTGATTCGGTGAGCGAACGCATGAAATTGCGCAGGCGGTCAAAAAACCTTGCATGCTTCTGCTCACCCGGCCGTTGAAAAAAGTTTTGAATCTGTGGCCTGACAAAGCTTCCGCTGCCCATAAAGAAAAACACAAAGGCGAGCGAATGCACGATTACCCAGAACCAGAGAATCGATGGCACCGGGTAATGAAGAGCGAGATAGCTGAGCGTAGCACCGGCGGTTACCCGCCCGGCAATGACACCGGTAAATACGATTGGAACCAGACGCTTGGCCTTGAGTGAATTGAACTGGGTGCCAAGCAGAACCGAAAGAACGACGGGCAGAACGAACATCATCAGGTTAGTGACGAAGTATAGAACATAGGGGCCGATCACCGAACTGTTGTTTTCGATGCCCGAGAACTGCACGACGCCGAGCACGGCCAGCGCAGAAACGATGCCGACAGCGGCGGTCAGCTGGCGCTTTTCCACCCTGCCCTGCAGCACGGCCAGGAAAAGACTTACCGGCATCGCGACAAGAGAGCACAGGATGAACATCAGTGGCAGGTTTTCGACCCCGGCGCGCTTGATGAAAAGAGTGTCAGAGATCGAATCACCAAGCGCGATCGAGAACCAGCAGCAAAAGGTGAAAAACCAGAAAAAACCGGTTTCACGCCACTCGCCGGGCCTTATGTTCAGCATCGATTCGAGTCTTGTCAGCAGCATCTGCGATGTTTACCAGAACTTCCAGTCGTAGCGCACGTTGATACGCTGGTCGCGTTCAGGCTCCTTGAATTCAAGATTGACGACGAACCCCTTTGGCAGGCGATACTCGAAAATATAGGTCTCTTCCTCGTCTTCCTGCATGGTGCCCTCGTAAGCCATAAATATGTTGCGGCCGATGTATTTACCCACTCTGATGAACGATTTTGTCTTGCCGGAATTGCGGTCGAACAGCGAGCTCAGAAACAGCTCATCAAGATTTAGCGCCGTTGATATTGTATTACCAATCAGGGCAGAAATGTAGGAATTTTTAAGCCCCTCGAGAATCTCGTTTTCGAACAGATCCTTACTGTCGCCCTGCATCGCCGTTGACATGTCACGCCCCAGCGCCAGCATGGCCAGCAGGTCGCTCTCGGCCATCGGCGGGCTCGAATAAATTCGCGGCGTAAATGATGACACGCGCCCCTGCAGGGTCAGAAAGATTTTTGTGCTCTGAATCTGACCTTCGGACTTAACAAAAATGTGCGGATCGAAGCTGTCTTCGACGCCGCCGAATTTTATTTCGCCAGTGTCAATTCTGAAGCGTCGCTGCTGAAAGAACAGGTTGCCCTGCACGCAGCTGACGCCGCCATCGAGCTTAACATCTTCGAGGTCGCCTGCTATCGAGAATTTGCCGCGCATTTCAGCGTTCAGGAATGAGCTGCGCACCCAGAAATTGCGTGGAACCTCGATATCAAAGTGGTAGGCTAGAGAATCGAAGAACAGGTCGAACTTGCGACGGCGCTTGAATATGTCGGTAGACAGATTGAAGCGGCCACGCGGCACCAGCACCCTGCCTTTGACAATCGGGTTATAAAGATCGCCGCTGATGTCGACACTGGCGCTGGCTCCGTTTACTTCGAGGTTCATGAATGAGAGATCGAGTTTTTCGCCACTGATGTTTGCCGTTATCGAGCCAAGGCTGTCGCGAAAATCAACCTGGCCATGCCCGGAAAGTTTGCCGCGGCCTAGGTGCGCTTCCAGTTTGTCGATTTTGATGACCCTGTCGTCAGTCGAAATAGCGAAATCGACGCCGGTAAGAGGTTTGCGCATATTACTGAAAGCCAGGGTATCAGCCTGCAGATGCAGATCGCCGCTGATCTGAGGATTCGAAGGTCGGCCGCTCAAACCGAGATCGGCCTGAATCGTGCCACTGGCTTCGCGAAAGACATCGGGCAGGTATTCGGGCAGATCGGTCAGCGGCCCGTGCGGCACGAACAGATGCATGCTGAGATTGACCGGTCGGTAGCCTTCTGCCAGATCGATGTTTCCCTTGAGGTTGAACGAGCTGTTCGGCAAGGTAATACTGGCTTCTTCTATGGTAATTTTTGCCTTGTCACCCTCGACCTTGCCCTTGACGCCGGGTATTTTGCGACCGGCAACGATAAGATCGTCAATGCCGGCATCTGCTTTGAGTTTAAGGTCATGCATGTCGCCAAACAGGCGCGCATTAAATGAGAGACTGCCCTCATAATTCCAGCTGGGCAGATCGAACAGGCGGCCGAGAGCCTTGATCGAGAAATCCTTTCCGCTGATCATCAGCGCCAGAGATTTGCGCGGAACGATAACACCCTCT
>JAKJFO010000050.1:10475-21844 GCA_022704885.1 Candidatus Rifleibacteriota bacterium | reverse complement strand
CCGGCCACGCCGAAGGTAGCTACTCCGACCCCGGCACCGACGACCATAGCACCAATGGTGAACCACTTGAGAAATATTTCTGCGCCGCTCTTTTCGCGGCCGGCGGTTTGAGCGAACAGCTGAGCCGGAACCATCATGGTGGCCATAAAGATCAGCAGCATCGTACTTATGAACAAACGCGATCTGAATATGTACATTGCAGCATCCTCCTGTTTGAACAATTATAACCTCAGTTCACGAACCCCGCAATCTAATTGCGCAAATTTGCGTTTAAGTTGTGGATAAGCAAACTCAGCGCGCAGTTTCGCGCGCGATGAACTCATCAACACCCCAATATCTGAGGCGCGCGCTTCCTGTTCTATATTGCCGATAAAAGTGCGACGGAACAGGCAAAGCAGGCGTTGAAAGGCTGCCAACCAGTCGTTCTAAAGCGGCCTTATCTATGAGTCTAGCTTCCAGGCACTTAACCATATAAGTGCGCAGGCTATCATTAAGCGCTTCGCGCTCCTGAAAACTGATTTCTGTCGCATCAGACCCGATAAAACCACTGCCTAAGGTAACACCCGGAAAGACAAAAGGAACAATACAGATCAGCGCAGTTATAACCATAATGGTCATTTCCAGCCAGGTTGCTCTCTTATTACTCACCTTTTTCCAGACAAAAAGTATCGACAACGTTAAGATAAGCCAGATGAATACTGTATACTTCCGACGGGTTGTAAATACGGCCAGATTCTTCTCGTATAACTGCTGCCTTTTCAAGGCTTCATCTGCGAACGCCTTTTTCCTCGCATACATGGCGAATGAGAAGAGTTTCAACCCTCCGGGCAGTTTAACTGCATCAATTCTATCATAGATTTCGGGCAAAGTCGGCACAAGCGGCAAGCCATAAAGGTCTCGAAGTGGCCCGACAACTGTTACTGAAGTAGCTATGTCGGTTAAATACAGGTTTGTCCCGGCAAAACCATAAGGATCCGCGGTTATCGAAGCAATATCTGGCAGATTCAGCAAAGCCTTTTCCAGCATTTTTAAATATTCTCGGGTAGAATCAGAGGCCGAGGTTATAGCCGTTGCATTTATTGCTGGCTGACCCAGAACCTGTTTAGAAAGGACTTCCGGGGGACAGGCAAATGGAAAAAACAGTATCCCGATTACGAAACCGACAAAACCCGAAACATAAATAAATTGAACAATACTTTGCATGCCAGAGAATCTCTATTCAGCTATTTCGTCAACTTCAAGCAGAGACATCAGACCTGGAAACTGATACTCTGCTGAAGCGCAGTCTGATTATATGATCTCGTAAAATATAATACAATCTTCCACAAGGCATGGCTTTTCACAAACCTTTTTAACGACACAAAACTGACTTTTTTGACGGGTTGTGATAATTTATCAACCTGATCAAAACCAGAATAACTGCACGAATGAGGTACTATGCCGAAAATCAAACTCTGCCTCGATATTGAAATTGGTAACTACAGCGAACTTGCTAAAATCTATGCCAATCGCCATAATATGCCGGAAGCCCTGGTCGCGATGATGCCGGAAAGCGCTCTGAAAACAGCCGTCGACAGCAAAATCGTCGAGAAGGTTAAACTCAAGCTTGGCGATTTCGTCGTCGGCGAAGTTAAAAAAGAGCTGGCTGAACAGGGCGTAGAAGCTGCGATTCAGCATTTCTACGAATGACTTGTTAGTAACTGCCGCTCGAAACGCGCGGTTCATCGTCACTTCTCATCATTGTTACGCAAAAACCGGATTCTGATGATGTTGTTTGCACAAAACACTGCATCAGAATCTGTGTTTTCTTTCTATAGTTTCAGGCGGCCGATGGCCCTGAATATATTTGAAACCTTCGAACCAGAGAAGGCTGAAGCCGCCTGCCGCTATACAGATTAGAAGATCCAGCGGGTGAAGAATGGCGAATTTGAACAATTTCTGCAAAAAAGGCAGAAAAAGCACCAGACCAAGAAAAACCGTTCCGCCTCCAATTACCCACCATTGCGCTGCGTTTGGAGTATAAAGGCTGGCAATTGCCGATCTTGTCCAGGAGCGATTTATAATTATAAGGCAGATATTCGCGACGATGAGCGTGGTGAAAGTAAGAGCACGGGATTCATCTGCCGGCAGCTTGAGCAAGCCGCTCGATATGAGATACACGGACAGAACCACCATAAAAACGCTGAAACCCTGCATCAGACTTAAAATCAGGTTGCGTTTGCCAAACAACGGCTGATCCGGCGATCTTGGTGGACGCAACATGACGTCATCTTCCTCAGATTCAGCTTCAAAAACAATAGAGCAAGCCGGATCGATGAGAAGCTCCAGAAAAACGATATGAACTGGCAGAAGGATCAGCGGCCACTTGAAAAGAATTGGGATCAGAGAAAGGCCGGCAATCGGCACATGGATGGCAAAAATGTAGGCCATAGCTTTCTGCAGATTATCGAAAATGCGGCGGCCAAGCTTTACTGCTGCAACAATCGAGGTAAAATCATCATCGAGCAGCACGAGAGAGGATGCTTCACGCGCAACATCTGTGCCACGCGCGCCCATGGCAATGCCAATATGAGCGGCACGCAAAGCTGGTGCGTCATTGACTCCATCGCCAGTCATTGCGACCACTTCCCCGTTTGCTTTAAGAGCCTGCACAATCTTCAACTTCTGCTCTGGAACGACCCGGGCGAAAAGATTCACGTTTCTGATCTTTTCTGCAAGTTCAGTTTCATTCAAAGTTTCAAGCTCCGGCCCGGTCATTACAGCTTCGTTAGAGTCAAGGCCTATGCGTCTGGCGATACTGAGAGCAGTGCCAGGGTAATCTCCGGTAATCATGATAACCCTGATTCCCGCCGCATGACATTCTCTGATAGCATCAGGAACCGTGTCACGAACAGGATCGGCAAAACCGAGCAGCCCGAGAAATTCAAATGGAAAATCATGCTGATCTGCAGGTAGAGTGTCTGACTGAAAAGCTGCTTTGGCAACACCGAGAACACGTAGCCCTTGATCGGCCATCTGTGTGATAGTTTTCGTCAGCTTATTTTGAGAAGCCTGGTCGAGATGGCAGAGATCTCCGATAGTTTCAGGCGAGCCCTTTGCGGCAATCATCAACTGCTGGCCATCGGGAGATTTCCAGACATGTGAAAGAGCCAGCAATTCTTTTGACAATGGATATTCGCGAATCAGAGACCAGTTATCGTGCAGATGTTCAGTTTTCGCAAGAGCGAGTGAACCCAGCGATCTAATGGCTTTGTCCATGGGATCGAAAGGGTTGCGCTGACTGGCCAGTATCCCGTATTCCACCAGGGGATGAAAAACTTCCGGCAGTGAAGACAGCCCTTCTGGAGGCAGATCGAGAAAGCTTCCCTCAGCATAAAGCTTTACCAGTGACATTTTATTCTGAGTAAGGGTTCCTGTCTTGTCACTGCAAAGAACCGTTGCCGCCCCCAAAGTCTCTATTGCTGGAACGCGGCGGGTAAGCACATTTTTGCGGGAAATTCTCCAGGCGCCAAGTGCCATGAAAATGGTAAGAACCACCGGAAATTCTTCTGGAAGCATTGCCATGGCCAGGGTTATGCCGGCAAGAAATCCTTCTGTCCAATTGCCGCGAGTTATTCCGTAGACGATGACGACCAGGGTGCACATTAGAAAGCCTAAAATCGACAGACGCTTGACCAGAACAGCAGTTTCCTTTTTTAACGTCGAGTCCTCCGGTTCTACTGTCTGCAAGGCTTTGCCTATTTTTCCCAGTTCGGTTTTGCTGCCAGTGGCAAGCACTTCAGCTGCGCCTTGCCCTGAAACAGCCAGGGTTCCAGAAAAGATAAATGGAAGATCGTCACCACCAGGCCTGCCCATGCTGTCAGGAAGTGGCAACGATGCGGCAGACTTTCGCACCGGGATTGCTTCGCCGGTGAGCAACGATTCATCGGTAGAAAAATTAACAGAATCCAGCATGACAGCATCAGCCGGCACACGATCTCCTTCAACAAGAACGAGAAGATCCCCTCTAACGACTTCACGGCCTGGAATACGGCGCTGAACACCGTCGCGGATGACCAGAGCACGTGGGCTGGACAAATCTTTCAAAGCTTCAAGAGCCCGTTCGGTTTTGCGCTCCTGAAAGAAAGTGATACCCATAATTACGAAAACAAAGCCCAAAAGCATCAGAGCTTCTTCTTTGTCTCCGAGCATAAGATAAAGTAAACCGCATGCCACGAGCAGAAGAAACATTGGCTCTCGTACCACATCGAAGGCGATGTCGAAAACCGTCTTTGGTTTGCTCGAAGGAAGTTCATTCGCTCCTTCTGCAACCAGTCGACGTTCAGCTTCTTTTTCGGAAAGCCCGGTCAGTGAATTTAAATCTATTTTAGTCATAACTTTCTCTCAGCCCTCGGAAAAAAACAAAACGGCCGACAGCCCGGCCTTTCAAAGTTTCTGTCCAGATTAAATCAACCCATCAAGATATAGACAGGCGTATTCTAATCAGATATTTCTGGAAAAAGCAAGCGGGCCAACAGTCAGCTGTTGAGGCGGTTGATGACTTCGTCGCGGCCGAGCACGTCAAGAATGCCGACGAGCTCCGGGCCGTGGCAGGAACCGGTGATCTTGGCGCGGATCGGCATAAAGAGGTCTTTGCCTTTGGCGTCGGCGGTTTTACCGGCGGCTTTGATGGCGGCGTTGTAGCCGTCTTTAACCCATTCGCAGGTCGCGAATTCTTTGGCCAGGGCCGCGAACAGGTTTTTCGACTTTTCGGTCGAGACCATGGTTGCCGCCTCTTCGTCGGCCGGCGGGCCGGCACGCAGAATCGATTCGGCCACCGGAACGGCATCTTTGAGCGTGTTCATCTTGACCTGAATCAGCTCGACCAGCTTGCACAGAACCTCAGGGCTGTTAAGACGCGCATCGTCGGGCATAGCCTTTTTGAGCACCGGCACGACCATCGGCAGCAGTTCGTCGACCGGCATGGCACGCAGGTGCTGGCCGTTCATCCAGATCAGCTTGTTATGGTCAAAAACGCCGGGTGATTTGCTGATGCGTTCGAGCGAAAAGCTTTCGATCAGCTCTTTTACGCTGTAGATTTCGCGGTCGGTTCCTTCGTTCCAGCCCAGCAGGGCAAGAAAATTGATCATGGCATCGCGCAGAAAACCGTCTTCGGCATACTGGCCGACAGCCGTGGCACCGTGCCGCTTTGACAGCTTCGATTTGTCTTCACCGAGAATCAGCGAAGCATGCGCGAAAGTCGGCGGCTTGATACCCAGTGCATCATAAAGAATCAGCTGGCGATGAGTGTTGGTAAGATGCTCTTCAGCCCTCACCACGTGCGAAATCTTCATATCGGCGTCATCGACGACGACGCAGAAATTATAGACCGGCATGCCGCTCGAGCGCAGCACGATGAAGTCGCCAAGCGTTTCGGCTTTCCATTCAACCCGGCCACGCACGAGATCTTCGAGAACATAATCTTTTTCGGGCACTTTTACGCGCACGACGTAAGGCTCGCCGGCAGCGATGCGGCGCTCGACCTCTTCTTTGTCGAGGCGGCGGCAGGTGCCGTCGTAATGCACTGAACGATGCTCTTCTTCGGCTTTCTGGCGTTTGGCTTCGAGTTCTTCTTCTTTGCAGAAGCAGGGGTAAGCCGCGCCGTTATCGAGCAGACGACGGGCATAGCTCTGATAGATTTCGAGGCGCTGCGACTGAAAGTAGGGGCCGTGCGGGCCGCCGACTTCGGGGCCTTCATCCCAGGTCAGGCCGAGCCATTTCATGTCGCGCAACAGGCCGTCTACTGATTCCTGCGTTGACCGTTCGACATCGGTATCTTCGACCCGCAGCACGAAAGTGCCACCGGTTTTGCGGGCAAAAAGCCAGTTAAAGAGAGCCGTACGGGCTCCGCCGACGTGAAGATAACCGGTTGGAGACGGCGCAAAGCGCACACGAACCTGCTGTGACATGATTAAATGATATTGCTCCCCATGAAAATCTGTTCGTTACCATTCGAGAGGGCATGGCCGCAGCGACCGAAAGCGGCTACCGCGATTCTGCCTTCACCGCGCACGATGGCGACCTTGAAGCCACCACCCAGCCCGGGGTTGATTGTATAAAGCTGGCTGAAAATATCTCGCACAGCGTTGCTGACCGAGAATTTCTCACGCGAATCTTCTTTGATGACCGAGCGTGCGATGGCCGCGACGATAGTTGCTTCGCGCAGCTTGATCGGCAGCTTTTCAGCCGTGGCACCGACCTGAGTGATCGCAGCGCGATAGCCTTTGTTGCTGACTTTCTGCAGCCAGTATTCTTCCTGTTCGGGGTCTTTGGTCATCGACAGGTAGATAACCGCGCTCTCAGGCGTCAACAGCTGATCTTCGCGGTCTTCGACAAGGTCCTTGACGATGTCTTTGTAGGTGACGACCCCAACGAGTTCATCGTTGTTATCGACGACCGGCAGCGCTTCGAGTTCGCTGGCAGAGAGCATGGCAGCGGCTTCGCGCACCGACATGTTGCAGTTGACCCGGCGGAACTTGCTTTCCATCACCGCGGTAACTTTCTCTTCGATATCGACATCAGGAATCGTCGCGAGATGCGACGGCGTCATGATGCCGACCAGCCGCTTTTCTGCGTCAGTAACCAGTACGCACTCAGGCTGTCTGAGAATTACCATTTCTCTGAGCCCGAACACGGTCTGACTCGCATCGACGATGACCGGATTGCGGTCCATTATTTCTTTTACGCGTATACCCATTTACTGCTTCTCCTCACAAAAAGGGCTGTCATTTCTGGTTACCTATGCGGCAGAAAATCATTCTACCGGCGCCGGTCTGCAAAATGTTGCTGACCGTGGTTTTAACCGTCTCGCCCACATGGTCTCCGCCATCCTCTATTACTACCATGGTGCCATCTGATAAGAACCCAACGCCCTGACACGGCTCCTTACCCTTTTTCACAATTTTAACTTCGATATCCTCACCGCTGACAAAAATCGGCTTGAGGGCATTCACGAGATCATTAACATTCAAAACACTGATGCAGTCAAGCTCGGCGACCTTCTTGAGGTTGTAGTCCTGCGTGATCATTATCGCCTTGAGTTCGGAAGCGAGCTTGACCAGCTTGGCATCGACCTCGTTGATGTCGGGATAATCATTTTCGGCAATCACGATCAGGTCGGGGAATTCGCTTTTGAGCTGGTTGAGACTGGTCAGGCCCTTGCGCCCCTTGCTGCGTTTGATTTCGTCTGAAGAATCAGAGAGAAACTGCAGTTCACTGACTACGAAGCGCGGGATTATGATGTTGCCTTCGAGAAAACCTAGCCTGAACAGGTCAGCGAAACGGCCATCGATGATGGCGCTGGTATCGATGATCTTGTGGCGGGCGGCAACGCCGTCGGTGTTGATCTTGGCCTGGTAACGCCGGTATCTGAGCATGATCTTGACGCCAAGATAGGCAAACAGAAGACTGAATGCAAGCGGTATTACCAGATTGAACAGCGGCACCAGACCTTCGAGATATTTGTTATCGAAATGAACTTCGCCAAAGCCTTTGTACATGAGAAGGTATACCGGTACAAACAGCAGGTTGGCGCTGATCAGGCCGAGCAGCAGACCAAGCGCACCCCAGGCGAGATCGTAGCTGTTATTGTGTTCAAGCTGATCTTCGAGCCACAGATGCAGTTCGCGTCCGGCAATAGAGCAGAAAAGATAGCCGATAAAGCCGAGAAGAGCCGCCAGAGTCAGATGTGGGTTTTCAAACTCGAAAACGGAGGTATATTCGGTTGCCACAGCGTAACCGACTGCAACACCAACAATGGTGCCAGTCAGCACTAAGAGAGCTCTTAATAGTTGAAAAATCACGAGGTAAACTCCACGGCTTGAGAGGATACCACGAACCCCGTTTATTAGCAATAATCAGGCCAACAGTTTTATGTTGCCCTCTGAAAGATGATTTGCGACATGCCACCTATTGGTGTTTGCCAGAATTCATTGGCGAAAAGCGATAAGAATGGTCATCATTGGCGGCGGGAATGACTGCGCAACTTTTTGTGATTAGTATTGAACTCTGGTAAAATGACATCTGGATACGAACCCATTTAGTTGGCAGACAACTTACAGCGCTGCTGATTGAATTTCCGGGTCGGTAATCCAACAGGGTTAACCTGCATCATTCGAATGAGAGAAGGCACAGAAAATGATTATGAAAATACGCAATAGAATTAAAGCCAGAGAAATTCTGCTGAGTGCTCTAATCTGTCTGTTTATGGTTTCAGAAGCTGAGCCGCTACTGTCGCAGAATCAATTTTCCGTTGTGCCAGGCGCCGAAAAATATTCGCAGAGTTTTCCTTATATCGAACAGGACAAGGATTCTTCAGATTTTCTTTATAAAAAGCTTTGCTGGTTTCTGGATTCTGGTCTCATGGATTTCAATCCGTTCCATATCGGCAGCGGTGAAGCCCCTTATATTCGCATGCACCGGGAAAGCCTCGCAGGCGACTGGATTCTTATAGTAGGCGGATATGACGGTGCTGGTGCTCATGATGCCGACTTTCTCATGCTCAAAAATGCAAACATGGAAGACTTTAAAGTACTGTATTTTGCCGAATCGGGATCGGTTTACTTATCAGAATTTGCGCTGGATGCATTTGGGGAAAGAATATGCGTCGGACAGGAAGATGGCGAGACCAGATCTCTGTTCAAACTTGCAGAAAATAAATTGGAATTCGACAGAGAATTTGAAAATTCATGGAAATTTGCCAGCGATTATCTGCAAAAGACCTTGATACCAGGCAGGAAATTTGAAGAACGTCTATTTTTTGACCATGATGCAAAGTTGTTTGGTTTCGAAGGCTTCGAAAGAGG
Organism: Candidatus Rifleibacteriota bacterium; assembly: GCA_022704885.1. The sequence goes on along the minus strand of JAKJFO010000050.1, from coordinate 13,001 downwards.
CAGCGAACAAAAAAACGAAAAATGCATCGCTCTTATTGATAGCAAAAATAAGAAAATCATCTTCAAGATGCAGAAAATTCAAGTAACCGAAACCCAAAAGGAAGTAAATGTGCAATAATCAGGTCAGCAGTTTTAACTTCTCTCTCAACAAGCTTCAACAGGCAGAAAAACTGGTTTGTGGCTTCTGCCTGCAAACTAATGGAAGTTTCCAGCTGTTTCCGGTGAGCCCTTTGCTGGTCGGTTGGATTTTTCATTTGAGTGGCAATGGTATCATAAGTTTTTCCGGACGGTCATCCTTCAGCATGTTTATTTTCAGGCCCTTCCATTCACGCGTTTCAATCAACTCGGGATCTTCAACAAGATAGAGGTGATATTGGTTTTCAGACTCTTCGTCAGTGTCGGATTCTGGTGACTTAAAGGGCTGAAAAGCCTTAGAGATCAATCCAAGCGACTCCCGGTCGAGTGACAATGAGGATTCAGTCACACAATAAGGAAGGAGCTTTTCCGTGAATAAATCGGCTTCGGTGCTGAAAGTTAAAAGCCAGTTGCCCGTTTCGGAAATCCTATAACCCGCGTCGTAAACTGATCCTGAGTGAGCGCAATTCAAAATATAAAGTTCTTTTTTCTTGTCATTCGCCGCGAGAATAACCCTGAAAGGATCGCTGGCACGATGACTGGGACTATCACTGATCATCAAATAGATGTCGGAACCGGGGAAGGTTGCAACCGTAAAAAATTCACCGAATTCCCGCCATACGTAGTCGCAGTTGTGGTTTTCACTGTCATTGCCAGGACTGGACTCCAGTTCTCGCAGATTTTCCGGGCTGGGCTGATAAGGGATTTCATTCGGGTGAAATTCTGAAATCGCGCTGTAAACAAGCCGGTAATCGAGAAATTTTTTTCTTGGAAAACTTGTTGGCTCAGCCCGGAGAGAACCGACACAGACAACTGAAAGAATGAAAACACTTGCAAGTCTCACAATAAAACTCATGATTATCCCTCTGCTGATTGAATTCACAAAGCCTCTGTCTTCAACTGTCTGTATTGGCGGCAGCTGATTTTGCCAGGGTTGGGCGGGAAAATGCCGACCAGGCAAGAGCCAGAAAGTAGGCAGCGCCGGCGATGACGATAGTAAGTGCGCCTGATGGCAGATTCGGCGAATAGCTCAACGCCAGCCCACTCAGGGTGAAAGTCATGCCAAGCAGTGTGGCCGCGATCATGATTTTCCAGACGCTGTCGAAAAAACGGCTGGCGATGGCTACCGGCAGGCTGAGCAGGGCGATCACCATGATGATACCGACCACCGAAACGGTCAGCACGACTGTAAGAGCAGTCAGACAAAGAAGCAGCAGATAATAGAATTCGACCGCCACGCCACGGGTGCGTGCGAATTCTTCATCGAAGCAGACAGCGACCGTCTGATAATAAAACGAAACGGTCAACCCGATGACCAGCAGATCGAGACCGGCGATCAGATAGAGATCTTCGCGTGAGACCATAAGAATATTGCCGAAAAGGTAGCTCATCAGATCTTCATTATAACCGGGCGTCTTGAATATAAACAGCACGCCGACCGCCATACCAACCGCCCATAGAGCGCTGATCACAGTGTCTTCGCGCTCTTTGGCGCGCAAACTGATAAACCCGATCAACAAAGCCGAAGCGATTGCGGTAACGATGGCTCCGTATACCGGCCGCAGCCAGGGCAGATCGTAGACTACCGAAAAATAGCGGGCAGCGCCGAGACCACCGAGGATGCAGTGCGAAATAGCGGCAGCAATATAGGTTATACGTTTAAGAACAACATAAGTGCCGACGACGCCGCTGGCGATACTGCACAGAATGCCGGCAATAAATGCGTTCTGTAGAAATTCAAGTTCGAGCAGGTCCTTTATGAATGCGGACATATATGCCCCTTGTCGCTGCAGCGGTGGTCATGTCTGATGATGCTGACATCGACGCCATATATGTTCTGCAGAGCTTCACCGGTCAATTCAGAAACCGGGTGTATCTGCAGGGTTTTACGCACACACAGCACGCTCTTGACACGGCTTGAAATAAAGCCGACGTCATGTGAAACCATCAATATGGTAAAGCGCTGATTAAGCTCTTCGAACATTTTGTAAAACTGCTCGGTGCCGGCAACATCGACGCTGGCAGTCGGCTCGTCGAGCAAAATCAGACGTGGCTCAGAAACCATGGCGCGGGCAATCAGCGCGCGCTGCTTCTGACCACCTGAAAGTCCGGCAAAAGCCCGGTCTTCTTTACCCGGCAGACCAACGGCAGCCAGCGACTGACGGGCCTTCTCGACCTGCTCGTCTGAATAGCGACCCCAGAAAAAGGAACGGCGCAGGCAACCCATCAGAACGACATCGAGCACCTTGACCGGAAACCCAGCATCGAACTTTGAAAACTGCGGAACATAGCCGATCTGAGCCTGAGCGTGACCTGGCGGTTTACCCAGCACCGAGATCGAACCGGAAACCGGCTTGAGCAGACCGAGAATGAGCTTGAGCAAAGTCGTCT
>JAKJFO010000050.1:0-10465 GCA_022704885.1 Candidatus Rifleibacteriota bacterium | reverse complement strand
CCGCCGTTCGGTCCGACAATACAGGCGTAGTCGCCTGCTTCCAGAGAAAAATTGATATTTTCAAGAACGGTGATGCCGTCTTCGTAAGCAAAATTGACGTCTGAAAATCTTACGACCGGCGCCGGATTGTCGATTTTCACTTTGCACCAGCCAGTATCGCTTCGCCCAACCGGTTCAGGTTCGCTATATAATCTTCGGCCAGTGGATCGATTGACACGACAGCACCGTTGATTGACCGGGCAATGGTTTCGGCAGCGGCCACCGGAAACTGTTTTTGCACAAAAACCACACGAATACCTAGCTGTCGGCATTGGCGAATCAGTTCAGCCAGCTGCCTCGGGCCCGGTTCTTTGCCCTCGATTTCGACAGACTGCTGTTTCAACCCGTAACGGGCGGCAAAATAGCCGAAGGCCGGGTGAAAAACCAGTATGGTCTGGCCTTTTAGCGGCTTGAGGCTTGCTGCCAGCTCCTCATCGACAGCTGTCAATTCAGCTGTCAGTTTTTGCAGCCCCTCTTCAAGCCTTGCTGCCTTATCGGGCATGATCTCGATCAGACCAGAAGCAATCGCTGCAGCAATAGTAACAGCATGTGCCGGATCAAGCCAGATATGCGGATCAGGAGCGCCGACTTCGTGCACGCAGTCTTCACTGTGCTGATGGTCCGACTCCTGCTCGTTCATCGACCTTCTCGCTACGTTTTTACCGGTATCGACGAATTTCAGATCAGGACAGACCGCCGCCAGACGCTGAATCAGAGCTTGTTCGAACGGAATACCGATCATAAAAAAAACGGCAGCGCGACTCAAACGGCTCATCTGCTGTGGCAGGGGTTCAAAAGTGTGCGGTGACATGCCTGGCCCAACCAGAACTTCGACCTCGACCAGATCACCGGCAATCTTTTCGACAAAATATTTCTGTGGCAGAATACTGGTAAACACCCTGATCGTGCTGTTTTCGGCATGAGCCGGTATATATATCACCGCGAAAAGCACTGTCAGCAGACACACCAAAAGCTTCAGTCGATCAGATCTTTTCATAGACGAAGTCAGTTATCAGCCTCAACGTTGCAGACAAGCTCGATTTCATCATTTTCAGAGCATTTTTTGATTTCGTGCTTTTCGGCAAACTTGTCCCAGCACTTTTTCATGGCCGGAGAAAGCACGCCAGCCCCACTGCACAAAGGACAGACATGTTCGAGTGCGTTCAAAATTGCGCTGCGAATGAATTCTGAGCGGTTCGGCATGCTCTGCAGAATTTCGAGCAGGTTGGGGTCTACTTTAAAAGTTACGGTGTCAGCCTTTTTCAACAGAAAAACCTCCGAGAAGTGTCACAAAATATTATCACAAAACAGCTGGAATACCAACTGTCAGCCAAAAACAGCCTTCAGAGCTTCACGCACTGTCGATACGTGAACGATTCCCTTGTTATCCGTCAGTTCGCAGCCAGCTGCCACAATAAAGCGGCTGAAACCGAAGCGCCGACCTTCGTTGATGCGCCGCGCCGCCTGAGCGACCGGCCTGACTTCGCCGGCCAAAGTAAGTTCGCCAACCAGCAGAGTGTCTTTGGGCAGCGGCTGATCGTTGAGGCTGCCGGTAAGAGCCATGGCCAGGCCAAGATCACCACCCGGTTCAGCGAGCTTGAGGCCGCCGGCGACATTTACAAAAACATCGCGATTATAAAACTTGAGCCCGGCATGCTTTTCGAGCACTGCTACCACGAGGTTCAGGCGATTCGAATCGATACCGGCAGTTACCCGCCGCGGCATGGTCAGAAATGACTGCGTTACCAGAGCCTGCAGCTCGGTAAGAATGCAGCGGCTGCCCTGCAGTATCGGCACGACAACGACACCAGGCGCATCGGTGCGCTTGCGGCTGATAAAAAGGTCAGACGGGTTTATCACCGGGCTGAGGCCCTTGTCGGTCATCTGAAACACTGCAACCTCACCGGTCGCGCCATAACGGTTCTTGAACACGCGCAGAATTCTGAAATTCGAATTCACATCACCTTCGAAATAAAGCACCGTATCGACCATGTGCTCGAGAATCTTAGGCCCGGCAATGGCGCCATCTTTGGTGACATGACCGATTATAAAAATCGGCAGTCCACGATCTTTGCCAAATTTTGTCAAAATAGCGGCGCACTCACGAATCTGGGTAACCGAGCCCGGAGTCGCTTCCATCTGGGGAGTGTAGACAGTTTGAATCGAGTCGACGACCAGCAGACGCGGCAGATAAGAAGCCAGCCCGTTCAGGGCAGAATCGAGATTCTGTTCAGAAACCAGTATGATATCGCTGCCATTGCCAATGCGCAGGCGCTCGGCGCGCAGCTTGATCTGTGTTGCCGATTCTTCGCCGGAAATGTAGGCGAGGGGCTTGATGGTAACCCCAAGACGCGACACCAGCTGCAGCATGAAGGTAGATTTGCCGACCCCCGGCTCGCCGCCGATCAGCGTTATACCACCAGGCACAAGCCCGCCACCGATAAGCTCGTCAAAAATGTCGACACCGGTTGCCCAGCGCGTCGAACTTTCCATGGTGACTTCTTCAAGAGTCTGAATAATTGCCAGACTGCCGCCCGGGTTCTGCATCGGCACGCGGCGGGATTCGCCGGCATCGGCTTCCTGCTCGATAGTATTCCATTCCTGACAGGCAGTGCATTGTCCCTGCCACTTGGTAAAGACCTGCCCGCAAGACTGGCAGGCAAAGCGGCTGCGCGCCTTAGCCATATAGTCTTCTCCTGCCGCCCTTGCCATTTTTGCTCAACCCGGCGGTGCGCTGAATGTCTTCGGCGATAAACCGGCCAGTCAGCGAATCTTTGACCGCGGCGATTTCTTCGGGCGTGCCGGTGGCCACAATCGAACCGCCACGCTCGCCACCTTCGGGGCCGAGATCGATGATATAATCAGCGGTCTTGATGACGTCGAGATTGTGCTCGACTACCAGCACCGTATTGCCCTTGTCGACAAGTCGGGCAAGAACGTCGAGCAAACAGCGCACATCCTGAAAGTGCAGACCAGTCGTCGGTTCATCGAGCAGATAAAAGGTCGAACCGGTAGCGACTTTGGAAAGTTCGGTCGCCAGCTTGACACGCTGAGCCTCGCCGCCCGAAAGCGTCGTGCTCGCCTGCCCGAGCGTAATATAACCGAGACCGACGTCGACCAGCGTCTGCAGACGCCGTCTGATCGCGGTAAAGGCTTCAAAGAACGGCAGCGCGTCATTAACACTCAAATCGAGAACCTGCGCGATATTCAGCCCTTTGAACCTGACCTTCAGAGTTTCATCGTTGAAACGCCGGCCCTTGCACTGATCACAGGTCACATAAACATCTGGCAAAAAGTGCATTTCGATCTGAATCTGGCCCGAACCTTCGCAAACTTCGCAACGCCCACCCTTGACGTTGAAGCTGAAACGGCCTGGCGCATAACCACGGGTCTTTGCTTCGACCGTCTGCGAGAAGAGGTCGCGAATCGGGGAAAAAATGCCGGTGTAAGTTGCCGGGTTAGAGCGGGGTGAGCGCCCAATCGGGTCCTGGTCGATATTAACTACTTTATCTATGTGCTCGATGCCCTCGAGTTTGCGATAAGCGCCAACTTCGAGACGTGAGCGATTGATCTGATTGTTGAGAAGCGGAAAAAGTGTGTCGCTGACCAGACTCGACTTGCCAGAGCCTGAGACTCCGGTAACGACAACCAGTTTGCCAAGGGGAACAGCAATATCGATATTCTTGAGATTGTTATGCGTGGCACCTTTAAGAGTCAGCCAGCGGCCGTTGCCTTCGCGGCGGGCCAGCGGAGTCGCAATGAATTCACTGCCATTCAGAAACTTGCCGGTCATGCTGAGTTTGTCGGCCATAACGATTTCGGGCGGGCCGGCAGAAACCAGAGTGCCGCCTTCGACACCGGCGCCGGGCCCGAGATCGATGAGGTGATCGGCTTCCTGCATGATTTCACGGTCATGTTCGACTACCAGCACAGTATTGCCGATATCGCGCAGTTTTTTTAGAGTATCAATCAGTCTGCGGTTATCACGCGGATGCAGGCCGATACTCGGCTCATCGAGCACGTAGGTGATGCCGACCAGAGCAGACCCGATCTGGGTTGCCAGCCTGATACGCTGTGCTTCGCCACCCGAGAGAGTATGTGCGGCACGCGACAGGTCGAGATAATCGAGACCAACATCTTTTAAAAACCGCAGACGGTTGTTGATCTGTTCGAGAATCTTTTTGCAGATAAAGCGCTCACGCTCGCTGAGTTTGAGTCTGGCAAAAAAATCGACCAGGTCACCAACGGCATGTTGTGACAGTTCATGAATATTCTCGCCTTCGATGCGAACCGAGAGCGCAATCGGGTTAAGGCGGCGGCCCTGGCACTCAGGGCAGGGCAAAGTGCGCATGAAGCGCTCATAAAAGTTGCGGGCACCTTCTGACCTGGTTTCGCGGTAACGCCGCGACAGTGTCGGAATTACGCCTTCAAATGGCTTGGTCAGCGAACCGGCCATGGTTCGGCCTTTGTAATTAACTTTGAGCACCTTGTTGCCGGAGCCATGCAGAATGATATTCTTCACTTCAGGCGACAGGCTTTTGAATGGGGCATTCAGCGAAAATTTGTAATGCTGAGCAAGGCCTTCCATCCACTGTCGCGAAAAGGTTGAGTCGGTAAAATTTTCAGAAGCGATCGCGCCCTCTGATATCGAAAGATCGGGGTCGGGAACGACGAGATCAGGATCGACGATCAGCTGAAAACCAAGACCAGAACAGGCCTGGCACGAACCATACGGTGCATTGAACGAAAACAGGCGGGGCTTGATCTCGGGCAGCGAGATATCGCAGCGCGCACAACGCAAATTCTCGCTGAACAGCTTTTCGACCGGCTTGTCAGTATCGATGATCACCAGCAGTTGACCATCAGCCAGTTTAAAACAGAGTTCGACCGCTTCGTTGAGACGGGCAGAGGACTGCTCGCGCTCGGCACTGCCGAGTTTGATGCGGTCGACCGCTACTTCGATATCATGCTTTTTGTTGCGGTCGAGCTCGGGAATTTCATCATCGAGCGCCCACATATCGCCATCGACGCGCACGCGCGACAGGCCTTCGCGGCGCAGTTCTTCGAAGACTTTGCCGTATTCGCCCTTGCGGCTGCGCACAACCGGCGCCAGCAGGGTAATTCTGGTATTATCGGGATACTGCAGCAACGCATCGACTATCTGCGCTACGCTGGCACTTTCGACCTTTTCCCCGCATTCGGGGCAATGCGGCTGGCCAATAGCGGCAAACAGCAGCCTGAAATAGTCATAAAGCTCGGTGATGGTGCCGACCGTTGAGCGTGGATTGCGCGAAGTCGATTTCTGCTGAATAGCTATAGTTGGCGACAGACCTTCGATACTCTCGACATCAGGCTTTTCCATCTGCTGCAGGAACTGGCGGGCGTAAGAAGAGAGCGACTCCATGTAGCGGCGCTGGCCTTCAGCATGAATCGTATCGAAAGCCAGCGAAGACTTACCGGAACCTGAAACGCCGGTAATGACGGTCAGTTTGCCGTCAGGAATGGAAAGGCTGAGATCCTTGAGGTTGTGCACCCGCGCCTTGACAATCTTTATCATGTTCGAATGTCAGCGCCAGTCGTATTGAATAACGCTCGCCTGAGTTGGAGTGCTGATGTCGCCTTCGCCGAAAGTGACCTTGTAAAAACCCGACACCTTTACCGGCCGGCCGCCACCGCGTTTTTTGCCGACTTCGACCAGACCGTTCTTGACCACGACTTCACCCTTGTTTTTATCGGCATCATAGATAACCTTGAACAAGCCAGACGCACCAACAACAACGATATCGGCAACTTCTATCTCGAGAACACCGCGCCCATCGAGAGAAATAGCCGCAGTAAGTTCGCCCCGGGTGAGCAGAATCGGCTCTTTTTCGATCTTGTTTTCGGTCTCGTTGAGAGTCGGCGGATATACGGTCATTTCTGAGAGCGGGAACAGCTTAACCTGGTTGTCGAGCTGCATCTGAACGGTAACCGTCGATTCTTCGCCGGTTTTATAAGTATATTCCTTGTCGAACTCGAACTTTTCGTTGAGTTTGTCCCAGGTGCCAATGTTGCGATGTTCAACCTTGCCACTGAAATCTGAAATTCTTGAGAACAGCATCTTGGCTCGTTCTTCCTGACGGGCCAGAGCTGCTGAACGACCGCGCATAATCTGCACAAATATCAGCAAAACGACCAATGCAAAAAGAACAGCGCCGCCGATTACCATCTTGCGCTTCTTTTCTTCGGCCTCCTGGGCCTGCTTCGCCGCCTTCTCGCGCTCGGCCTGAAGCTTTTTGAGAGCCTTGTGGTCAAGTTTCTCTAGTTGATGCCACTTTTTAGACATGGTGTAACACTATACAGTTATTTTTAAAATGTATCAATACCGACCTGCGGAGTCGCCATTATCGAATTTTCCTTAAAGACATTAGCGTCTTTGGGATACAGGGTACGTATTTTAACGGAAATCGGGAAAAAGTCCACAGGTTTTTCTGGCGGTATGGTTCCGGCGACCGAAAATTCGACATATTCAACATCGTTAACCAGAACGCGGTTGCGTGATTCTTCGGGAATCGGGCTCAAACTGAGATTACCTGATTTCGCATAAGAACTCTGCGCGCTGGTAGTATAGGTGAACGCTTCGGTCTTGATACGCAGATTGGCAACCGTTCCTCCCGGAGTTTCGAAGGCATGGTCAAGCCAGATTTCGTTGCGCACCAGCTTGCCAGGCTGGGTCGGCGGCTTTTCGGGTTCACACATTACCCAGCTCATGATTTTGAGTTCGCCACTGGCTGGGGCTTTTATCGGATCGCGGTCTTTAAGAATTCGCAGATAATACTGAGCCGGAACCGCAATATCTGAGTTATCACAGGGATCGAAAAAAGTGTCAGAAAAAAGAGTGGTCGGGTAGGTTGCACTACGAACATCGCGGCTGATAATCTGCAGGGCATTGCGCATCTGATCTACAGTACCGGTGATCCATTGCGCGCGCCCCGCCGTTTTGCTGCCACCGATAAAAAGCTGATAAACACCGATCATGAACATTGCCAGCACAACGCATGCGACAATTATTTCGACCAGAGTAAAGGCCCTTTTACCAGACTTTAAATACATCAATCTACCGCCCCTGTTCTGGTTATACGCTGCACCCGCTTTTGCGTCTGCGGTATCAGCTTACCCTGAAAATTCTTGACTGCGCCTTCGACGCTGACTTCGATGGCTTCTTCACCATATTTGCGCAGGCCCTTGATCGACTGAATCTTGACATCAGTGACCTTATAACTCATCGTATAGGGATAACCATCCATGGTTGCGGCATCCCACTCGTGAATATTCTTAACCTGTGGCGAAATAACGAACTCAAGAGCTGGTTGCATGCGCACACCGTCCATCAGCATATTACTGCAGTCTCGTATATAGTAGGCAAGATACTTCTCGGCGTTCGCCGAAGCCGGAGGCGGTGACGGCTTAGTATAACGGTCTTCGGGCTCGCTTTTGGCCAGGCCGGGTGCCAGAAAGCGGTAATCGGGGTTGTGATAGCTGCCCAGCCTGATATAGGCATCTTTGCCAGGAAGCGGGAAATAGAAGTATTTTGGCTGCTGGTTGATATCGAGTTCGCGCTCAGGGAGCCTGCGAACATAAAGATCCGAGCGATTCGCCATCGGTTCGAAAGCGGGCTGGCCATCATCAGTACTGCCATCGAACTCGGCAAAAGTACACAAAGGATTTTTGCCCTGCGAAATCTCGACCGCATCGTACAGCTCGGTCGGAAACATCTTGGCCTTGAGCAGAAAGTGCTGCATGGCCGCTCTGGCAGCAAAAAATGCCTGGCGCTCATCGATGGTCAACTGATTATGATGAGCGGTGCTCGATTGCCTGAACATCATGGCAACGAACAGAACCAGCATACAGAAAGCGAAAAATACGGCCACAACGATTGCGATACCACTGTTTTTGCGTATGATTCTTTTCATCAGTCGATATCCCCTTTGACCGTCATCAGGTGGATACGCTGTATGCGGCCGTCAGTGGCCTCAGGGTTCTGAAAATTCTTCTGGTCGAGGTTCCATTGCACCTGTATCAGCAGTTTCTTCATCAGACACCAGCCATACTTTTCAGTGGCATCGTAAGGCACCTTCTGGGCAATCATCTTGGCGGTATAGCGTTCGGCAGTCGGGTCGAGATAGCGCGGCTCATCAGGTCCGCAGACTTCCATGCCTTCATCCTGATAGATGTTCTGGGGAGATTCAGCAACACCACGGCCGGCACCGAGGTCGACCTCGGCAAATGGGCGCTGCGAAATATCGCGAACGTATTCCTGGATCCAGTTGCCGTCAGACAAAAGAGCGGGATTGCGCAGATAAGAAAAGGTCAGGTCATTGTTCTCAGCGAAGCTCACCGGAGCACCGCCCGGAAATGCCGTGCCAATGCGAACACGCTCGGGACGCTGCGGTTTCTGTTCAGAGATCACGTCTTCTACCCGCAGGTGCACCAGATAATGTATGCCGCGCGAGTCGGTAAATATGCCCCGACATGGCCAGCCGGCGCCCTGTTTTTCAGAACCCTGAAAAAGAAACGGCATCATCTTGAGTGCCCAGTTGTCGTTAAAACTCCTGTATTTGCTCGTGCTGGCCAGATCATCAACTCTGATAAAGCCAGGGTTACCCTGTCGCAGTGCAGCAAACGGCACATTGTCGAGAATCGTGTTGAGAATTTCAGAGGCTTTATTCATAGCAAAAGCCTGCGAAGCGTTGCGGTCAGTATCGACCGTCTGACGACTGATCAGCCCGAACAAAGGAATCATGGCCACAGCCAGAATTCCCACGGCAATAACGATTTCGATAAAGGTTACCGCCCTGCGATTCTTTAATACCATCTTCAACCTCGAAAAATCAGCTTTGCAGCAATTCGGAAGCGAGTGCAGACAGAGACGAGCGCTCAGACTTGTGCAGAATGATATGCCCGAACAGGTTGTGGTCTTTAAACTTTTCGATAACGAAGTTCAGACCGTTTGAAGAACTGTCGAGATAAGGGTTATCGATCTGGTATGGGTCACCGGTCAGAACGACCTTGGTGCCTTCGCCGGCACGGCTGATGATCGTTTTGACTTCGTGCGGAGTAAGGTTCTGCGCTTCATCGACAATCAGATACTGCTTGGGTATGCTGCGACCTCTGATGTAAGTGATCGCCTCAATCTGAACCTTCTGAGACTCGATGAGGAACCTGATCTTCTTGTCGACATCATCCGAATTCTTGTACAGGCGATCCATCACGAATTCGAGATTGTCAAAAATCGGCTGCATCCAGTGACTGAGCTTTTCATCTTTTGAGCCCGGCAGATAACCAATGTCTTTGCCAAGCGGCATGATCGGACGGCTGACCAGCAGCTTGCGGAAAAGATGCTCGTCGATAGTCTTCTGTAAGCCGCAGGCGAGTGCGAGAAGCGTTTTGCCGGTACCGGCGCGGCCAACCAGAGTTACCAGCTGAATTTCGTTGCATAGCAGCAGTTCGATGGCGAATTTCTGCTGCAAATTCAGTGCTTCAACGCCCCAGGGCCGTGAATTGTAATGAAACAGCGGCAGCAGGCGTTTTTTGAGGCCATCATACTTCGCCAGCGCGGTCTTGTTTTCGTTTTCGGCAGCTTTCAGCAGCACGAACTCATTCTTGAACAGGTCGTCTTCGTGATAATCGACCCCTTCTTCGCGCAAAAAGGTTTCGATACGACTTACCGGCATGACCAGTTCGCGCCAGCCCGTATAAAGTTCGTCGATATCGACCTTGTTGGTTTCGAAATCTTCGGTATTTATGCCCAACGCATCAGCTTTGATGCGGCAGTTGATGTCTTTGCTGATGAGAACTACATTACGACCATCTTTTTTCAGACTGAGAGCACAGGCGAGAATACGATTGTCTACCTTATGCGAATCAAGCCCGAAACCATGCGGAATCTCGATTTCTGAATCGATCATGATCTGCAGAGTGCCACCGCTGTCGAGAGGTACGCCACGGGCCAGAGTGCCACGTTCACGCAGGCGGTCGAGCTCGCGCGATGCCTGGCGCGCTTCACGGCCACGCTCATCGTTGAAGCCCTTAAAGCGGTCAAGCTCTTCGATTACCCCAAGTGGTACGACCACATCGTGTTCCTGAAAAGAAAACAGCGCCTGATGGCTATGTAGAATGACATTGGTATCAACCACGAAGGTTTTTTTCATCAGCAAGTTTCCTGCCTTAAGATTTAGCTTTGACCCGATGAACTTAGCACAGGCTCAGCAAATGTGTCAAACCTTATGACCGTTCGAATGCGGCTGCTACTGCGACCTGCTTTTTTTACAAGTTAGCTTAATGATTTAGCGAAACCTTCCGATAACAGACCTCGGGAAAATATAACTTCCTGATTCTATAAGAAACACGAGTTTCTTCTAACACTGAAAGGAACAGAAGTTCCATG
>JAKJFO010000004.1 GCA_022704885.1 Candidatus Rifleibacteriota bacterium | reverse complement strand
TAAGTGGCGGTTCGAACGACGAGTCGGGCGGTTCGAAAGTTCCCACAGTGACCGGACCATCGACGATCAGGTTTCCACCGGTATGTCGCCCAAGATCATCCTGCAGAGTGAGGCCGGCGCCGCCGGTGACAACTTTGAGAACGGCATTGCCCAAGTTGAGACGATGCGTCTGATTGTGACAGAAATGCTGTTTGAGCAGACTGAATGCGTCTTCTCCCTGGCCGGGCTTCACCTCGTAGCAGATGCGCCGGGCCATGCCAAGCGTCGCATCATCGCCGGCCGCGATTTTGTCGATCTCGATGTTACGGGTGTCGATACCATCGATTTCTTCGAGAAACAGCCGTTCGCTGGTCAGAGGCGCCGCATCAGACGGTGGAATATCGATCTTCTGGTTGGTCGAGGTATACTGCGCGATCATATCGTAGATTTCGTTATAAGAACAGTCATCGACCTTGCTCATGATCGTATAATAGCAGAGGCTGCCATCGGTGCTCAACCAGGGAATCGAAAGAAACAATGGTTCGAGCTCGTGCAGATCCTGGACGCCAAGAGCCGAGGGGCCATTCGGCATTTTGATCAGCTTGTTTTCGACAAACAGCGTCGACATGCCGGCGATGTTCGAAGACTGACTGCGCGCACTGTTGTATTCGTTCGACCCCATCGAAATCACCGCACCGACCGGCGCTTTGCTCGCGGCATCGGCCAGATAGCAGATCTCGATAAAGCGGTCTTTGACATCGCCGATAACACGAGTATGGCTGATCATCGAAGCCCCGGCATCAGTTTCATTTGAGCCGAACAGATGCAGACAGGTGCTGGCCCAGCGACTTTTTGAAGTAGCCTGTGGAAAACGGTCGAAGTCGCGTTTGAGAACTTCCTGCCACAGTTGCATGTGCGTGCCACTGTAGAGAGTTTCGGCAAAACCCCAGCGCGCTACGCTGAAACAGACCTGACGGGTGCCGACCGGCCATGGGCCAAAATTGAAAATCAGTGTGATCGGCTTATCAGCCGATGGAAAATACGAATGAAAATTCTGGCCGAAAACACGATGACCGGCAGCGCGATTCAGCAGCAGCGGGCCACCGCCGAGGTATACCCAGCCTCTGGTTTTCCAGACGTCTTCAGGGGTGCTCGAACTGGTTGGCTCGCCATTTACCAGCACCAGCGGGCGTGGTGAATTGGCAGTGACGTCACCGGTGTCAGGACTGGCAATGGTAACGGTGTTGAATCGGGTTTCGTCACCGGCAGCCGCATCGCGCAGATAGAGATTGAACTTGGTGATCGGCAGTGGAAATGGTACAACAACCCGGAAAGGCCTGGTTTCCTGCCAGGTTTCAACCGCCTGATCGACCTGAACTGTTACAGCAACCGTGATTTTGCCTGACTTTTCAAAACTCAGGTAAAAGCCGTTGCCATCGTCAAGCGAGCTGACATCGCTGACGTCGAAGTTGGTCTGCACGCTCACTTCGTATGGCTGATTCGCGGTCAGGCCAGCGCGCAGATCGCCGATTCCGATCTGCGAAAACCAGTTATTCAGAATGTCGTCTCTGATCCGGGTGGCGTTGTTCTCTCGAAAAGCTGCGCGCAGAATCTGTCCGGGCGAGTTTGCATCGGTTGCAGGATCGACCAGGTCAAGTTTCATTCTGCCGACGATATAGCGGGCAATCGACTGCGCACACTTCATCGCGCGCAGGTGTTTGAGCAGCTCACGGCTTTCGTTGAATTTTCCCCTGACCAGATGATTATAAGACATGATCAGGATACTCAGAATGAATATGCCACCGAGAACGACAAACAATACGATTCCGGCGCGGCTATGTTTCGCAGTCAAACTGCTTTCCCGGCTATTCATCGACATTGTCTCCCGGCTCCGAGGCCGCATGCCTGGTCTGCGTATTTTTGTCGAGCCAGGCCAGGGTTCCGGGGTGTATGGGAACACCTACCTCCTGCATAATGTGCAATGCCAGCCCGGGATCGACTGGAATGTTGCCGATCGCCTGATGATGGTGCTTGAGATGGGCAGCGCCCCTTACCAGATTTTCAACGACCAGTCCGACAGCCTCATCTGAGGTTTCTGCGTTTGCCACCAGCATGTTTGGCAACCCGATGGTGTGAACCTCAGGCTGACGCTCGCCGTAAAATCCGGCCGGAATAGTTACCCGCTGTGAAGTTGCGACCTTTACGAGAATCTTTTCGATCTCGTCATCGCCCAGATTTACCAACGTACAATCATGGAAAATTACGGCATCTGAAACGGTTCTGTTGGGCATGCCGGCCTGGATGGTGGCATAACCAATATTGCCGTTGGCCAGGGAGTTCAGTACTGCTTCGATTGGAATTTCGGCACTGGTTTTGCGACGATACAGATCGAGAGCCTCGATGATTTCGAGTGAGGTGCGGCGTGTCGAAGAATTTATCTGACCAAGAAAAACGTTGAGGCGTCCCGGGAACTTTTCGCCTGGTTCAAAGCGGTCAGGCGCGCGCAGAATATGAACAACATCGTTCCACAGTGGCCATACCAGCCGCAGAGGCGATGAAGCGTTTTCCTTCAGATTTTCCTGGATGATTCGGCTTTCTGACATCGCCAGCATCACCTTGCCCTGGGTCAGCAGACGCACGTTGTCGATTGAACCATTCGTCTCTATGGGCTTAAAAACGCCTTCACTGCCGAGTTGAGAGTTGATCCACTTCGAAAGAACATTACCGACCGGATAATAGGTACCAAGACGGTTACCCGTCGCAATCAGCTGGAATGACGATGAATAAAGCTGTGGGGGAATCGGCGCCTCGGCTCGGGGCGGCTCCGGAACAGCAAGCAGCAGAAGAGCCAGAGTTGCCATCACCAGGGCAATAGGCCAGATAAAGGTTGGCAGGATTCCGCGTCTCGTGTTGTTCATCGGCTAAGTGTATCGTTTTTGTTCCTGTATGGCAAGCATGAGACAAGATTTGTACAGGTCAAGGTGACAGCGTTACGGCTTGTCTTCGCTATCGACCTTATAGCCATAAGTAAGCCATCCTGGCACTCCTGCTTCATATTCAATGATGCTCTGAAATCCCAGTTTTCGCAGCTCAGCGACCATGCTGGCAATGTTACCACCTTCAAGGCCCGGATAGATTATGACAAGACGGTCGCGGGCGGGCAGTTGATCGGCAATGCCGGCAATATCGATATCATCGCGAATCACTGTTGCACCAGGGATTTTGAGATCAGTTTTCTGATCAGCACTTCTGCATTCAATCAGGCACACGTTACCGGATTTGAGCAGAACAGACAGTGTGTCAGCGGTAATAACCGATCTTGGCAAGGCGAAAGAAACAGAAGCCAGGCCACAGGTGCCTTCGGGGCAATTGCCGGCGCAGGCAGACAAACAGGCCGGGCCAGCTGCCCAGGCGATTAATAGGCTTAAAACGACTGCATCAATGCGGATTTTTTGCATCATACTGAATCAGCATGTTTATCAACAGAAGATTGCCTTGAGCTCGCGCGCGGTCGAGCGGGCGGGTACCGTCACTGGCTACAATTTCACGATCAGCACCATGCAGCAGCAGAACCTGAGCAGCAATGTGTGGCATCGGCCCGCCGACAAGATGCAACGGCGTTTCGCCGGCGGCATTTTTCTGATTCGGGTTGGCCCCGGACTGCAACAGAGTTGCGATAACGCCTACCAGACCATTTTTCGCTGCGAGATGAAGAGGCGCCTCGCCGTTATGGTTTGGCAGATTCACATCAACCCCGGCTGAAGCCAGAAGAGCTGGAACCGTGAGCGGACAGATGGTGACAGAACTGCTGGGCGGCTCAGGGTCGAAACAAAGAGCCCCCATACTGACCGAATAATGCAGGGCGTTATTGCCTGCATTACAGGTCTGCGAAGCGAGAGCACCCTTTTCCAGCAGCGCCCTGACCATTTCTACCGCTCCAAGAGCGCAGGCGTGATGCAAAGCCGTCATTCCAGCGCTGTCGGTCGCGATCAGATCTGGCTCTCCCTTGATCAGCCGATTGAACATTTTGAGATCGAGACTGCGCACGGCAACATGCATGGGATCAGCGTTCAGAGCACCAGTCATCGCCACCAGAAATGCCAGATAAATCATCATGAACCGAAAAATGCGAACGGTGCGAGCCGAAATATTCATGTAACACTCCTGTCAATTCTGATCGGGCGCATTGATCCCGAGGCCAGCAGACGCTGGTTGCGTAAATTCCGACAGAGGCGGTATCGGTGACGGCTGCCGATAGGCATCGTTGAGACGCAGGTGGTGCTCGCCACCTTCGATCAACGGCCCAAAATCAACCATCAAAGGACTGGCAGTATTTTTTTCGAACCGGATGATGTAACCGCCAACCGGTGAAATCATGGGATCAATGATTATCGTCGGCGATACTGTAATTTCGTCAACAAATATCGCGGTTCCCTCTGAGTCGGCAACGCGAAGAAAAACTCTGACCTCTTCGCGCAGAACGCATCGGTAAAGCTGATAAAGCCAGAAATTCAGATCTATCTGGTGAACGAAGCCGCTTCTTACCTCGGAAATATGAATGGTTGCGTTGTAAGAGCTGCTGCCAACCGCTCTGGCCGCATCATGCAGAGCGGCAAAATCTTCTGGCGACCTGACCAGCTGCTCCTGGGGCAGAATTCGAGCATCCTGCCAGATTATTTGCAATGCCTCTTCAAGTATTAGGGCTGTATCAGATGAAACTGCTGCCGCTGCTTCGCCCTGATAAGCACCGACAAAAGTCAGTGGTAACACCGGCATTCTGCAGGCTGCGAGTTCTCCGTTCAGCTTTTCCCGCAGCTGATACAGAGCATCTGAAAGAGCAAACACTCCGGGCATGTCTTCGCTGTCGCCACTTGCGATGGTGTTCCAAAGACTCGGCTCCATAGTGCAGGCTGCGAGCTGCGAAGCGATAATCAGAAACAGCAATAGAATTTTTAAATGTAATGTTTTCATGGTGTTGGAAAACTGCCAGCCGGGAAGGTGCGAATTTCTTCGAGTCGACGATCGACCAGCGAAGCGGTCATTCGCTCGACAACCTGAGCTTTCTGGCGCGAGCGCGGGTTCTCAAGGATCAGCTCTACAGTAAGAAAAATTGCCGGACGACCGATATCGGTAGTCAGAGTCGCCGCTGACGCAAAAATTCCGACCGCGGCAACATCAGTGAGTGTTGTCGCAAAATCGCCTTCAGTATTGCCGAACACGAATTTGTCGAGATCGGGCGAACCTACGTCAACTGGAGTGTGTGGCGGCATTTCATTCCAGTTACCGGTCATATACAGCCTGAGTGTCTGGTCTTTGCAGTCGAGTCCAACGCCTTTCCAGATACCTCTGCTCTCGACCTGGCCGAGGTCTGTCTGCGCCGGCACGTATGGTGATGTTATCGAAAAATACAGCATACCGTTACTGGTAACGCTCGCCACCTGGTTGAACCAGGCCTCATTGATAACTGTCGGGCGAACTGCTACCCTTTCAGTTGCCCCATTGGGGGCGACGGCGTAGGCGTGGTTGCTGCGCTCGATCAAATCTTTGAGACGCAGCAGAAAAGTCTGCGCCTGTTTCTGCTTTTGTATTCGCCACGAACCGGTCTCGAAGCCTGCCCGGCTGTATTCAAAAATTCCAAAAACGCTGAGCATGAAAAGCGAGAAAACACTGGTTGCAATCAGTATTTCGACCATGGTAACGGCTTTTCTGCAATAAATATGTATCATATTAAAGTGCCGAAGTCTGGCTGGCATCGAGACTCATGCGAAACTGAGCAACATTGTCGCGGCCTTCCATCTGAACATAGACATCTATCTCGATATAAGCGCGGTTAAAATCTTCAGAACTTCTGAGGTTGAAAGTGGTAGACCAGGTCGCGATGCGCAACGGGGCAGTGAATTGCCAGGCCGTATCATCACCGTCGTTCAGATTCTGTAATATATCGCCAGCCGCTCCGGTGAATCTCTCGAATGGCGAAGGATTCTCAAAAGGCCTTATCGGCTGTGAAACATCAGGATCACCTGCATCGACACGCCTTTTATAAGCCTGGTAACGATAAGCGCGCAAAAAGAAATCCGGAAAACGTTTGACCTTGTAGAGAGCAATGTTCTGTATTCCTCTGGCGAAGAATTCAGCCTGAATGTTGTCGATCTGTATCTTCGAGACATGCGCAGTCTGCGTGAAGGTTCGCAGATAAACCGTGCCGAGAACCAACAGAATAGCGGAAAATGCCAGCACGATAATCAGTGCCATACCATTGCGCCGCGAATTATCAGGCAACAGTCTTTTCATCGTCATCTCTCCATGTCAGCGACGAAGCTTACCAGCGTGAATTCACGCTCATCGGTCATTCCACCAACAGGCTTGGCGGTGACCGTAATCTTGATTATCTTGAAAGAGTTATTGCCGCCCGGAAAAGACTCATCATCACGAGACTTGAAGATCCAGGTAGATGGCGACGCCGGCTCATACTCAGGGTTGGGAAAGGACAATTCCATCAGCGAGCGAAAGGACATTCTCTGACGCTTCAGTGTCGCATGCACGCGATATGTGTGCTTCTCGATCTGCACTTCATCACCCAGCATTATTCCTTCTATCGGGTTATTGAAGGTAAACTCATCGCCACCAGCCGAACTCAGAAATGAGTCGAGAGAAGCGTAAGGCATGTTCATCAGCTTGTTCATGCGATCGACGAGTATCTGAATCGACTCGACCTGACGAAAATCAGCTACGGTGCCGCGATGACCATAACTGATCACGCCCGCCGCAGAAAATGCCGCGATGACAAGAATCAGAAACGACAGCATTATTTCTGTCAGCGTAACACCGGTATTTCTTTTGAGAGCGATCATTGTGCTGATCGGCGCCGTTCTATAACTCTGTAATCAAGCCGGGTCGGCACAACTCTGAAGACGGCTTTAACCTTTCTTTTATTCTTTTGCGGCGTTACCAGAGGGTCTCCGCTGCCTGATGGCATATAGACCTGTGGATTGCCTGGCCAGCTCACAGCGTTGTCTTCTATTTCGGCTACTACCTGATATTCGCCTGGCTGCCGGAAAACATACTGCAACGGCAGGCCGTCGAGAGCATCGACGAGAGCGTTGTCATCGGCATCGAGCAGTTTGAAGGTCACAGTGGCAACATCACCGGCATTATCCGCCATCAGCAGATCGAATCTGACCGGAACATCGACCTCGAGATCTTCTCCGTCAGGGAATAGAATATTGGTAATCGGCATGGTTGCAACGTCTTTGAAACTGCTGTCGAAAATCGCCGTCATATCATCGGCCTCCCAAGATTCGAGGCCGTTGTTGATCATTCCTGGCATGCCGTTTATAACATACTGCACCCATTTTGCCGGCAGAGTATTAGGCTTGATGTTGCTCGGCACTCGATATGAAAAGTCGGGCCTCTTGTCATGCCGTGCAACGATAAAGGCATTCGGACGGTCGTTGTCACGCACAATCACCTGGCCATTCAACTGAGGAGCTGCTTCAAGAATATTGGTCGGCGAAGCATAGCAGGACTCCTGCCAGCCAAGACCGAAAAGACGGCTGCGATAATCAGCGGTGTTATTGGCATGATCAGGGTGTATATTAGCGTTCCAGATGCCGGTGTAATCCCATTTGCCGGCGCTTTCTACAAGGTCTTTTGAGAAATGAGCGATATCCGTGAGGTTTATCGTATAAACGCGATAAGAGAATAATTTGCAGTATTTGCCTGTAGTGCCGGTGATAGATTCGAACTGGCTCTTATCGGTCACATACGCGGCGGTTACCTTTGAGACGGCTCCAAAACCGGTCGTATAATGCTTGCGCAGCCTGGCCATCTCATCGGTTACAGACTCGTCTTCGACGATCGGAGGCGGCATCAGCCCAAAGGGTGTCTGATACGAGAAGGTTGCAATCTGTTGCCCCTGCTTGAAGTTTATTCTGGTTCTTTCTCTGACACTCGCGATCGAACCATGAAAGCTGTCATAACCGCTGTTCAGAAAGTTCTGGTTGGCCATCGGGTTGTTATCGGCAACCACGAATACCAGAGTCGAGGGGTTAGCAGTCTTGGGTGATTCAGTTTCCCAGAGGGGTTCGCCGGTAGTTCCGTAGAGAATTGGAGTACTCGCGAAGAATGCTTCGAGAACCGCGTTTTCCTCGCCCTCAGGATTAGAAAGATGAGTCGCCGGCGGCGTATTGTCGGTTACCAGAACTTCAGCGCCGCCAGTGATTTTCATGTGAACGGCGCGGGGAATACGAACTCGCAATTTGCCAACCAGTTCGCCATCTATGTAGCGTGGAATTTCCTGCCAGACCTCATAGCGATAAGTTCTCGTGAACTCGACATTCAGAGTGTAGCTCGCAGGCTCTGATGGAACCGGGAAAAGCGAACGCAGTTGAGCGAGAGTGAGCACAGGAGAAGAAGTCATCTGCGAATTGTTCAAAAGAGTATCGCCACCACGAACAAGTTCTGAGGTCCAGGTGACGGAAGGACCGCCTGCCCATACCAGAGTTCCATCGATAAGATCAGGGTCATCAGGCCTTGGTGGATCTTCAGCCGTCATCGAGGCAATGCGATTTATGTTACGGCTGAGGTTATAGTTTGACTCACGCAACATAAGGCTCCAGTTAACGGCATCATCTGAGTATACTTTCTGCCAGGTTTCTGTTGTCTCATCATATTCTGGCGGTTGCGGAACCAGACTTTTGCCATCGATAACGAACTTTGGAACAGGTATGGTGTTGGTTGCCGGATTACATTGTGCATGACGACAGACATCGTTAGTATAATTGCTGTTCTCGCAGCCAAATCCATCCTTCGACGGGCCCGGCCGATATTTTACCATCATGCCGGAGTCAGGCGAAGTGCCGTTCCAGATACCACTCATGATGACACCGCGATCGCCGGGGTTTTCAGGAGGTGGGATAATCTTAACGGTAAACGGCTCAGACCATGCATACCCGGCATCATCGTCTCCTGCAGCCACCAGAGGCGGCAGATCGAGAGGCGGTGACAGAACGTCACCCTTGCGATTCGACAACGCGCCTACCGGCAACCTGGTATAGTCATAATAGCGGTATGCAACCTTCACGCCGACCTTGAACGTGCCGGCAGTGGGTGGGAACAGCAGCAGGTAATCGCCAGAAGAGCCTTCGGCTTCCATATCGAGAATGGTCGCTGGCGAGGGTTCGCCAAAGCGGTTGTGGGTCTGAAGTATTTTCCAGTAATATTTTACGCTTGAAAACTGAATAGTAGTGGGGAATTGCCCGACCGGCCCGCCATTTGGATTGTCACCGACATTACCGATGTTAACTTCGTTAGCGTCAGGAGACGGGGCATTCTCGACCATGAACCAGTAATCATCAGTATCAGGCAGAGAACCATCGTCTTCGGGATCAGCCTCTTCGAAGCCGCTCGCGCCAAGAACCAGAGGGCCCCAGACGTCAGTTCTCGCGTCAAGATTGCCAGGGCGTGGCGGGGTTGGTGAATTGATAACACCCAGTTCTGTCTTGACATTGGCGTCGACGATAGGTGCAAACTGTCCAAATGGCGATACCCATTGCCAGGTCGAAATGTCAGCAGGAACGCTGGCAAAAAAATCACGGTAATAAACGTTTGTACCAAGCAACACGCGGCCAGGAAGGCGATTGATGGCGCCGGTGTAATAGTCGCGAACAAACACGCTTTTATAGACCTTCTGATCGAATTCAGCACGATACCGCTCGATTCCACCTGCGAGAACGCCTGAAAGGTAGCTTCTGTCCTGAGTGCCCGCAACAAAGGCAGAGGTCGAAGCCGGCTCATATTCGGTTCGCATCAGATACAGCGAACCGAAGCCATCGGCGCCGATCTTGTCGGGAAGAATACCATCCGATCCGACATCTATTTCAGTGGGGATACCGTTATCACCGGTTTCGTTACGAACAAAACGATATACCGTACCCTTGGTCGCATCGTAAGCATAAACGATACCACCAGTCTGCCACCATTGGTCAGACACGGCCACGTCAGAGAGCTCATTCAGCAGCATGCCGGCCGGAGCATTGGCAGCTGTAAGCCATGCGTTTATCTGGTTCAGACCCAGCAGATAGACATAGTTTCCTGTCTCACTGCGCGAGCTGATCCCGACGAACTTACAGGTTGTGTCAGATCCGATGCCGATCTGGCGGTCATCGAGCGTGACTCCGTCAAGAGTGAACTGGCTGCTTCCCTGGTCTCGGCGATAAAGATAGGTTCGATCGACGACAGCAGAATATACACACGAAAGATGTGGGCTGGGAACTCCGGGCATGGCAGCGCCATCGACGCGCGCGATACAACCGTCGCAGCATTCACCGTTCATGTCCATGGTGCCGGTCACCCGTGCCAGAACATTGGCGACATCACGCACGCGGGTTGGCGATGTGGCTCCTGAATCGATGCGATATCGGTAAAGCTTAAGATTGCGGTAGGCGCCAAAAAGGTTTTCACGAATCAGACGACGCACCCAGCCGCCGCGAATCCAGCCGTTCTCTGGACGGTTGCCGGCACAACATGCTGCCCATGGCCCCTTGGTTGGAGGATAACCATCTGTTCTCTGATTATATCGTTCAGAAACCGGCGGTGGGTTGCTGAGAGGTCTTCTGTGACCGCCACCATATGTCCAGTTGCTCCAGACCACGACATCAGCAGCATGATAGTAACCCTGGCCAACTGGATACCAGTAATAGCCAGGCATACCAGAGACAGCCTCGGGAACACGATTACAGGGATAATCTATTCCGCCAAAAAGGGAGCTGATTGTCCAGGTAGGGTGATTTCCACGGCCAGTGGGACTGGCGTTTGGCTGCCCATGAAAACGATGTACGGTTGCAGGCGGAACTTCATTGAAACCATATACGGCGGTCGTTGCCGACATGATTATACGACGAGGCACCCTGGTGCCGGTTAAAGGAGTGAGACCGCCTTCGACACCGGAAAAGGTGAATAAATCTTTCTCAGCAACTTCTGCAGTATAGTTCCACTTTTGTGAAGCAGTGAGACCGTAGGCCTCGTAAGGGTCATAAAGCTTCTGCGAAATGCCTGTAGTGAGATTGTTCAAAGCCCAGACAGCCCTCTCTGAACCCTCGCCGATCAGCAGGTAGCAATCGCCATTCTGTTCATAAAAAGGATGCAGCCTGATTTCTTCAGCAGAACCAATGCCAGTTATCAACATCAACACAAAAACACCGGCAAGAGCTTTTTCTAAAATCGCTTTCATAGGCTACCTCCTGACAATTATGAGCAGAACGGTTTTCAATACTCTCTTTCGCGCAGGACAGGATCTTTTTCGATGTCGAGATACTCTCTGATCAGCTGCATAAAGGAATTTTTGATTAATTCAGGCACCTTATAACGATCAAAAATTTTGCGGGCAACCCATGGAGTCAGATCAGTGCCGCCGACCAGGAAAGGTCGACCACTCGAAAAATCGGCTACCTTCTCGGGCATGTAATTACGAAATTCAAGATACTGCTTGAGATTACTGCGCATACCGAGCGAGCGACCCACCGTAAGGTGCTCGGGTGGCAGAGGCGAGCCATCTGGGCCGGTAAGGTTTTTTTCAAGATAAGGGTCTATTGTCAGATTGGCAAAAGTATGAAAAAGAGAAGCCGAAACGATATCTGGCGCCTCATCGACAGCAGAGATCATCGTCAGTTTGTCTTTGCGAATGCGAGAACGCATGGCAAACGACGAGTCCATCACAACCGCAATCTTGCTCTCTTTGGCTGCCTGCTGAATCAACGAATTTATTTCGTCTTTCACCTGCAGCAAACGGGCCTCGGTTTCTTCACCTGTCAGATATACTGCCGAAATGGCTTTGTCTTCAATTTTGCCGATCTGAACAGCAATCTCTGCAACCGACTTGTCTAACTCTGCAATCTGCTGCTGCAGTTTTTCGGCCTGGGCGCGTCTCTGGTCTTCGGTTCCGGTGCCGGTCAGATGTTCTTCGATGGCGGCAAGTCTTCGAACCAGATCAACTTTTCTGGCCTGATAAATCTTCTCAGAATTGCGGTCAGTCGGCCGCTGGCGCTGGAGTTCGCGCTGTGCTGCCTGTAGTTCGACTTTGCTGCGTTCAAGCCTCTCGATGTCGCCTGGAGCAAGAACCTGCAATGCGCGGGCTTTCTGCTGCATCAGGGCAAAGCGATCCTGCATCAGTTTTTTCTGGCGCTCGCGCAGTGGTAAGCTTTCCTTTTCAGCCTGTTCTCGTGCTTTTTTCAGGTCAGCAACGACTTTGTTGATGTCTTTATCAAGCTTTTTATCACGAAAAAAACGACCATTGGCGTAATCAAATCCGGCCATGTCAGGGTGCAACATCAGCAAAACTCTCGTGTCAACGGTTGCCCAGCCGCCTTCGGTCTGGCAGATTGCCGCTTCCGGCACAAACAGGCATATTGCAGCCATGATCATCATCAAAAAGAATCCGTTTCTATTCATTTGTTCTGGCCTCTGGTCCTTTCTTCGAGCAGTTTTATAGCTTCAAGCCTGACATCTGTTACGCCTGCGGGAAATATCGGAGCATCCACGCCAAGCTGACCGGCCCAGAATTCACTGGCTGCATCCAGCCACTCAATTGTGGCGGCATCAGCGGCTTTGCCTTCCCAGAGGGGGGCGTGCAGATTTTTCACGAGAATTCCTGATCGCAATCCCCGGTCATCGGCGACAGGCAGAAAATCGCAGACGTCAATCACGAGCTCAGCATTATGCCGTTCTTTAATCAGCCTGACGACGGTTCTTACATCAGCCATGATCTGGTTGACCTGCGGATAAATCGAAGACGCCGGCGTTACGCCGGGCTGTCCCGGAACCAGCCGTGCCATGTAGGCCCGCATCTTCATTTCACCTGCTCGTTTCTCTTTATCGCGCTTTTCTGCGAGGAAATTACGTTCAACCAGCATACGGTCAGGCAGCGGCACATCTTTGAGGCGCTCTCTGAGAAGCTGGGGCGCCTTTGACAACCACCGGTCCAGAGCCTGAATCTCGGAAACCAGCTCGTCAAGACCTGCCTGGCCACCATCGACGAACTCAGAAGGGGTGCCACGGAAACGGTTCATTCCGGAATCGAACTGCCTGAAAAGCGGGTGAGCAAGAACAAGCAGTCTTGTATCGAGCATTACCGTATCCCCGGCAGTCAGAACTGCCGGCATGAAAAACAACAAAAACACCACCAGTAATCTTGTTCTCACCACTGCTGGCTCCTTGAAAAATACGATACTGATATCAGACCATATCCTAGTACTATCTTAGCAGGAGATAATCAGATGCGGCAATGAAAAATATTTTTACGGAATTGCAAAGTAGCTGACTGCCAGCAGTGTTTTTTTCATTGCAGAAAGGTCATTGTACAGCGCAAGATATGCAGTAAGAGTGTTTTTACTGAAAGCCTTCTCATCTTGACCGACAGATTCTGCAAATGCTGCAAAATGCTTTTTCAGCAACTCCTTCTTTGCAAAAACTTCTTCGGTTTCCGGCAGTTTCAATCGGTCGAGCGCAGCATTAAAATCAGCATCTGCAACCGCAGCACGACTGGCCGCAAAAGGCTGTAACATAGGCCTCAAACAGAGTATCAGCTGTTCGAACTCGAGAAATTCACGCATGATCCTGTGTCCGTTCATTATGGCAGCAAGCAATGACATGCGGCTGACAGTTATCTCAAGCCGGTCATGAACACCTTCAAGCTGGCGGGCAGCAATCTGCTGACGCACGCTGCCAAGATCACGCGAGATCTGCACTATCAGAGGCTGAAAGCCCGAATCACTGCCGGCGTTTCCAGGAGGGTTCGAGGTGATCTGCGCCGCCACATACAACCAGATATCCATGACCTCGTTATGCAGCTTTTCGGCAGCAGCTTGATTGAAAGCCTGCGCCAGCACTGCTGTAGTCTGCATTTTGCTCGACATTACCAGCAGTTTATCTGAAAATGCCTGCTGTGGGCTCGAGCCAGTCAACATTTCCAGAAGAGTGTTGTCACAAGCCTCTGTCTGATGGCTGCCGGCCATAAACAGCAGACAAATTAACGCCAGTAATACTCTTACGGCTTTAACAACCGGCCGATTAACGGATAACAGATTCATCACAGTCCGGGGATTGGTGGACCAGGCGCAACGGAGGCAGCAGTATCGGTCTGCGACAGCCTTTCGATATCGCCATGAACAGAGGCTGCCAATGCAGTGTCAGGGAATTTTTCGATAATTTTTTCGTAAGCCTTGATAGCACCGGCATTGTCTGCTATCGACTCAAGATACATGGCATATTTCAAATGAGCAGATGGCAGGCTGGCAGCGCCTTCAAGATATTTTTTCCAGTGGCTTTTCGCCTGTTCATGGTCGCCGGCCGTTCCCGCCATGGTCGCACGCAGATAGTCGATCTGAGGAATCTGCTGTCTGGCAGCGGCAGCCTCGATATGGCCGGCAGCAGCGGCAGTGTCTCCAGCCATAAGCAAACCCTCTGCGAGAACCAGTCGGGCTTCGATCAGATCGGGCCAGACGTCAAGCACTTCTCTTGCTTCCCGCATGCCTGATTCGACCTGAAAATTGCGCAGCATGGCAAGGGCATAGTTGACACGGTATTCAGGACTGCCGGACGAGCTTTCGTAAGCTGCTTTCGCCTCATCAAGAGCTTCTGAATAAAGACGATTTTCCATGAGAATCTGTGATCTGGCATAACGAGCCCGGGCATTCGACGGGTTTTCGCTCAAAACCTTGTTGACGATTTCAGCTGCATCTTCGGTCTTACCCTGTGCCAGCCTGACCAGAGCCAGACCAACCCTGGCCTCCGTGTAATCTGGATTGGCACTGATGACCGTTTGATACATTTTTTCTGATTCGTTCGGACGGCTGGTTCTGATGTAGATATCAGCAAGGTTGATGCGGGCAAAAGCGTCATCTTTTATCTTCAGAGCCTGTTCAAAGTATTTTTCAGCCTTGTCGAGCATCTGGCGATTGAGATAGCATGACCCGACAAAGAAGCAGGCATCAAAGTAATCGGGCCTGATTTTGAGAGACTCCTCAAAATGTTCGGTGGCGACAGCAAATTCGCCCTGATTGAAATGCAGCATGCCAAGATAGTATTTTGCCCCGGCATTGGCCGGTTCTGATGCGATCAGCCTGGTCAACTCATCTGATGCCTCAGCATAGCGCTCATCGTCGATCATACCTGCGATTCGCTCGAGCAGTGTTCCAGCTTTGCGTGCAACTTTCTGCCGGCGCAGTTCGCGTGGCTTGCTGACAGGCGGCGTGTATACCTTATACGTCGAGTCTGGCTCATATGAAGAAATTTCATGAATCAGAGATGAAGGTTGTTGTCCGCCAAGTTTGCTGCGACTGATTTCATCAACCAGCTGGAGGTAGATCTGGTGACCGGGGTATCTGTCGGCGAGTATTCTGGCATGTTCGAGCGCCTTGTCATAGTTTCCTGACAATAAATAGCTGTAGGCCAGATAATATCTTGCCTGATCGTGCTCTGGCATCATCTCAACGATCTGACCGAAGTAATCGGTTGCGCTGTTGTAGTTTCCGTCGGCGTAGTGCTCTATGCCCTGATTATAGATGATATTAGCCAGAGACAGGTCGCGAGCCTGCAAAGCCGGAACCAGCATACCGGCAAACATGGCCAGCATTGCGAAAATCCGGATCAAAAAACGAATGGGCACAGCAGAATAATAGCTCATTGCTGATAAGATTAACCGAAAGAGCGGCCGCTGTCAAACGGACAAAAACAAACGCGCTGTGCAATTCCGCCTTATTTCACCATGATACGATAATTGCGCGGCATTTTGAATTCATATTTCTGAACCTCAGCGTCTTTGTCTGCTTCATCAGAGACAGTTTCTACCGATGCATCAGGTTTTGCCTGAGATACTGATGTTTGTTCAGATAACGGTTTCGGCGATTCGACGCTTTCCTGCAAAGCTTCTTTGCTCTGCGTCAACAATTCAGATGAGCTTACCGAAACAGACGCATTCGCGTGGCTGTCTGTGGATTGATCTGGCAAGTTCTTATTTTCATCAGCTCCTGATGCAGTGGCTACCGGCTGATCTGAATCCTGATCATCACGTGCTGAAGCCTCTCTGGCCTTCATGGTTTTGACGAGACTGAAAACTTTGCGCTGGGTTCTATAGTTTACCAGAGCCTTTTCAAGCAAGGCACCGGCCTGGTATTCAGTAGTCGCAGTCGTCGCCTGGTCTGAAACAGACACCCGCCAGTGGGCAAGAGTGCTGTCAGTGGCGTCTGGCGAGCCATAGATCGTGGAGCGATATCTCGCAAGCACCGACTTCAGCTCCTTTCCAGGGATATACCGCCCTTCATCTGATTCGTCAGATGGCACACCCTGAATGTTCTGAGCAACACGGGCCCGCATTTCTTCGATGGCAGCTCGCGCTTCAAGCGAGAGAGCTGCATCGGCACGGGTCACCATGAGAAGAATAACTGCAGTAATAATAATGATAAGTCTGCTGTGCTTCAAGATTCATTCCCCCGAAATCTGTACATTGTACAAGCATGGTAAATCTAATAAATTGCTGATGCAAGCAAAATTTTGTGTACGCTAGAAAATCGGCATCCCACATTTCGTACAGAATTTTTCCTGCATGTTATTCTCATTGCCACAGTTTTGACACTCTATCGTCTTCGCTTCGTCGAGCTTGATATTCTGCTTCATGTCTTCTTCCTTCATGCCCGGCGGCGGTCGCACCGGCGCTGCCTCCTGTTGTTTCTGAGGCTTTTCTGGTTCGACTCCCGAGGCAATATGTACAATACTTTTACCCAGAAGTTCGCTGAAATCTATCTCGGGCTTAACTCCGGTCACCTGAAAGATTTCGATAGGCATCGACTTGCCCTTGACCATGATCGATTCCCGCTGAGTAACTTCAAAATACGGCTCGACACGCTCATAGGTCGAGCGGGTTATAAAAAGCTCCATTGGCTTGGCAGCAGCCATAACGCGCGCGGCAAGGTTGACATTGTCGCCAATGACCGTATAGGAAAGCTGCTTCTCGCTGCCCATGTATCCGGCTGTGACGATGCCTGTGTTGATGCCGATACCAATGCTGATAACCGGCTTACCCTGCTCTTTCCACATTTCCTGGAGTTCGCGCAGGGCATCGAGCATGTGAACACCGGTGAGAACCGCCCGGATCGGGTCGTCATCACGGGCTACCGGCGCGCCAAACAGCGCCATGAGTTCGTCGCCGACGTATTTGTCGAGAGTGCCGTCAAGTTCCATGAGAATGTCGGTCATCCGGGTAAAATATACGTTAAGCTGTTCAACAATGTCGGTCGGATCCATACCTTCCGACATTTTGGTGAAGCCGCGAATATCAGAAAAGAACATGGTAACTTCACATTTGCTGCCACCCAGCTTCAGGCCTGAAGGGTCAGACATTATAAGTTCGGCGACACTCGGCGAAACGATGCGCGACAAACTGCCCTTGAGTTCTTCGTTCTTCTTGAGCTGATCTTCGCTCAATTTCTGGGCCGATACCAGATCCGCCATGGTAGCCGAATACAACTTGGCATTCTTCATGACGAGGCCCGCAATGTCAGCGCAGGTCGACAGCAGATTCTGGTCGTCGCGCGTATAATCGGGATTGGCCATCTGCTCGACGTTGATCACGGCAAACATCTTACCTTCTGCATAGATGGGGGCGCATAGAATCGACTTGACCGTACCCTGCCCGACCAGACCTTTTGTCTTGGGATCCATTTCGCATTCTTTAATTCCGAGAGCTCCGGCGCCGCCGGTAACTTCATTCACCTTCTGATGCAGAAGGTGAGTGATCATGCAGGTTTCTTCATGAGGAATCTCGAGGTCCTTGTAGTCCTTAGGCTTCATTCCGGCAGCGGTGACGATTCTGAATTTGCCTTCTTTTTCGTCGTTGATCAGCAGTTGCACCTTTGTTGCATCGAGCCCCTTGGTGATGATTTCGATGATATTGTTGAAAATCTGGTCACGATCGAGACTTTTGGCGAGGTTTTTGATGCGCATCAACGTAGTTCCAAGTCGCATCGAGCGTTTGCTGAATTCATCTTTTATCTCGCGCATTTCTCTTTCCATGCGCTCTTCAGCAGTTTCGTCAGGCCGGGCACCCGGCTTGGCACCAGGAGCCGCGGCTGCAGCTGCCCCGGCAGCCTTAGGGTCGGCAGGCTTGACCCCTGCCTTTTTGTCAAGGTCGCCCATGCCATCAACCTTGGCTTCGCTCTTCTTCTGCTGCTCTTCGCGATATTTGGCAGCGGCCGTAGGATCTACTCTCGTTTTTAACGGACCGCCGCCGCCACCACCGCCACCGCGGCCACCACCGGAAACTTTCGCCTGTTCAAATCTGAAAAACAGAAAAACGACAAATCCGGCAGAAAAAAGAACCAGTATGGAATAAATTTCCCACCAGTCTTCGATTGGATACTGCTGCGGCTTGAATTTGAAGGCCAGCGTGGCAGCAGCCAGCAGAAGAGGCAGAAAAAAAGAAAGCAGAGTCGTCGCAACCTTTTCGCCAAGAACGCCAAGAACCCCAACAATAGCGAGAATATAAAAATACGAAAAAACAACCCCGAAATTTTTGGGGATCTTGTCGGTAAAAACCATGTAAGCAACGCCGACAACCGCGACACTGCCAAGGAATCCAAGGATATCAGGCAGGCGATCTTTGAAAGTTTTGGGTTGATCAGAAATCAGGTCGGCCATCGTGCCACCAGCGCAATTCATTCAAGCTTTCAGACTGTCCTGCAACTCAACAAAGAACGTTCGAACCTGCAGGCCTGTATAATTCTGGCATGAATTGCCGATAAATTCAAGAGGAAGAAGTAACCTCTGCCATCAATCTGGTGGCATCATGACTGTCAGGTGCCATTTTTGCCAGTAATGATTCGGCTTTGGAAAAATCGCCGGCCAGACAAAGAAGATGACCATACCAGGCAAATGCCCGACTGTTTTTTGATTTACCACTGCAGGCCTTTTCGGCCAGTGCAAGCGCTTCTGGACTCTTATTCTCTGACTGTGCAACTATTGACATGATGACATTCCGATAAGAAGTCACCAGAGCGCCGCCGGAGAGCGAAGAAATTTTATCTTTCAATTTTGCCAATGCATCCTTCGACTTGAGATTAAAATCGAGTTCAGTAATTTCAACCAGTGCCTCTGCCCTGATCAATGGCATTTTTGCAGTGTTAAGAGCTTTTCCCAGTTCGATATGTGCCTGAACGTTTTCACCACAGGAAAGTGCACACCGGCCAAGAATCAGCAAAGACAAGGCATTTTCATCGGGTGTAAAACTCTTTACCCGATGCTCTGGCAGGGCTCTGATCAGCTTGAGAGCACCACCAAAATCACCCTTGCGCGCTTTGAGAAAAGCTTCATACAGCTGACCTGACTCGAATGCGCTGTGCTTTTTAAAGACTTCCAGAAATTCAGCAAGCTGCTGCTGAGCTTCTAGATACTGTTCACTCGCAATCAACGCAAAAATATAAGCTTTCCACATCAGCGGGAAGGTCTTGCGATCATAACTGCCCAGAACCTTGCGGGCAGCGAGAATTGCTTCTTCAAATTCATCCTTTTCGATGAGTTTCCAGGACCTGGTTTCAAGAATTTTGGCATCGGTAAAGCTCACTCCGCCGGCACCTCTGAGATCCTGCCGGCTCACCGAAGTTAGATCGCCATAGCCAAATAAAGTCATTATCTTGAAAATGACAAAGCGCCCCAGTGGCATGAAAAAAGCGGTGATTGCCGACATGATAAAGGTAGCAGCCATCAGGGTCATTCTGGTACCAAAACCGATTCGGCTCTGAAATACCAGCACAAAAGCCATGAAGAACCAGCAGAAAAACCAGATTCCAAACAACTCATGGCGTTTTGGCTTCTGGGCTTCCGGCAACAGCAGAAATGCAGGAAAAACGGCAAACAGAGCAAACGCGATGAATTGCCCGCCAATCAGCATGCGCGGTATAATCCAGACCGAATCGAACAGCGAAAATTCATCCTGCATAATTGCAACGTAGAACTCGCGCTTCATCATCAGCTGTGCCACGATTACACAGACTACGCCCAGAACGACAAAGAGAATATTTTGCCATACAGGGGCAGGCGCGGTAAGCCTTGTCGCCAGAAAAAGCAGGCCGGAAAAAATCGCGACAAAATAAAGCCCGCACAACACATAACTTAGCCCCAAAGGCAGGCATGACAGAAATATCATTGGAGGCGTGCCGAGTATTTCTGATATAAAACCGCTTTCTTCACCGTCGATACGCGACGAAAGGCGGGATATCTCAGCACAGGTAAACATTGCCCGGCCGAAATTCGCCAGCTCGAGATCGATCATCAAAGCAAGCCGAAGCTCCGGCAGAGGTAGACCGACAAAGCTGTCGTAGTCACGCAACAGCTCATCAGCACGGCTGCTCATTCCCAGCAGCTGATTCACCATGGCGAGTCGAACGCGGGCCAGGTCGTTCTTTTCTGATGCCTTTAATGAGCGCGAATAAGCCGAGGCGGCATCTTCTACCGAACCACGCGCAATCGCAATTCTGCCCATCAGCAGATGTACTTCTGACTGCCCGGCAGCCGGAAGTTTTTCGACGGGAATCTGGCCAAGAAGCTCAGCAGCACGGTCATACATCCCGACCCTGACCAGGGCTTTGCCCCAGAGCATAAGCGGCAGGATATTCTTGGGATAAGTATTGTAAGCCTCTTCGTAAATAGCTACTGCGTCTTCGATCTCGCCCTTCTGCTCGAATCTCTGCGCCTTCTGAACCAGAATTTGAGATTTCCTGAGCAGAACAGCTTCGTCCTCGTCTGCACTGAAAACAACCGTTGCAGCAAGGACGAAAAGACACAAGAGAAGCGCAACCCTCTTCAGCAAAGCTTCCTCCCGGAAAGAGCTATTTCATCAGCTCCTGCTGTCTGGCGCTGGCTTCGTTGTCTTTGGCAAAACTGACTTTCACTATATCGCCAATACCGATTTCTTCACTCAATTCATTCTTGTAAACGTTGATTACATCGCCGTTTTCGAGAAGACAGCGAAAATAGTCACCATGTTTCGAATCTACTACTGCCTGCATATAACCCTCCTCAGATGATATTAGAAACCGAGCTGCGCCAGATAGCTCTGAACGAAACGATGAATCTCATCTACCGCGCCATCATGCTGCGAAGCTTCCAGAAAGGCGATCTTGTTGCCGCGCATGTCGCCTTCACGTGTTTTGTAAACCTCGATACGATAGACCAGTTCGTTAGAGAAGTTCTTGTGCGGAAAGGTCTTGACCAGAAGGCGAGTCTCATCGAGCAGACGCAGTATCATCGTTTCCTGAAGAGGACTGGCCTGAAGTGTGACGTCCAGGCCGAGGTCCTCGTTTTTTCGGAACAGATAACGCTGCGTTATGCGAAAGATAAGATCGCCAACGTCTCTTAAGCTCAGATTGACAGTTTTTTCCATTCCTGCTCCCTGATGAAATCTTCGAGGGCAATGCCGGTCAGATTCTCGCCGTTGCGCAGGCGCACGGTGACTTTGCCTTCATCCGCTTCGTTGTCGCCAAGGATCAACATGAAGGGAATCTTCTGCAGCTGCGCATTGCGAATACGATAACCGATTTTGTCGTTGCGATCGTCAAGCTCGACACGTATACCATGATGCTTCATGCTGTCGATCACCTTACGCGCATAGTCATGATGCTTTTCGGTAACTGGTATGACAACGGCCTGCACCGGTGCCAGCCAGAGCGGCATGGCGCCGCTGTGATGCTCGATCAGAACGCCAAAGAAGCGCTCGATCGAACCGAGCAGAGCACGGTGAACCATATAGGGACGATGGCGCTGACCATCAGCGCCGACATAGGTCATATCAAAGCGTTCTGGCAGATTGAAATCGAACTGAATCGTGGTAACCTGCCATTCGCGGCCAATTGCATCCTTGACCTTGAGGTCAATTTTCGGCCCGTAAAACGCGCCACCACCATCATCAACTTCACACTCGAGACCTTCCGCCGCCACCGCTTTGCGCAACGAATCGATCGCGGTTGCCCAGCGTGATTCTTCGCCTACTGCCTTTTCGGGGCGGGTAGCAAGGTAGGCTTTGACTTCCTTGAATTCAAAAGCTTTCCAGATACCGAGACTGAAGCGCAGCACTTCACGGATTTCATCTTCGATCTGCTCAGGAGTACAGATAATGTGAGCATCATCCTGCGTGAAGCCGCGCACGCGCATCAGACCATGCAACACACCACTTTTTTCGTAGCGATAGACGGTGCCGAGTTCGGCCCAGCGCAGTGGCAGATCACGGTATGAGCGCATCTGCGACTTATAGATCATGATATGAAACGGGCAGTTCATCGGCTTGATAAAGTAATCGGCTTCGTCGATCTCCATCGGGCTGTACATCGATTCTTTATAGAAATCGAGATGACCGCTGGTCTCCCAAAGCCACTTCTGACCGATATGAGGAGTGTTGATCAGTTCGTAGCCATTGCGATAATGCTGCTCTTTCCAGAAGGTTTCAATAATATGTCTGATTCTGGCTCCTTTCGGATGCCAGAAAACAAGACCTGGCCCGACTTCTTCATGTATAGAATAAAGATCGAGCTCCTTGCCGAGCTTGCGGTGGTCACGCTTTTTCGCTTCTTCGAGGCGTTCGAGATGTTCTTTGAGTTCTTCTTTGCTGCTGAAAGCGGTGCCGTAGACTCGCTGCAGCATCGGTCTCTTTTCGTCGCCACGCCAGTAGGCGCCGGCAACGCTGAGCAGTTTAAAGTGCTTAACGGCCCCGGAATCCTGGACGTGCGGGCCACGACAGAGGTCAGTGAAACCACCATGCGTGAAAGTAGTGATCGTCTGATCACCAAGCTCATTGATCAATTCGACCTTGAAAGGCTGATTGGTTTCGCTGAAGTATTTTATCGCTTCTTCTTTACTCAGTTCTTTTCTGACGAATGGCGATTTTGCCTTGATGCCTGCTTCCATCTCTTTTTCGATGGCTTCAAGATCTTCGACAGTCAAAGCGCGAGGCAGCTTGAAATCGTAGTAAAAACCGGTATCGATGGCCGGCCCGATACCGAACTGCGCATCGGGAAACATCTTGAGAACGGCTTCTGCCATGATGTGCGCCATCGAATGGCGGCAGACATCGTTGGCCTCTGGCGACTTCGAAGTGATGATTTCGAGATCGGCCGAGCTGGTAAGAGGAGTGCGCAGGTCTGTGACCTCGCCATTTATCTTGCCGGCCAGAGCGGCTTTAGCCAGCCCGGGCCCTATTTTCGCGGCGGCATCCAGAACGGTTGCGCCTGACTCCAGCTCAATGATTTTTCCATCAGGAAGTTTAAGCTGAATCATCTGTGACATATGGTCTCCTTGGTTCTATGCGGTCAGGCCTTTATTCGGGCCTGAGAGTGAGTTTTTTAAATTTTCTTTTGCCGGCTTGAACAATGAATGACGAGCCGGCCGTAAACATTTTCTGACCGTCTGTGACCTTTTCCTGGTCAATCTTGATCCCGCCCTGCTGCAGCAGGCGTCTTGCTTCGCCGCCGCTTTCGGCGAGACCGCCAAGGGTCAGTAGCCGCATAAGCGGCAGACCTCCGGTCGGAACCGGTAATTCGAGTTCTTCAATTTCGTCAGGCAGGCCGTCGCCAGTTTTGCCGAACATCTTTTCGAATTCAGCTTCGGCCGCGGCACCTGCTTCTTCGCCGTGATACTGTGCAGTTATCTGGCGGGCCAGACGCATCTTGATCGCCTTGGGTTCCTGTAAAATGCGGTCTCTTATCGACTTGAGCTCGGCCAGATCGAGGCTGGTCAGCAGCTCGTAATATTTCATCATCAGTTCATCGGGAATCGACATGAGTTTGCCATAGATCTGGCCTGCGTCTTCATTGATTCCAACATAGTTGCCAAGACTTTTTGACATCTTCTCTTTGCCATCGAGGCCTTCAAGAATCGGCATGGTCAAGGTAACCTGCGGCGCCTGACCGTAAGAGCGCTGCAGTTCGCGGCCTACCAGCAGATTGAAGGTCTGATCGACACCGCCAAGCTCTACGTCTGATTTTAGCGCAACTGAGTCATAGCCCTGCATCAGCGGATACATGAATTCGACGACACTTATCGGCACCTGGTTCTTGAACCGGTTCGAGAAGTCGTCGCGTTCGAGCATACGAGCAACAGTATACTGGCCACAAAGTTTGAGAACATCAGCAAAAGTCATTTTGCCAAGCCAGTCAGAGTTGAATACAACCTGAATTTTGTCGAGATCAAGTATTTTACCGATCTGGTTTTTATAAGTCTCGGCATTGGCCATGATCTCTTCTTCTGACAGGGCCGGACGGGTCTTTTTCTTGCCGGTCGGGTCACCGATGCGGCCAGTGAAGTCACCGATCAGAAAAACGACCTGATGGCCAAGCATCTGGAACTGACGCAGCTTCTGAATGACCACGGTGTGACCGAGATGAATGTCGGGCGCGGAAGGATCGGCGCCGAACTTGACTACCAGCGGCTTGCCGGTAGAGTAAGATTTTTCGAATTTTTTGAGCAGTTCGTCACGTGAGACAATATCAGCCGCACCGGTTGCCACGATTTCGAGCTGTTCCTGGGGGGTTGCGCTGAATTTCACTTTCAGATGCTCCTGAGTTCTTTCTGGTATTCCTTGAGTTTGGCGATCTGCTGCTGATAAGCATCGATGCCCTCGCGGATCTTATCGACCACTTCGGCCGGCGCTTTGCTGACAAAATCAGCATTTTCGAGCTTGACCGAGATTTTGGCCATTTCTTTTTCGATTTTGCCGAGTTCGTTATCGACGCGGGCAAGTTCGACCGGAACGTCGATCAGACCGGCGAGATCGAGACATACTTCGCAGGCACCCATCAGACCAACCAGATGCCCGGAAGGCTTGCCATCGACCAGAGTCAAGCTTTCTACGCCGGCGAGCGAGCGAATCATGTCGGCATGATTGATAAAAGCTTCGCTGGTTTTATCGTTTTTAACCACTCTGACAGTAATTTTTTTGGCCGGTGAAATATTGGCGGAAGCGCGCAGATTGCGGATTACGCGCACAGCCTCCATCAGTTCGCCGACTTCCTGTTCGAGCGGAACATTGACTCTGGCCGCATCTGCCACCGGGAAAGCGGCCTGCATGAGGAAGCCTTCGCTTCCCGGCAGTTTCTGCCAGATTTCTTCGGTAACGAAGGGCATGAACGGGTGCAAAATACGGAGAGCGCCGTCGAGGCAGCTGACGAGAACCTGCATGGTCAGGGCTTTGCGTTCGGCATCTTTGCCGAAAAGCACTGGTTTGCACATTTCGATATACCAGTCACAGAAGTCGTTCCAGATGAATTCGTAGGCAACCTTGAGCGCGTCGTTGAAGCGGAACTGGCCTTCGGCGAGGTTGGCGCTGACCTGGTCGATCGCGTAGTTCATGCGCGAAACGATCCAGTTGTCAATCGGGCTGAGGCGCGAAGCGTCAGGCAGACCGGCCTTTATCGAGCAACTGACACCCTCAAGATTCATCATGACGAAGCGTGATGCGTTCCAGAGTTTGTTGGCGAAGTTGCGGCCGATTTCGACCTTGTTTTCGGCGAACCTGATATCCTGGCCAACCGGGGCCAGCGAAATTACGGTATAGCGAAGCGCATCAGCGCCATATTTGCCGATGATCTCAAGCGGGTCGGGCGAATTTCCAAGCGACTTGCTCATCTTTCTACCCTTCATATCTCTGACGATACTGGTGAAATAAACATCATGGAACGGGCATTCACCGACGAAATAGTAGCCGGCCATGACCATTCTGGCGACCCAGAAGAAGATGATGTCGGGGCCGGTAACCAGAGTATCGGTCGGATAGAAGCGGCGCAGAGTTTCGGTCTGTTCGGGCCAGCCCATGGTCGAAAAGGGCCAGAGCCACGATGAAAACCAGGTATCGAGAACATCTTCATCCTGAGTGATTCCCTGCGCGGCGCCACATTTATCGCATTTGTCAGGGCAATCCGCGGCAACCATTACATGCCGACATGAGCCACAGGTATAAGCAGGTATGCGATGGCCCCACCAGAGCTGGCGACTGATGCACCAGTCACGAATGTTTTCCATCCAGTGCAGGTAGACACCAACCCAGCGGTTTGGCGTAAAGCGCAGTTTGCCGTTCTTAACCGCTTCAATAGCCTTTTCGGCCAGAGGTTTCATTTTAACGAACCACTGATCGGAGAGATAGGGCTCGATTACGGTTTTGCAACGTTCGCAGTGACCGACAGCAAGCTGATGATCTTCGATTTTTTCGAGCAGGCCAAGTTCCTGCAGCTCTTCGACAATTGCCTGGCGCGCAGCAAAGCGATCCATGCCCTTGAACTTACCGGCCAGCTCATTCATCACCCCACCCTCGTCCATTACGATGACCTGATCGAGGTTATGGCGACGACCCATTTCAAAATCATTGGGATCGTGTGCCGGGGTTATTTTGACAGCGCCGGTACCGAATGCCTTGTCGACGAAATCATCGACAAGAACAGGTATTTCACGATTTACGAATGGCAGAATCAGAGTCTTGCCGATGAGGTCGGCATAGCGCTCGTCATGCGGGTTAACCGCTACGGCAACATCGCCGAGCATGGTTTCGGGTCGGGTGGTGGCTACGACAACGTGGCCCTTGCCGTCTTTGCGCGGGTATCTGATATACCAGAGACTGCCATTGGTGTCTTCGGGAATCTTTTCTTCGTCTGACAGAGCGGTTCGACAGCGCGGACACCAGTTGATGATGTATTTGCCCTTGTAGATAAGGCCATCCTGATAAAGTTTGACAAAGCTGCGCTGCACCGCATCGCTGAGTCCTGCATCCATGGTGAAGCGCTCGCGCTCCCAGTCGCATGAGCAGCCGAGTTTCTTGAGCTGACTGAGAATTATGCCGCCGTATTTTTCTTTCCAGCTCCAGACGCGGTCGAGAAACTTTTCGCGGCCGAGATCGTGGCGAGACAGTTTTTCTTTGGCAAGTGCTTTTTCGACGACGTTCTGAGTGGCAATGCCGGCATGGTCTGTGCCGGGCAGCCAGAGGGTTTCGCGGCCAAGCATGCGCTGGTGACGGATAAGAATATCCTGCAGCGTGTTGTTGAGAACATGCCCCATGGTCAGCATGCCCGTAACATTGGGTGGCGGAATGACGATGCAGTATTTTTCGCGGTTACTATCGGGGTTGGCGGCGAAACAACGGCTGTTTTCCCATTTCTGATAGATCGAATTTTCTACTATCGCGGGATCATAAGCCTTGGGAAGAGCTTCAGAACTGGAATTCTGTGACATAATTGGTTCCTGTTGTGGTGAGTGTTACTTTTGAATCAGGTTCAGCAGCTTTTCAAATTCTTCCGGGGCAAGCTTGAGGCTTTGCGCCTGTTTGAAGATATTCAGCTTGGTTTCAATGGCCTGTATCATTTCTCTGGTCTTGACATCGGGCTTGATTGTATTCGCCTTCTGCAGCAGTTCGAGCGCTTCTTCGAACTTCGACTCATGCGCGAGAATATCGGCGAGTCTTGTCATGATCGGCGCGAAATTGCCGTCAAGATCGAGACCGGCCATCAGATATTCTCTGGCCTTGTCGGTATCTCCATGGCGCAACATGCTGTCAGCAAAGCGCTGATAGGTAATCGGTGTCGGCTCGAATTCGGGCAGACTGTCGACTGGCAGTCCGTTGGGAGCAGTAATTTTAGAGCCGCACATGTGACAAAAGCGGCTGTCCGGGTTGCTCTGGGTAGCATGGCATGCATTGCAGTCATAAAGATTCTGCACCACCCAGACCTTGGACTTTTTAATAACTGCGTCGCCTTTGAGATAGCCCTTTTCGACTTCGAATACGATACAACGCTCAGGAAATTTATCAGACCGGAAGTAGTCTGTAGCATAATGCTTCTGAGAATCGTATTCTTCAGCGATTACCGGCATGTAGCTGATCTGGTTTGGTATGATCAAACGATCTAGCAGTTTCTGATGCAGCATCTGAAGTTCAGGCACGGGGTTCTTGGCAATAACCGAGTCGAGGCCATCGAAAAAGTCGATAAAGCTTGACACTATGTCGTTGTCGCCTTCGACCTTGATGGCTTTCTCGGCGATCGGCACCTCATTACCACCGAGTCTTGCCTTGAGATTTTCGACTTCGAGAGTTTTGGCTTCTAGCTGTTCACGGGTTTTGCTCAAAACACCTTCAAAATTCTGTATGGAGAGCATCTGATCGGCTACCTGCTGGGTCAGTTGTTCAACTTCCTCACGGATAGCCGGATCATTCATGCTTTCATCCTGTCTCGATTCAAGCGAGACACGCAGTCTGGCCAGCTCATCTTCGCGCTGTTGCAAGGTTTCGCGCAACTTCACGATTTCAAGTTTATAGGCACCGACATCCTCGGCCGGAGCTTCACTGGCGCCTGCTTTTAAAGTTTCATTTTCGGCGGCAAGTTTTTCACGCTCAAGTTCGAGCGCAGCCAGCTTTTCATTCAGCTGTGCGCAATCGGACTCAAGCACAGTAACTTTCATGGCTGTTTCGGTAAAAGAATCTGCTTCCTGCTGCAGCTTTGCCAGTTTTTGCCTGGCTTCAGCCAGCTGTGAACTCTCCTGGCGCAGGCGGTCGACTTCGTCGATGTTGATACCAGGCTGAGACGCAGCGGCCTCGAGTTCGGCAACACGCGCCCGCAGCTGCTCAAGTTCGAGCTGATCGACGGTAACTCCACCGCCATCAACCTCAGCCCGCTCAGCGAGCAGATTTTTGAGATTCACTACATCCTGCTCGAGTTCCTGAATTTTATTCTGATACGAGATAATCTCGCCCGATGAAGCTTCTGACGCGCCCGATGTCTGCAGTTGCGTAGACATCTGCTGCATGGCAGCGTTAGACTGTTCGAGTTCGGCGCGGGCGACTTCAACGGCCTGTTTCAGACTATCTATCTCGGCACTGCTTCCGGACGCTGAAGCCAGTTCAGCGCGCAGCTGTTCAATTTCCTGTTTCAATGCAGCAGAATCGTCTGAACCTGCGGCTCCTGAAGAAGCTTCGGCAATCAAGCGTGCCTGCTTCTCAGCTTCGAGTTCTTCACGAAGGCTGGAGACAAGAGTTTCCAGTTCATTGACCCGAGGATCTTCGATAACTTCAGCTGAAGCACTGCCCTGCTGTTCTTCGAGCAGCTGACTCAGGGTTTTAATCTGATCGTTCTTCTGCTGTTCAAGGCTAGCGAACTGCTCTTTCTGACTATTGAGTTCAGAGAGCAGACGATCAGCTTCTTCAGACTTTTCTTCGAG
The DNA here is from genome assembly GCA_022704885.1 of Candidatus Rifleibacteriota bacterium. The sequence goes on along the minus strand of JAKJFO010000004.1, from coordinate 32,564 downwards.
AGCTCGTTTAAGCTCTTCGGCGCCTTCACCGCCTGTGCCACCTGATTCCAGCTGTGTTTTGAGATTTCTGATCTGGAGCTGCAGCAACTTGATCAGATTGTCCTTCTGAACAATCTGCTGATTCAATTTTTTGAAAAATTCGTTACTGATCTCCCCATTGCTTTCTAGATTCATACCGTCTCCCTAAAATCAATACAGAATAACGTTTCAGGCACTCTCCCAAAAACAGCACACAATCTGGCAAACCAGACATCCGCGCTGATAAAAAGCCTGCAGTCGCAGCCTTCGGCTGACCACCGCCCCACAAAAGCCACCTGTCATGCGGCAAGAGGAATAGCCCATCTTACGCATGCCGGGTTTCTAAACCAAGAAAGTCTAGCACAGAGTCAGAGGCAATGCAACAATCTGTATACCGACATTAATTTTAAAACAGATACCCGGCGGCATTAAGACGACAAACTACTGGCACAAGTCATAAGGCAGTATGACGAGTCTACTTCTTCTCAGGCCTGGAAATGTCTCTGAGATTTTTAACCTGTTCTTTCAACGTTTTTTTGCACTCGGCACAAACTACGCCATCATAAATGGTTGCCTGACAAAGCTGGCATGGATGGGCCACTCTTTTAACACCGGCTCTTTCCAGGCGCCCGGAACGAATAAGCGCTTCTACATGCTCAATATCACAGGAAGCGTGTTTGGCCACTTCCTCTAACGTCGCACCGGGGTTGGCTTTCAGGAAATTTTTAACTTTCTGAAACAGCTGTTCCTCTTCCTGGAAGCATTTGGGACACACGTCTCGCGCCAGTTTGACCATTATAAGGCCGCAAACTCTGCAAGAAATCAATTTAGATTCCTGTGCCATCGCTTCGATCTCCTGACATACAATAATATGGGGTACATAAATTCTACAGAAACAAAACTTCACGACTATGCGTATTAATGTATAGGAAAAGAAATTTTAGTTCAATAGATTTTGTTCTGATGCATGTTTGCGAAATTCTGAGCAGCAAGTCTGCCCGCATCCTGACTCAGACAGGGCTGTCATTTTTTTGAATTATGCTCTATGATTAGTACAAAGGTTTATACTGGTGAGGTGCAAGGGAGTCGAATATGAAAAATTTCAAGCTGTTTCTATTTATGATCGTGATGGTGCTGGCGGCATATTATCCTGCAAATGCCGCAGACCTTGAATTTGAATCTTTTAAAGAAGCAGAGGCTGCTGCTCAAAGACGCGCCCAGGAATACCAGCAAAAAATGGATGAGCACATGAAAAACATCCAGGAAGAATGGGAACAGCAACAGAAAGACCTTGGAGCAGACGGCTCGAGCCCCGATATCACCAAGGTCACCGGAAGCAGCGACGGGCAGAGAAGCTCAGACAACGATGCCGCTGACAGCATGGAAGATGCAGTCAATTCAAGCGTCAACAACCTTAAAAATACCATGATCAACACCGCCGGCCCTAATTCAACCGGTTTTGCCGGTGGCGGTGCCGGTTATCAATGGAGCGTCAAATACGTTGGCGGCAAATATGTATTATCTGATTCATACAACGAAGCTGATTTTGGCACCGGAAAGAAAAAGGAAAAGCCGGCCAAGACTACGCCGACTCCGGCCGCAGAGGGCGATGACGCCAAAACAACCACAGCAACAGCTAAGACTCCCGACAAGCCAGCAACTCCGGCCAATGAACCGACCACCACCAGCAACGAACCAGAACCGGCCCAGGTTGCAAAAGTTCCTGATACTCAGCCCTCATCCGGTTCAAGCAGCACTCCCGGCAGCAGCAAAGAGCCTGACACGGCTGCCAGTTCACCCTCTTCTTCGACTGGTCCGGGTAGCAGCGGCTCTTCAGCACCGGCAAGCCCCGCGACACCAGCCACACCCGGCAAAGACAACCAGACAGCTGCCGCCCCAACGTCGCCCGGCATCGACCCGGCTCCAGCCAATCTGCCTCCTCCCAAAGTTCGTCTTGTAATTCAGCATCCAACCGATTTCAGTGAAGAGATCTTTGCCAGCAACACTGATAATGAAAGTGCCAGCGATTACGATCTCGAAAAATTCAGAATTCCAGAAGATACCCGCGTAAAAATAGCGGTAGAAGTCTCTGATGATGTCAATCCGGAAGACGTATCTCTGGTTATCGTAGACGAAGAAGGCGAACGCGATCCCGTTGCAGCATCAAGAATGGGCAATTATCGCCACATGTTCAGGGTACCATCCGACGGAGCCTACTCTGCCAATGTTTACGTCACCGACAAGGATAAACCGGGCAATCCGAAAAAAAAGCTGATGCAGGTTAAAATACCAGTCACCAAAGTAGAATTTGACAGCCGCACGATCGACAATCAGCGCGGCACAAAAGCTTCAGACGGATCTTCATCATCGAGCATGAGCTCATCGAGTTCTTCAAGTTCATCGACATCTTCATCCGGCAGCATGGGTGGCTACTCACATTCGAGCCAGAGCCAGTCACAACAGGTAGACCTTTCAGACCTTTATTCAAATCCTGGCGATGATTCATCAGCATCTGGCCAGGAAGGTTCAGGATCAGGATCAGGTTCAGGCTCAGGCTCAGGCTCCGGCTCATCGGCCTCAGCAGCAACAGCTGGTTCCGAAGCATCTGGCGGCAGCAGCGGATCTTCAGGCACATCTTCTGAGAATTCTGAAGGCGCAGCCGGCAGCAGTGATTCAAGCGACAGCTCAGATGGCAGTTCCTATTCGCAGAGCGGATCTTCTGCACAGCACGGATCATCTGAGAGCGGAAATTCCTCTTCTGGCCAATCCGAATCCGGCTCTACAAGTAATACGGGCAGTGACAACTCTACCTACGCCGGCCAGGAAGGCAACGGTCAGAGCAGTGAATCTACCGGCAGCTATGCCAACAGCGGCAATTCTGCCGCCGGCGCCAGACGCGATGGCAGCTCACAGAGCGACACAACAGGTTCAGACGAAGGCAGCTCATCTGATGATAGCAACAACTACGGAGCCGATGATGGAAGCGAATACGCTACTGGTGAAGGCTCTGGCTACACATCCAACAACGGACAAGACGGAATAAATGACGACGGCGCAGGCTCATCATCTTACTCTGGTGGCGACCAGTCAGGAAATTATGACGACGATGATGAAACCGCCGGCGACAGAGCCAATGCCAGTGGCGAACATTATGACGAATACGCTTCTGCCCATGGAGTTTCTTCATCTGCCAAAAACCAGGCACAAAGCTCTTCTGGCGCTGCCGCAGCAACCGGCGAAGAGGAAGAAGAGCCGCCAGTAGAAGAAGACAACTTCATTCTCTCGGTCGGATTACGCTCTGAGGCTCATAAGATCTATCAGTCGTTCGACTTTACCGAAGAACCGGTACAGACTGCTACGACTCTTCCGGCCGAAAGCGAAATCATCTTCAACATAGTTCTCGGCAAACAGGTCGAATTCGACAGCGTTAACATCAAAATGGCCGATGGCGGCGAAGAATTCGGTGGCAACCTGAGAACTATGGGCGAAGCATTTGCCTACAGCTTTAAAAACGCTTCAACTGATTCTTACATTCAGGTTTCAGGAAAATCTGGCGGAAAACCATTCAGCTACCGCGTTAAAACGCCTGTAGTCAAGAAGTAAAACTTAAAACAAGGGCTTGAGAGTCGCCGACAAAAGTCGGCGGCTTTTTTTATCTGAATCATCTATGACCAGCAAAGCGCCATCTGCATCGACAGCTTCAGGCAAGCCGATAAAATCAGGTTCACCAATACCAGCAAACAAAAACCTGGTCTGCCAGAAAAGAGAAGCGGCCAGCGACCAGCTTTTAGCCAGTATTTCGGCGTCAGCCGACAAAAGGTCTTCAAAGACTGCAAAGAATTCACAGAGAATCTTCTGAGGGTCATGGCAGTCGGATAGTTCTGAAAAGCTTGCTGCTTCTACATTTGATTGAGACAATGGTAATAAATTGATACCGATACCAACAATCCAGTGCTGACGGTTTTTGATCAAGCAGCCTTCACAGAGAATTCCGGCGAGTTTACAATGGTTAAACCATACGTCATTTGGCCATTTCAGCCACAATCCTGACCTGTCGTGCGAAGCCAGTTGAAACAAGGCGCGATACACTGCGAGTCCGGCAATCAGCGACAAAGGAAAACGATTCTGCGAGTCTGTCAGCGAAAATGAAAACAGCAGCGCCTGCCCTGGCAGCGCGTGCCATTGTCGGCCGTGCTGCCCCCTGCCGGCAGTCTGATAATCGGCAATTCTGATCTGCTGAGCGACTTCTGCTGCAGCCCAACCTTGTTTGAGATCATCGCTGGTTGAGGCCGTCTCACGAGTCCAGCTGATTATGTGGTTACGAAAGAGAACCGAAGCCGACATGGCCTGACGAAACTTATTCCAGTCAAAATCAGCAATCATCGGTCCGTAAAAGTCATTTTTCCATCGAGGGCAGCATAAATTGTCATATCAGTCAGATCTGGCCTGAGTGGTGTAATAGAAACATATCCAGCCTTGACTGTCACAATATCGCATTCCGGGCTACGATCGATGATTTCGGGATTCCCCTTAAGCCAGTAATACGACCTTCCGTAAGGATCATGTCGATGATCGTATTCTTCGCGATAATCTATTGTACCCGTTCTGGTGAGCTTGCAGCCACGAATTTCGGCGTCTGGCAGACAGGGCACATTTATATTGTAAACTCTGGCCGGCTCAACCTTAGCCTCAACCAGTGTTTTGATACAGCGCACCGCCCACCTGGCCGCCACCGAAAAGTCAGCCCGCGGTGAATAACTGTCGAGCGATACCGCTGCCGACAGAATTCCTCGAAAAGCGCCCTCAAAAGCGGCTGCGACCGTTCCAGAATAAAAAATATCGACACACATGTTAGGCCCGCAGTTGATGCCAGAAACGACGATATCAGGTTTTTCCGGAAGAAGAGTGGAAAGACCTATTTTAGCACAGTCTGCCGGCGTGCCTGAAACTGCATAGGCCTTTTCTACCGGCGCCGGAAAAGAAATTTCGCGAACCCGCAACGGATGCGCAAGAGTCAGCGAATTGCTGGCGGCGCTTCTCTCTGAATCAGGCGCGACTACGACGACCTGGCCCAGGCCGCAGAGTTCGGCGGCAAGAGCGGTGATACCGGGTGCATTTATTCCATCATCATTACAGACCAGAATTCTCATACTACCTCCAGTGCTTGAAACGTGCTGTGAATCGGCGATGTATAACTAAAAAAACTTGCGGCTGACATCAGATCATGATATGATGTCGTAACTTTGAATTCAAGGTTTTTTCATGTTAAAAGGGCTGGCAATTTCCCCTGGCTATGCACTGGGGCAGATTTATTGTCTCAGGCACATTCAGCTTGAGAACATTGAGAGCAGTACAATTCCCGCCAGCGAAACCGAAGCAGAAATAGAGCGCTTCAAGAATGCCATCGAGATCTCGCGCAGTGAAATCAGCCAGCTGCTCGAATTGCCACAGATCAAAAGCAGTCTCGAAATTTCCAACATTTTTCAGGCGCATCTGACGCTGATTGACGACCCGGACCTGCAAAAAGAAGTCAGCAAAAGAATCCGGGAGCAGATGCATGACGTACAGTCGGTGGTCGGCAGTGTAATCAAAGATTACAGCAATTTTTTCAGAAACCTGCCTGACCCGCAGTTTCAGGGTAAGGCTATCGACATCATGGATGTCGGCAAACGTATTCTCAAAAACTGCCGAAAACGCAAATCATCTTCGAATATCAACAAACAATTTGAAGACGGCATTATCATCGTGGCCGAAGACCTCACGCCGTCAGAGATCGTTGGTTTCAATCCCGGTCGCATTCGCGGCATTGCGATCGAAGAAGGCACGCCGACATCGCATGCTTCTATTCTTGCACGCTCACTGGGAATTCCGGCGCTGATACAGGTCAAGGATCTGATGCAGAAAGCGCACAGTGGAAATTTTGCAATCATCGACGGCAGCAGCGGCCAGATCATCTTGAATCCCGATGAAAGCCTGCGCCTCAGATATACCGGCGAACTCGAAAGTTATCGGCAACGCCAGCAGAAGGTTCTTGCCAGTCTGTCAGAACCCTCGGTCACGACTGACGGAGTTCAGGTATCTCTAAAAGCCAATATCGGGCAGTTAAGTGACCTCGATGCGGTAAATGCCAACCGGGCAGACGGTATCGGGCTTTATCGCACGGAATTCGCCTATCTGACCCGCCGCTCTTTCCCAACCGAGAATGAGTTATTTCAGGCTTATTCAGAAGTCATCGGCAAGGTCAACGGGGCCAGCATAACCATCAGAACCATCGATATCGGCGGCGATAAAATTTCGCACCTGATGGGCAATGCGCTCGAAAGGAATCCGGAACTTGGCTGGCGGGCGGTAAGAATGGCCCTCGACTGCCAGGAAGTCTTCACCACTCAGATTCGTGCGATTCTAAGGGCAGCCGCTCTGGCAAAGCCCGGCCAGGTCGGCATACTTTTTCCGATGATTTCTAATATCGAAGAACTTCGCAAGATCAAGCAACTGCTCAATCAGGCGCACGAAGATCTGATCAGAGCCAACGAACCAAACCCCGAAAATCTGAAAATCGGCATCATGGTCGAGATACCTTCGGTAGCTCTGCTGGCAGACAGATTTGCCAAAGAAGTCGATTTTTTTGCTATAGGCAGCAACGACCTGGTTCAATACACATTGGCTGTAGATCGCACCAATTCAAAGGTTTCTCATCTGTATCAGCCGGCAAATCCTGCGGTCATTCAGCTGATAGCGCATGTGGTAAAGGTTGCCCGCCAGCACAACATCAGAGTCAGCCTTTGCGGCGAGATAGCCGGTGACATCCGCTACACAGTTCTGCTTCTCGGTCTGGGCCTGCGTGAACTCTCGATGAACTCGATTTTGATACCTGCCGTAAAGCAGATTGTGCGCAACGTATCGGCTGCCGAAATGGAAAAGCTCATAGAACCCCTGCTGCACCTCGATACTTCTGAAGAGATCGAACGCGCACTCGATAAAATTAACGTTAAACTCGGATTACAGTGAAACTGAATGCTCGATTAAATGACAATTTCTGCAAAGCCGGCATCGCTGCCCTGCTTTTTTTGACGGTATGTCTGGCAGCCTGCCGCAGCGACGTTCACGCCGAATCACCATCTGCCGACTCAGCTCAGACATTGCAGGCAGCTGAAGCTACTCTGGCAGGGCATCGTCTGACGATCTGGCTCGCCCGCACTTATCCAGAGAAAGCCAAAGGTCTGATGTATGTCGATTCGATCGCCGAGAACCAGGGCATGCTTTTTATTTATGAAGCGCCACAGATAATGTCTTTCTGGATGAAAAACACCCGAATCCCGCTCGATCTTGTATTTTTTACAGAAAACCTTGAAATCAACGGCTGGATCAAAGACATGCAACCCGGCTACGGCCTTCCCGAGAGAAGTCTGGCACACTATGTTTCCGAGTTACCGGCACAGTATGCTCTCGAATTGAAGGCCGGCAGTATCGAACGACTTGCGCTGAAGCATGGCGACAGACTCGAAATCCCATTAACGCTGCTCTATTCAGATTAACATGCTGCCAGCATCACTGAACAATCTGCTCAGAATCAGCGGGATCACTGTCTCAGCCTGCCTTGTAAGCATTCCCTGGCTGATTACCACAGGTTCCGATGACCCCTTTCTGTTTCAGGGCTGGGTGATCTATGCAGCAACTGCAGTTGCCATATGTCTGTTGTCGGTAATATTTCTGTTTTTCAGACCCCGCCAGTATCAGGTTCCTTTTGTCAGGGCTTTTCTGCTGCTCTTTGCCATTATCACCGCTACCACCCTGATGTCGAACTTTATTGTGAGCCTGCGCACCGCGCTGACCTGGCTGAGCCTGATGGTTCTTGCCGGATTTCTCAGACTTGGCCGTCATCAGGCCGACAACCTGAACATCGCGTCAATGGCAGCATTAAGTGGATTTCTCATGGCCATTTATGGTCTTTTTCAGTATTTCGGGCTGGACGTGATCAACTGGGCATCCAGCTACCGCATGGTTGGAACGCTCTCTAACCCTAACTTCTATTCAGCCTTTCTGGCAATGACGGTCATCATCAGCCTTGGGCTGTCGCTGAACCAGTCTTATCGGAAAAGGTCGACCCGGTTTCTTTTTCTGACGATGAGCGCTGTTCAAATTCTGGCAGTTGTCATGAGCGGTCGAGTTGGCGGCATAGTTACCATGCTGTTCGGCATATTCCTGTTAACCTGCAACTTCTGGGAAGTCCGTCCCGGGCGCCTGCTACGCCGTTCGTCGTTCGTTTCCGGGCTTTTGCTCGCTCTCATCCTGACCGGTGCGCATGGCCTGGTCTATTATGCAACTTCCACCTATCCCTGGGAAACCTCAGGAAATTTCGCCTATCGAGACTTTCCCGTCATCACCAGAATCATCAACTGGCAGATGGGCTACGAGATTTTCATGGCAAACCCGCTGCTTGGCATGGGCCCGGGAGCAACGCCTTATCTTATGCCGCTGCAGCGACCACCCACCGGCTCAGCTATGGGCCTCAAGCCATACAACGACGACCCACATTCGTGGCCGGTGACAATGCTCGCTGAAATTGGTTTTGCCGGTCTTTTTGCCATCTGCAGCATACTGGCAGTAGTTTATGGCTGCGGTACCTGGCGGCGTTTTAAAAGCCAGCAGCTTGAAAATAATGCGAGCTCTTCCTGTGCCGACGACAATCTCTCATGGAAGTCGGTAGTTCTCGTGGCAGTGGTCGCGCCTTTATGCTATTGCACCGGTTTGATCGGAGCCGGTGCTCTGATTTATTCATACCCGGTCGCCATAATCGCATTCGGGTTACATAATCTTTTTATCAACATGACAACCAATGCAACAGCGGCGCCGGCGAACCTAGCCAAAACGACACTGGCAGCCCTGCTGACCTTTGCATTTAACGGCCTTTTCAACAACAGTGTTTCGATTCTGCCGCTGACAGCTTTTGCCACCCTTCTCTTCAGTCTGCACTTTTCAGTCTGCCTGCGCGACATCGCATGGAAACGGCGTTTTTCTTTTCTGTCGCTCGTTTTTATCTGTCTGCCAGCCCTGTATGTGTTCACCGCCTACAATTTCCAGATAGCCTACCACAGAGAACAGGTAAACCTTGAACTTGGTGAAAATTCGCTCGCAGAACAGCGCTACCCAGAAAGTCAGACCGCTTTTGAAGCGGCCATTCAGGCAAATCCACAGTCGCTGAAAGCCCATTATGGGCTGGCGTTAGCGCTTGAGCAGCAGAACAGACTCGACGAAACCCAGGATATTCTGAAACGACTGGACTCTATCGTGCCCAATGTTTACAATACCAACTTCGAACTCGCCAGAATTCTTTTTGAGCGCAGACAGATACTTGAGGCCCACAAATACGCCCTGAAAAGTCTTCATTGGAGCCAGTCACCAAGGACATACGATCTTCTGGGCCGCATTCTGCTTATGGAAGGAAAGCAGACCGAAGCCGAGAAAATTTTTGAAGAAGGACTCCTGCTGGTTCCGCCTGACATAAACGAGCGGGCGGCAGCCGATCAGATCAGACTCAATCTTGCAGCCCTGCTGGCAAACCGCGGCAGTTACGACAAATGCCAGGAATATCTGCTGCAGATCAAAAGCGAGCTCAAAGAGAACGTCGATTATATATATCTGCATGGTATGGTGCTTTCGCGAAGCCAGAAATACGAAGAGGCGCTGGAACTGTTTGAAAAGGCTCTCGAAAAAGCGCCGAACAACACCCGTCTGATGAATGCTGTCGGCTACACTCTCGCCACCCTGAATCAGGATCTGGATCGAGCGGCAAATCTTCTTGAAAGCGCATATCAGAATATAAAACGCAGTGAACCGCCACCTCTTGCCGATCTGCTGATGGTTGCCCACAGTCTTGGCAGCCTTTACTGGAAACAGGGAAAGCTTGCCGAAGCCCAGGAACTGCTGGAACTTGCCTGGAGTCAGTGCCCACAGGAATGGAAGAGTCTGAAGAATGAGCGTTTCGAAAGCCTCAGACAATTTTACCGGGAAACCGGCAGAAACGAAGCAGCCAGCGAAAGCAGGCCGCCAGAACCGCCGCAACAGGACATTCAGGAGCAGAATTGATGTACGGCCTGTTAGTTTCACTGGCGCTGTTCATTCTTATAATCGCCATAACCGCCCGCAAAAAGCCGACAGCATCCGGCAACCACGTTCACGACACGCAGATATTCACCAATGCTCTTTTTGAAGAGTCAATGCTGCCTGTAGCGATATTTGACCGCAAGCTGAAAATAATTCTGACCAACCAAAGTTTTCAGGACATTTTCGCTGGCAACGGGCAGAACATTGAGTCTATCTCAGCGGTCAAGAAGCTGTGGCAAAGCCTGGAAGGAAAAAGAATTCTCGAAAGTCTTCAAACTAACGGAACTCTGCCATCAAACCCGCTGCTGATAAATATCGAATTCAACAACGACAATAACGAAGCCGAAAGCTATGTTATTTTGTTCAGGTATTTCGACAGTCTGCAAAAGGTTGAGCCTTTCATAACTCTGACTGCCGTAGACAACAAATATACCGCGAGCGTAGCCAAAGACCTGGCCGCGCGAATCGCCGAAAAAGAAAACAGTCTGAAGAAACTTGAAGAGGTTGACCGCCTGAAATCAGAATTTCTGGCGACTCTCAGCCACGAACTCAAAACGCCTCTGGTATCGATAAAAGGCTATCTCGACCTTATCGCCAGCGAAAAGATGGGGCCGTTGACAGAAAAGCAGGCCAAAGCCCTGCAGGTCTCACTTAAAAATACATCTCATCTTAACTCGATGATTTCGTCTATGCTGAATTTTGCCAGAATGGAGGCGGGCAAGCTGATGTTCGATCTGGTTCATCAGAAGCTGCCACCGCGAGTAACTGAGACAGTCGATTCGATGCGACCGATCGCTGAAAACCGCAGTATAACGCTACAGATCAGTTTCGAAAAAGATCTGCCGGCCGTCATTTTTGATCCCGAACTTATGCATCGGGTGCTGTGCAATCTCATCGAAAACTCGATAAAGTTCTCTGCCAAAGGATCATCGGTAAGTGTCGAAATAGAGCGGCATTCGCCACAATTGATCAAAGTTAAGGTAGTTGACAGCGGCTGCGGAATACCTGCCGACAAACTCGAAATGATCAAAACACCGTTTTATCAGATAGTTAAATCAGATACCCGCCCGACCAGCGGCCTAGGCCTTGGTCTCGCAATTTGCGAAAAAATTCTTGTCGGGCATGGCACCAGTCTTCACATTGAATCTCACGAAAACCAGGGAACCGTCTGCAGTTTCTATCTCAAAGTCGCCGACGCACCAGCCCTAAGCCAATGATCATTCAATCCCCAGCTCTTTGAGTTTAAGATAAAGATTTTTGCGATGCATGCCGGCTATTCTGGCCGCCTCTGACATGTTGCCGCCAGCCTTTTCCAGCAGTCCTTCGAAATATTTGCGTTCGAACGATTTGAGCAGCAGATCTTTCGCTTCCTTGTATTTCATCGCCATCATTCCATCTTCGATGAATTTCTCGTTTTCAAGGCGCGAACGCATGGCAAAGCGGCTTGAATCGTTCTGAAACACGTTCTCATCTTCAAGAATTATGACTTTTTCGATAAGATTCTGCAGTTCACGCACATTACCGGGCCAGCTGTATTGCACAAGCCGTCCCATGAAGCTTTCAGAAAAGCTTTCAAATTTGCGCCCCAGCTTGTCTGCATATCGCCGGGCAAAAGAATCGACCAGCGCAGGAATATCGCCAAGACGCTCACGCAAAGGCGGCAGGTGAATATTTATGACGTTGAGCCGGTAATAGAGGTCTTCGCGAAAGACTCCATCAGCGATTCCCTTTACCAGATCCCTATTGGTAGCGGCAATCACTCTGGTATCAACCTGAATTGTATGATTACCACCGATTCTTTCGAATTCGCGCTCCTGAAGAATTCGCAGAATCTTGGTCTGAGTCGCCATACTCATTTCGCCGATTTCATCAAGAAAAATCGTACCCGAATCGGCAATCTCGAACTTGCCGAGGCGTCGGTTTACAGCGCCGGTAAACGCACCGCGTTCGTAACCGAACAACTCACTTTCGATCAGATTTTCAGGCAAAGCTGCGCAGTTCACCCTGACGAAGGGGTTGGTGCGACGCATGCTGTGGCTGTGAATCGCGTTGGCCACCAGCTCTTTGCCAGTGCCAGACTCGCCGGTGATCAACACCGTAACATCGTTTGGGCCGACACGCTCGATCAGATCATAAATATTCTGCATACATTCGCTCGAACCGATCAGAGCAGCCAGTCCTTCGCGCTGATGCAGCTGCTGTCTGAGCTGCTGGTTTTCGATGCGCAGCGAGACTTTTTCGAGCGCCCGCCGAACCGTCAGACGCAGTTCGTCATTCGAAAACGGCTTGGGCATGTAATCGTAGGCACCACGCTTCATTGCCTCTACAGCTACCGCTTCTGAACCATAGGCGGTAATCATGATGACAAGAATATCCGGACGGGCAGCAATAAGCTTTTCGAGCAGTGTCATGCCTGACTCGCCGGGCATTGTAAGATCGGTGATGACAAGATCGAACGATTCGGCCTGAAACAGCTGATAAGCCTCTTCTGCCGAAGAGGCACGGGCAACCAGGTAGCCCTCAGGCTTAAGAATAGCCTCGAGTGTGTATAATACCGATGCTTCGTCGTCAACAAGCAGAATCGAAGGTCTTTTTCCTTTTTTAACTATTGGCCTGACCATTGGTTTCTCCGTGCGGCAATATAATCCTGAACAGTGTAAGACCGGCGACGGACTCAAATTCCATCCGGCCTCCGTGCAATTCGACAATTTTGCGGGTTATTGCCAGGCCAAGACCTGTACCGCTGGCTTTTGTCGTAAAAAATGGCTCAAAAATTCTCTCGCGCAGTTCCGCAGGAATTTCCGGACCGTTGTTGGCAATCGAGATCTGAAGAGCGTCGGTCGAGTCGGTCAGACTGATATCGATCTGCCCGCCGTCCTTGAGCGCCTGAATTGCATTGAGAATGATGTTCAGAATGGCCTGCTTGATTTTTTCAGCGTCGATACTGATCTTGCCAAGAGTTTCAGGAAAGTTGACAACAATTTTGACGCCGCTGCGCGAAGCCTCGTGCCGTATCAGCAACATAAGCTCACTGATAATGTCCTTGAGGTCGCATGAGCGCAAATTCGCCATTTCTGGCCGAACCATACTGAGCAATTCAGCAACGACACGATTGAGACGGTGTACTTCACCCAGCACAACCCGTGCATGCTCCTTGAGGTCGCCCTGCACTTCTTCACCAATGATTTCTACCAGACTCTGTATGGCAACCAGCGGATTTCTGATTTCGTGCGCCACTGAAGCGGCCAGACGCCCGAGAACAGCCCATTTTTCGGTCTCGACCATCTGCTGTTCACGGTTCTTCTGTTCACTGATGTCATTAAGGACGACCAGCGCCCCACGAATATCGGAACTGGCATAAAGAGGCGTCAGCAGCAGCTCAACGATTCGCCGACCCGATCTGGTATTGAGCTCAAGCTCCATGCTGACTCTTTGTTCCTGAAGCTTTCCGGCAAAAATGCCGTCAACATAATTTTCAACAGCCTGTTTGAATACATCAGCAAATTTCCGGTCAGGGATGGTTTCACAGAATTCCCGCAGGTTGAATTCGGCAGTGCCCGAGGCATCGGATTCAGTAATTCTGAGCAGACGTTCGTTGTTGATGATGAAGCTGGTCTTGCGATCTACTGCGAACAAACCTGAGTTGATGCTGGCAAGAATATTCTGCATATGCTGATTCCAGTTCGCCAGTTCTTCGTAAAGAGCGGCATTTTCGATCAGCGAGGCGGCAACCGGTGCGATAGTCTCGAGAAACCGGCGAACGCCTTCAGAATAACCATGACTGTCATTTTTGCAGAGAAAGAGAACCCCTTTTACGCGGCTGCCGGTCAGCAACGGCACGAAAATCATCGAACAGCCATCAGTGGCCGCCTCTATTGGAGTTCCTTCGAGAAAACAGTTGTTCAGGGCGTTTTCGTAAACTTCCAGATGCTCCAGTTTCAGCGAAGCTTCGCTGGAAACTGCTGATTCCAGCTTCTGGCTGTATCTGTTCTGCAGAACGATACGACCGCTGCAGCTAAAAGACAGCGTCTGCGCTTTCTCGAGAAACTTTTCGAGAATAACACTGAACTCGACACTCAGACTCATGTTACGCGTTAACTCATAGATTTCCCAGAGTTCCTGGAGTTTTTCATCGATTACGCGATTACGCTGAAGGTTTTCACGAAAAGTTTCCTGCACCTTAAGAGCCATACTGTTGAAGGAATCCGCGAGGTCCTTGATTTCGCCAGCGCCTGAAATTGAGACCTGAACAGCATAATCCCCCCTGCCAAAAGCATCGATCCCGTCTGTAAGATGCTCAAGCTGCTCAAGAAGCGATCGTGACAGAAGCACCGCGGCCGCGATACCAATAATGGAACCGAGAACCAGCATCAACAGAAGCTCGCCACCGGTATCGCGCACACGCAGCAGGTCGGCGCGAGGAATGCCGATACCGATAGTTCCGAGGATCTGATCGTTGTTGCTGAGTGGAAAAAGCATTTCACGATCGATAATTCCGCTGCCATTGAGCATGTCGCCAGCTCTTACCAGACTCATATCAGGAAACCCTTCAGGAGGAATTCTGGCTTCATCACCCCACAGGCGCCACCAGTTGGCGTCGTAGAGAGTAACCTGAAGTTTAGCCGAAATTCCGGTGCGGTAGCGAAAAACCCGGTCAAGTGTTTCAGGGTTACCGTTATCAAAGTAGGACACTCCAGGTCGTTGCATGATGCTGCCCAGGAAAACAGCAGCTTCAACTGCATCTTTTGCGGTATAGATATTTTCGCGCGAAAACGCCACCAGGGCAAAAAGGCCGTTGGTCACGATGACCAGAGCTATAAAAATCAGAATAAACTTTCCCTGAAGGCTTTTCGGCAACAGCATTATCCCATTCATCCCAGCGGAACCCAGAAGGAAACTACAGTGCCAGTACCCGGGTCAGAAACGATGGTGAATTCACCGCCAGACAGCCGGATTCGTTCTTCCATGCTGATCAGGCCAAGCTTCTTCAAATTTGCATAAATTCTTCTGGTTTCGGCAACGTCAAACCCGCTGCCATCATCTTTTATGACCACAGAGAGCTTCTGTCTGGGTTGATCGAACTTCAGAAAAATATGAACAGAATCAGGATTAGAGTGACGCAGTGCGTTACTCGTAGCCTCCTGAATTACACGAAATACCGCCAGCTCCTTGTCACCACCGAGAAAAGATCGTTCTCCATCAGTGTCGATGTAGACCGGAACACCGGTGCGATTCTTGAAGCCGCTGATAAACTGCTCCAGCGTAGGAATCAGGCCAAGATCATCGAGTGCCATCGGGCGCAGGTCGAAGATAAATCGCCTGATATCCTTAAGGCTTCGAATTACCGACTCCTTGAGTTCCTTCAATTCTTCAGCGAGAGGAGCTGGCAGACCGGGCTGTTCAAGACAATAGTCGATACGCATGGTCAGACTGGCAAGCGTCTGGGCCGGCCCATCGTGAATTTCCCGCGAAATACGCTTGCGTTCTTCCTCCTGCGCCAGAATTATTCCGTTGGCGTTGGCCGGTGAATTGATGACGTGCAGAAGCGCAGACACACGCCGTAAAATTGAAGTACCCTGGCCGTTAAGACGTGAAGAAATCTGAAACAGCTCATTGTCTTCGGGCTGAGAGTAAACACCAAGAGCCGTCTGCAACTTCTTGAATGCCGCTCTGGCCATTTCTGCGACATGAGCCGGCATGGTTGCTGAAGCCGAAATAATTACATTTTCGAGATCAGCAAGGCTGGCCGTCAGATTGCTCTGCCGGCTTTGCCGGTCCTGCGCTTCGATGATCAGCTTCTGCATCTGCTGCAAAGAATTGCGAAAGACCTCGAGTTCATGGGTTAGTGCGTCTTGTGATGATTCTGGCATTGACTGTTCCTGTTTTCGCTATTACTGTCTTCGGTTTCTGATTTTTTGAATTTCGAGCTCGGCGCGCCGTCTGACAGCATAAGAGTCGGTACTGGCACGCACAATTTTATCGAGTTCCTTTAAAGCAATCTCTTCGCGACCGTTCGCTTCGAGACAACGGGCATATCTGATTCGAAGATCAACTCGGTGCGGTATTTTCTGAAGGGCGTGAAACAGATAATATTCACCCTTTTTAAAATCGCCGTTAATTTCAGCCAGTCGCCCAAGTTTGGCGAGAGTGGCAGAATCGCGCATGCCCATTTTATAGGCGTGTTCGACAGCATCGAATGCATCCTGATTCATTGACAGCTTTTCAAAAATCAGGCCGACGATGTCATAGGTCTGGGCGTCCTTCTTTTCTTTAAGAATATTCAGATAGTGCGGCAGAGCGGCTTCCCAGTTGCCCCGGGAAAACTCATAAGAGCCACGCTGACGATATTCTTCAATTCGACTCGGTTTCTTAGAATTTGCCCGGACAGGAGCAGAAACCGCTTCAGTATCGCGTAAGGCATCAGCTTCCGGTTCAGCTTTTGCAACCTCAAGGTCAGAAATGCCACTCCCTTTGGTAACAGACTTCACTTCAGGTTCAGGCTCGCTGACGGCAGAGGCTTCGACAGCCGCGACCGTTGCAACCTTTTCGGGCGCCGTTTCGACAACCGGTTTCTCATCGGCTTTTTCGACTACCGTAACCGGCGGCGCAACGGCCGGCGCAATCATATTTATCGGGTCTGTCGGAGTTTTCTCTACCGGCAGCGGTGAAGGCTGTTCTACTGGTTTAACCTCGACGAGATCCTGCCCGGCATCAACTTCAGAACTCTCATAAAGCACTTTGCCCATCTGCTGCACCGGCAATTCTTCGCGATTTTTCTCGATCAATCTTGATTCAGCTTTACCCATGACGACCAGAACCTGATTATCATCGGTATCATCGGCGCTGAAAGCCATGGCCATTTCAGGGCGGGAGGTAGCAATCGCCTGACGAGCTTCTTTGTCATCTGGTGCCAGACTGCTGACACGCTGATAATATTTGACCGCGTCCTGTGTCTTTCCGGCAGCAGCCAGCGAACGCGCCAGCATCCGGTTGAATTCGATGTTCAGCGGCTCAATGTTCACTGCACGTGAAAGATATATTGCCGAGTCTTCATGCAGCTTCAGATCGCTGTAAATGGAACCGAGAAGAAAATTGCCGCGCACATTGTCGGGATCAGCCTTGAGGCCGCTGGCGATAGCCTGAGAAGCCTGCACCAGTTCATTGCGATCATACAGAAGTTTGCCAAGATTGAACCAGGCAGCAGAATCATTGCCGTATTTTTTCAGATAGCGGCGCAAGTTCAGCTCATAGGCAACCTTGTTGTCAGTTCGATAAAAAGTATTGAGAACGACCTTCCAGCTGTCTTCGGAAGGCTCGGCACTTCGCAGGTCTTCTTCAAACATAGCGGCGGCCTCATTCAGGCTGCCGTTGCGCACCAGTTCCAATCCCTTCAAGAAAGGCGGTTCGCTGGCTTTCGCAGGCAAAACAGCAGCTTCAGCAGCGGCAGGCGTTTCGTCTGGAATTGCCGTAGAGACCTGCACTGACTCGACAGCCGGCTGAGTGACAGTAACCGGTGGCTCGCTACCTGCCGGAGTTGCGACCGGCAACAGACTGATTGCAGTTGAGGCCGTGATATCAACCGGAGTCGAAGACGGCGCAACAGATTCGACCGCCGGACCTGCATTTTTACCCATTTCGGCTGAGACTGCAAACAGGGTCGAATCATTACCTGATCTGGTAACGTTTTGAGCCTGACGATTGTTGAACCAGACCCCGACCAGAACAAAAATCACGACAAGACCGGCATAAAGTCGCCACGAACTGCCATAAGCACTGATTGCTTCAAAATCACGCCCGGAAACCACATGTGCGGTTTCTGATTTTTCTTCCTGACGCCTTTTGTCAAGCTTCTTTGGCTGAGTTTTGCGATCGACGCGAAACTCGAGAACATCAGCTTCTTCGGCATCTTCGACTGCGGCAGACACTTCTGCTGCCGGGGCTGATGAAGGAGTCGGGGGTTCGGAATCGACGACCTTATCCACCACTCCGGCAAAAGCCGGCTGACTGGCGGCAACTGGCTCTTCGTCATAATCTTCGCTGCTGTCAGCAAGCATTGCAGCACTGGGGCCCGTTAACAGGCTGCCCGGCTGTTCCTTGAGCAGGGGAAGAAGAACGCGCTCCACTTCGAACCAGTCTCTGAAGCTGGCAAACAAAGAAAGATAATATGCATCCTTGATGTTATAAATCCATAACAGTATGAAAAAAACCGAAACTACATAGCTGCACATCACAATCAGGTGCGCGCCAAGATAAGGGAAAAGGGCTTCATACAGTATGCCGTTGCTGTAAAGACTGTAAGCGGCAAAGATACCGGAAAAATGGAAGCCCATCAGCATTATGCCACGATCGATGTGGCCGGCATAAATCTGCCCCATACCCATTACAAAAAACGACATCAGCGCCGCCGCTCCGGGATTGCGCGATGTACTCTGCAGCCTCTCTCTTCTAAGATCGTTCAGCCAGTTATCATTTGTGTTTTTCAACTTGTCTTCTACTCCAGTGAATCTATCAGACAGCCGCTTTTAACGAGGCAGAGCTTGACCTGCCTCTGCAGACACTGCTCAACCAGATCGGTTTTTTCGTAGTTCGCTATGATCATACCTCTTATGCCTACCGCCTTGTACTGCCCTTCGGTGAGTTCGCTGCCGAAAGCTTCAATGTTGGCGCGCAAATATTCGAGAAGATCGAGTGCTTCGCTGACCTGCACAGGATCGGGGCTGAACAAAGACTGAACCGCAACCAGAACGCCCTTGCGATCTTGACAAAGCAGATCGATGCGTCGCTTTCTGCCGCCCTGCAGGGTAACCGTATAATTACGATGAATTACCCGCATACCTTTTTCGAACAGCGATGAATGGTCGGCGACCCATGACTCGAATTCTTTTTTCGAGTTGAAAAAGCTGTTCGAAGTGAACTGCTCGAACAGCGATTCAAGCATGTTGACCTGTTCCTTGAGTCGACGGTTCTCTTCCTGAAAATTGGCAATTCTTTCCCAGAGCTTCTTGTTTTCTTCGAGAAGAACGACCAGTCCCTTGATTTCGCCTTCGTTGAATTCACCAAGAGGGCGCGACAGCAGTCTCGCGACAAGGGCACGAAGAGGGGTAGAACCATCAGGCCGGCTTGAGTTGTCTTCGTGCTCAATTACCAGAATCGACTCGTCTTTGGCGTGATGCCAGTGAATCAGCAGATCATCGCCCGGAGCAAAGCCTCGCAAAAGTTCGCCCACAACCAGCTTACGCCGATCGAAATCAGGAATTCGGCCCTTGGCCCGCTTGCCGGCAACCTCGATTGCAAAGCTTTCACGGCTCGAAAACAGGCGGCTGTAGAGCTCGTCTTCTCGCGCAAACCACTTGAGATAGCGGCCGTTGTGTTCCTGATGCGAGAGTCTTTTGCGAATTACCATCTTGTCCTGGGGAGCAAATATCTGACAGGTGACCTGACCACCTTTTTCGCGCGACCCGGTCAATACCAGTTCAGAATCAGATACCGCCATAGAAAGAGGTTCTCCGATAAACAGATTGCGTTTATCCCATTCTACAGACAGATTTGCGAACTCCTGACCGTCAAAAACCAGGTCAAAAACTAGAGTAGCCGGGATCACCGCACGCAATTGCGTATCTTCGCCGGCCGACCAGGTCAGTATGCCGGTTTCTATTTCACGACTGGTAAGTGTTTTTCTGAATTCTGGCATTTAAAAACTCCAATTCCAGAGACTGTCGGTAAGTTTGCCGGCTGCCTCTCTGAGTCGATCAACTATGACGTTTGCCGACTCTTCGATTTTCTGGGCAATAACGACAGTGATCGGCACCATTGCAGCTGATGCGGGAGGTTTGTAATCAAAATAGCTGGCGGGCAGAAACTCGTTCAATTTGTATTCGAGAACCTTGAGACGACCACGCTCTATGCCATCACCCCCGAATTCAACGACTTCAACCGGCAGATAGTTTGCTGTCGAAAAAACCATGTGATAATGGCCGACTTCGAATACTGTTTTAAAAACGCTCTGCATTTTTGGTACGAATTTGAGGGTGTGGTATGTGCAGCTTTCATCACGACGTTCACTCTTGATCAGCGACACTTCGAACAACGAGAAAAGTGTTTTTCGTGTCAGACTGGTAAAAATCTTTTTCGGACTGAACCAGCCAAAGTATGAAGCCATAAAACCCTGTGATTCAGAAAAGTGATAAAACACCTCGTTGATCGCCTTCACGTAAATCCAGAGATTCTGCCCGTTAAAAAAGACCATGACGCTGCCGTCATCAAATTCAATGGCAAACTTGTCAGGGTTCTTGATCGAAAGCATAACAGTCTTGCTTGCATGCTGATTGCTCAATTCAACACGGGCAGACATGGCATTGATCTTTTCACTGCGCTTTTCCATGGTGTCGAAAAGTTTTTCTGCGGTAATGCTCTCGCTGGCTGCCATGGCTGGAAACCAGCTGGCCAGGGTTGCCAGAACAAGAAACAGCAGAACTGAGCCACATTTATTTTCCGACATCGCGAGTTGCCACCTTGCTTGTGCTGCGCTCGTTCAGCAGCAGCTGAACGGTATCGATAATACTTGCCGAAAGTTTTTTGAGCTGTGCGTCATCCTGGGTCTCCTCCATGGATTCTGAATTCAAAAGAGAAATGAGACGGCACAGTTCAAGCCCGCTGTCTGCCTGCCGCTGCTGTAACAAATCACGAGAAGACCCGGCTGAGCATCTTAGTTGCCAGGCGCGCAGAGCCAGCAAATCTGCCGCCGCCGCCTTTTCTGCCCAGAGAACCGGCTGCCCGGGGCCTTTCTGATTAAGAAGCGCAGGAAGCTTTGCCAGATCAAGAACCAGCATTACGACAGGACGGCTTAATGGCTGGAAAAAAAGTTCAGAAAAAAGACTGATCTGGCCACAGCTGACCCCATTATACTGCAGTTTCCAGCAACATCCACGGTCACTGCAACAAACATGATCACCGCAGGCGATCAGAGAAAAGCCTGAATTCTCACGACTGCTGGTGAGGGCAAAATGCAGGTCGCTGATGAAATCGACAGCTGTAACACTGAAATCTTTTTCAGAGCAGTTCATCAGCCACACCAGTGCCGGCGCACAGCTGACGCCGGTCGCCGCCGCGCCGGTTCCCTGTTGCAGGAGAGTCTGAAAACAGAAGCAATGCGCCGAGACATCACCTCTGGCAGCCAGCAATATATCTGGATGATACCAGACCTGAGCCAGAGGTTCGGGGTATTGCGGAACTTCGCAGGCACCGCGTTCTGTCAGCAGGCGGCGGATCTGCTCCATGTGGCGAAGAATGTTCAAGTACAACTCCGAATTAGCAGTCGATATTTCACAGAACGTCTGGTATTATACAGTAACTTTGATGTTCAGACAAATTCTAATTACAGCAGAACCGGGATAAAACAATGCTCGACAACAGTAATTTCGACCAGGAAATAATCGAGAAAAAAAGCGTCGCCCTGATCACTTTTACCGCTGACTGGTGCCGGCCCTGTCTTCTGCAGAAGCCTGTAATTCAGAACCTCGCCGGCAAGTATGCGGGCAAGGTTGTCATTGAAACGCTCGATGTCGACACTCATATTGAACTGGCCGACCGTTATGGCGCCAGAACGTTGCCCACAACCATTCTATTTGCACAAGGTGAAATTGTCGAAGCGCTGGCCGGCTATCAGACCGAAGATTTTTTAACATCGTATCTTGACATGATTCTGGCCGAAGTTACCAGAACAGCAGAAAAAAACTGAACTTCAGACCTCTTCGACCAACCGGAACCTTTCGATGTTCGTAGCGAATCCCGCTGCACCGATTTCGACGACGACCCCTTCTATTTTACCAGGCCCGGGAGCACAAAGAAACTTTTCGGAATACCCGGTTCTGAAGCGGCCGACGACAGTGTCGCGATCGACTCCGATAATGCCGTTGAGGGCTCCGGTCATACCTGCGTCGGTTATCACTGCGGTTTTTCCACCTGGCAGGATTCTTTCGTCAGAAGTCTGTACGTGGGTATGAGTAGCTGCAACAGCCGCAACGCGGCCATTAACATACCAGAAAAAAGCCTGCTTCTCTGAAGTGGCTTCGGCATGAAAGTCGACAAAAATCGGCGTTCCGGCAGAAATACTGCCGATCAGGCGATCGAATGCCGCAAACGGGCAACCGGCAGCTTCCATGAATATGCGGCCGGCCAGATTGATTACGGCCAGTGAATTTTTCTGGCCGTGAAATATGCGGCAACCGGTGCCGGCAGAGGTTTCTGCCACCATATTATGCGGCCGCAGAACGTAATCGTTCTTTTGCAGCAGTTCTGGCCAGTCAATACGAGAAAAAATGTGATTTCCGGTGGTTACGATATCGACGCCGCAATCTTTGATAAAACGCGCATGCCTGGGCGAGAGACCGTTGCCGGCTGTGACATTCTCACCATTGGCGATGACCCAGTCTGGTGAGTATTTTTGCCGCAGCAGAGGCAACTGCCGCTTGAGCGTGTCGCGGCCGGTTTTGCCATAAATGTCGCCGATAAAAAGAATATTCATATCATCAAAAAACCGCCCCCGGAAAGCTTTCGCCCCGGGGGCAGCATGCGTTTTTTCGGTTTCGTCAGTGAGCGACTTCGACGCTGCGGGTTTCGCGGATCAGAACGACCTTGACCTGCCCCGGGTACTCCATGTCGCTTTCAATTTTCTTGACGATATCGCGGCAGACCTTGGGAGCCGAAATATCATCAACCTCTTCAGGGCTGACCATGACACGTATTTCGCGACCGGCCTGAATGGCGTAGGCAGAAGACACACCTTTGAAGCTCTTCGCGATGGTCTCGAGGTCAACCAGGCGTTTGATGTAGGCTTCAAGAGACTCGCTGCGCGCACCCCGGCGGGAGGCAGAAATGGCGTCAGCGGCAGCAATGAGAACCGCCTCGGGCGTCTCGAAAGGCACGTCTTCGTGATGCGCAGCAATGGCATTGACCACTTTGGGTGATTCCTGATATTTGCGGGCAAAATCAGCACCCAGCTTGGCATGATTGCCTTCGTCGCTTTCGATGACCTTGCCGATATCGTGCAGCAGACCGGCGCGGCGGGCCAGCTGAATGTCAGCACCAATTTCTGCCGCCAGATTGCTGGCCAGATTGGCAACTTCGATCGAATGCTGCAGAACGTTCTGACCGTAGGAAGTACGGTAATTCAGACGGCCGACAATTTCGACGAGCTCCTGATGTATGCTCTGAATGCCGAGAGCAAGCATCGTCTGTTCGCCGGCCTCTTTGATGCGCAGATGGACTTCTTTCTGGGCTTTTTCGTAGAGCTCTTCGATCTTGGCCGGGTGAATACGGCCGTCAAGCGTAAGATTTTCGAGAGTTACTCTGGCAACCTCGCGTTTGATCGGATCGAATGAAGAGAGTACGACGGCTTCAGGTGTATCGTCGATGATGACATCGACACCAGTCAGATTTTCGAAAGCCCTGATGTTGCGGCCCTCGCGACCGATGATACGCCCTTTCATCTCTTCGCTGGGCAGTTCGACCACAGTGACGATGGGATCGATAGTATGATCGGTTGCACAGCGCTGAATCGAAGTAGCGAGAACTTCGCGCGACTTTTTGTCGGCAGTACTCTTGATCTTCTGCTCAGCTTCGTTGACCTTGAGTGCAATATCATACTGCAGCTCGTCTTCAATCTTCTTCATCAGCTGTTCACGGGCCTGCTCAGGAGTCAGCCCGGCAACCCGTTCGAGTTCTTTCTTCTGTTGTTCGATGATTTCAAGACTGTTCTGGCGAAGTTTGTCGAGCTCGCTCTCTTTTTCGCGCAAACCATCGGCACGCTTTTCGAGAGTTTCAGCGCGGGCGTCAACCTTCTCGATGCGACTGGTCAGATGAGCCTCAAGCTTGTCAAGCTCGGCACGCCGCTTGGCCGCTTCTTTCTCGGCGTTCTTTTTGTCCTGCAATTCTTTGTCGCGAATTTCTTTGGCCTTTTTCTGGGCTTTTTGCAGTTCTTTCTGTGCATTAGCCCTGGCTTCATCAAGGATTTCTTTTTTCTGTTCTTCGGCTGCAGTCAGAACGTTCTGGCTGCTTTTCCGGATCATGTAACTCGAAACGAAATACCCGATGAGAAGACCAGCAGCCAGCGTTATAACGTGGTATAAATATGGCATGGTTCCTCCGTGGGAGTCGATATTAGATTTTGTGGGCAGCAGATCAACTGCTGCCGAGGACTTTTTTTTGCATGTATTAAAGTTTATCCTGGTATACTTTAACGTTAAACTCTTTTTTCAATTCTTCAACCAGTTTTGTGAATACTTCACGTTGTTTTTCTGGCATCAGCTTGGCACGAATCTGTTCGCGCACTTCGTCGAGCTTCATGACACCGGCAGGCTGACGTTCATCGACCCTGATAATGTGATAACCGAAGTCGGTCTTAACCGGCCCGACGATTTTGCCAATCTCAGAAGTCTTGCATGCTGCGTCGAATTCTGGAACCATCTGACCTTCACCAAAAGTGCCGAGATCGCCGCCGCCCTGCTTACCTGACGGGCAGGTTGACTTTTCGCGGGCAAGGTCAGAAAATTTGGCCGGTTCTTTTTCGAGAACAGCAAGAAGTTCTTTGGCTTCGGCTTCTTCTTTAACCAGAATGTGGTGAGCACGCATCTGTGCCGGCGTGTTGAACTGAGCGAGATTCTTCTGATAAAAGTCTGCAATTTCGCTTTCTTCGAGCTTAATCGCGCCGATCTTTTCGTCGAGCAGGAAGCGAATTACCGTGCGGCGGGCCGCATCTTTAATCACTTCTGGAAATCTGGCAGCAAGAGCGGCAAAATTCTTTTCTACGTTGGCAAATGCCAGATAACGTGAATAGAACTGTTTCAAAAAGTCATCGAGACCTTCACCTTTAAGAATCTGCGGGCGGATAAATGGCGGAATCTGCTGCAATTCTTCTTCAATTTCAGATACTTTGACATCTTTACCGGTCATCTTGAAGAGAACGGCAGATTTTTCTTCGTCAGTCAGTGTTTCTTTGCGCAGCGATTCGGCTGCACTTGCATTCATTTCAAAGGCCAGTTCCTTTTTCAGTTTTTCGATTTCGGCCTCATAAATGCCACGCTGCTTTTCGTTGAGCAGATCACGTTTGATCTGAGCGGCAACGGTATCATATTCTTTAGTACTGGCTTCTTTGCGGTCGGCATATTTGACCAGCATGAAAAGATCTTCGTCGAGCTTGATCGGCGCAGAAACTTCGTCTTTTTTGAGCACCGCCAGAGCCTTGGCAACTGGTTCTTCGAGCGTCGTGCTGCTGACAAAACCTTTATCGCCGCCGGCGCTTTTGTATTCATCTATAGATTCAGTCTTTGCAAGTTCGATAAACGAGCCGCCGGCAGCCAGCTTGCTCTTGATTTCGGCCGCTTTTTCGGCAGTATTTACGACAATCTGAAAAACATGATACTGAACCGGCTCAGAAAAAGAAGCTTTGTTCTTTTCGTAATGAGCCTTAGCTTCGTCGTCACTGATTTCGGCGCCGGCGACAAGACTCTGCATGGTTTCATCGGCCAGCCTGGCAACTGCCATTTCATGATAGGCGCTCTCGTATTTTTCGCCTTTATTCAAACCCTGCTGTTCTGCTTTTTTCTGCAAAGCATGAATCTCGGCGACCTGATTAAGAAAAGCCTGCCGGCCCTCAGGAGTCGAAAAATGCTCGGCAGCCTGCGGATTCGCCATTGCCATGAAAGTAGCCAGTTCTTTGTCGTAATCGGCGCGCGTTATTTTAACATCGCCTACTTCAGCCAGAACGTCTTCAGGAGACTGGGCAAAACAGGTGGAAACCAGCAATCCACTGAGAAGAAGAAAAATAAACAAAGCGCCGGGGCGCTGTTTTTTCAGGTGCATAATGCCTCCGCTAGATTTTTGAATGCGCTAAGATTATAGCACCGCAAAACTTCATTTTCAATTTATTAGAGAGGCAAAAATCAACGAAAAAAAAAGAGCCGCCGCCCCTTTTACAGAGCGGCGGCCTTTAATTAGATCTTACATGACACGCACAAACACCAGACAGTCGAAGAACAACATCGCATTGCCGCCAGAACCGGCATTGATACCGGTCATATCAATATCTATCCCTCTAACGCCAGCATTGATCTGAATCTGGCCGAGAGCCATAGATGTTCTGCCTCTTGCAATGGCGCCATAACCATTCAAATCCTTTTCCAGCAGAGTTGAAGAGAGTATGCCGTCTTCGCGAATCGATACCCGCCAGTTGCCAGCGGATGGGTGCGGATAGTAATAGGCATAGACGTTATAGCGATATGCTCCGGTAGTCGGTGCTGGCAGACGAAAGTAGTCAGACGACAACAGGTTGCCAGACCCATACCTGAATTGATCCCCAGAACCAGGGATGCCGACGGTTGAAGGAACCAGCAGAGCCGCGCCGGCACCAGAATAATAGTCGATCTTCGGATAATCTTTGGAGCTGTAAACTACATAGAAGTGATTGAGATTGTCATTGGCCACATCGTCGAATTCCCAGTTCGGATTTTCGCCTTCGAGAATCGCCACGAACATGCCGCCAGGATAAGCTTTGACGTATGGACTAAGCTCACTTTCCTTGCCTGACGAGCTCACCGAAGAAACCTTG
Organism: Candidatus Rifleibacteriota bacterium; assembly: GCA_022704885.1. The sequence continues at coordinate 5,839 of JAKJFO010000004.1, read as the reverse complement.
AAGAAGTAAGGAACACCAAATTCAAGTTTCTGGCCTTTCTTGTCAGGGTTCTGATTGAAAGAGCTCGGATAGGCATTGATTACGTAAGGAGAGGCTTCATTCCACTGCGGCTGACTGGTCAACATCTTGGTGTAGCCACCATCAGCGACTGTCGAAAAGTATACATTGTAACTGACGGCATTCTTGGCTGAATCCCAGGCCAGTTTGATACCTGCTTCAGTAGCAGTCGAAGACCAGGCTTTAACATTGGTCGGAACTGCCGGAATATCAGCATCAGAAGCCTGAGTCGTAATCGAACTCATCTTGCTGACGTTGCCGTTGCGATCGAGGGCTCTTACTGCAAAAAGGTTATAGGGAGTGCCATTGATGTCTTTGAAGGTCTGAGTGAGATTGGCAGTGCCATTGTCTTCGACGATACCTATCAAAGAGAACAGTGCATCGTTCGAGTTAGCTCTGAAGATGAGATATGAGTCGATATCGAGCGTCGGATTCTGACCGGAGAAGATATTAGAACCATCTTCATTGACCTGCGGCTTGTTCCAGCTGACGATCGGGTCGGTATCCATGCTTACCGCGAGTCCATAGGGAGCGGTCGGAATCGTATCGTCGCCCGAGCGCAGCGTTACCTGTACGGGATCTGAGTTTTCGCTCTCGGTATAGTTCTCGTTGAAAGTTCTGATAATGTAAGTATACTGTTCGGCAGAAGATTTGCTGATCGAGGTATCGACGAAACCAGGAGTATCCTGGGGAACCGAAGACACCCACTGAACACCGCCAGCACTGGTAGACAGGCCGCGGTAGATATTATAACCTTTTATGTGGCTGGTGGTCACTTTGTCCCATGCAACGTAAACTGCTTCAATCGAAGCTCTCGCCTTGATGTTTACGACTCTGGGCGGTCGCTCTTCCGGCGGCAGGCCGGCACGGGCCTGCACAGCATTGGTGCGCGACAGATCAGATTCTTTACCCTGCGTGTCGAACGCAGAAATCTTGTAAAAGTAATACTGATCGTTTACCAGGCCGTTCTGCTGGTCGTTGTCAAGATATGACGGCGCCGGCTGGGTTCCGATGGTAGCGATAAGAGTGAATGGGCCACCCGAACTGCTCGACCGGTAGAGGCGGTAACCAACAAGGTCAGGCTCAGTATTGGCCGACCAGTTGACCAGTATAGCCCTTTCCTTGCCAATCGCAGTAACATTCTGCGGGATGGTAGGGGCCTCGAAATCCGTAAGACCGGCATCTTTCTTGACACCGGTAGTGCAACCGAACAGTGTGAACAGCATGAGCAGCAAGGCGACTGCCATGATGTTACGCCCGGTCTTTCTGGGCACGACCTTCTTCCACATAAGTCATTCTCCTTTTACAGGTTGACCTGACAAAATTTCTCTTTAGTCATCGTCAAACGTTCGCAAAGTTATTAGGGTAAAAACAAAGTTTAATTGTCACGGCGATTTACAATGAACGAAAACATGCTGCCGTTGCGCTGTCGTTGCCGGCGAAAAGAGTAGTATTCATCGGCATGACAGAAAGTGCAGCTGTCAAGATCATTGATATTTTCATTTTTTACACCGGCGCGAACCAGTTGAAACCGGTTGAGTGCCCGCAGGTCGAGATGCCACTTGTTGCGCCTGACAAAAAAGGCAGCATATTCGCGGTCTTCGCCGACAAACTCGTCATAAACCTCATCGCCCATCTCGAGGCAGCATTTACCGATACATGGCCCGATATAAGCTTTCAGGCCAGCCAGGTTCTGCTGATAGTGGTCGGAAAAGGCCTGCACAGCTGCTGCTGCGATATTCTGTCGCGTGCTGCGCCAGCCCGCATGAACCGCGGCACAGACTCGGCTGTTATAAATCAGAATGGGCAGACAATCGGCCGAAAAAACTCCGACCGGTTGATCTAACAGATCGGTAATAAGTGCATCGGCCTGTTCAGTCAGCAATGACGCAGAAAAGATTCTGACTGGCAGAACACGTTTCTCATGCACCTGAATCGCCCAGGCCGGTGCCCGCAGACTGTTCTGCTTTACGACTGCGAGACTGTTCCAGGCCTGATATGCCTGCGAAGCTGTCATATTATAAAACGACAGGTCGCCATCCGATGAATCGGAAAAGCCCATTAGAATTTTATCGTCCGCAAACAGTTTCATTGATTCACTCGCTACCGAGAGATGCCATCATCTTTTCAGCCAGTTCATCGACGGCATCGCGACGGGTCGAAACTTCCTTCACCATGCGCAGGGTGCGCAAAGCATCGTCTGGTCGACCTTTTCTCGCATATAGAGAGGCCAGAACGACATAAGCTTCCTTGAGAGTGCGGTTAAGAGCGATAGCCCGCTTGCTCTGCTCAAAAGCTTCCTGATATCTGTTCTGGTTGTAGTACAGCAGGGCAAGATCCTTGCAGACTTCGGCATTTTCAGGATCTATGCTCAGCGCCTTTTTGAATTCGGTTTCGGCCATTGAATACTGACCCGATCTGAAAAAATCTTTACCCATATCACGATGGGTCAGGGCCTTTTGTGAACTCTTCTCTTCAATTTCCTTGCGAACTCTCAGCAGCAGACTGCGAGACTGGCGAGACACCATAGATGTCTCAGGCGCCATTCTGATAATAGTATTGAGCTCGTTTTCGGCTTCTTTTATCAGGCCTCGATCGAGATAGGATTTGCTCAGAGAGTACTTTCTTTCGAGCTCGCGTTCCTGATCGACGGTGATTTCACGAGGCGTCGACATCAGATGAACCGAAGAAGCCGAATAAGAGAGAGAAAGACTCTCGTTGTCGGCAGCGTTCTGAGCAGCAATGAAACCGGGTTGAATTGTCGAATAAGCAGTATTGACTTGAGCAGACACAACGGGCACCGGCACGGGATCAGCAAACAGTGACGAAGGCTGTGATACAGCACTGACTGGTGTATAAGTGCTGTTAACGGCCACCCGGCTGGTCGCCGTGTTCAAGCGGGCTCCCAGTTCACCGGTGCGATTTTTCCGACTCATGAATTCCTGCAACGCCGAACTGCCCTGACGACCGCTGACGCTGGTAAAATACTGCTTTTTTGATTCATCGGTCAGTGTCCTGACCTTGCGCTCCAGATGCCGTCTGATCGGGTCGCCTTCAGGAGCGCGGGTAAGCGCCTGTCGATAAACATGCAGGGCCCGCGAACTGTCATTGACTTTTTCATAGCTGTCGGCCAGCGAAACATAGGCTTTCAGATAGCTCGAATTGATCTGCAGACAGTTTCTGAAATGCACTATGGCAGCAGCATGGTTGTTGTTGGCGAATTCGACCAGACCCAGGTTGAAATGGGCCTTGAAAAATGAAGGATCGATCTTTACCGCAGCGGCAAAATGACGGGCGGCCTCAGGGTGACGACCTGCCTTGTAGAGAGCCCAGCCAAGTGAATCCTGAAAGCTGGCAGAATTCGGCTGCAGTTCTACTGCACGCTGACATAGCGCTACGGCCTTTTCGACTTCGGTATCTGAAGTTGCCAGCAGATAACCGAGATTGTTGAGGGCAGATGGATAATTCGGCTTGATCTGCAGAGCTCTTTCGTAGGCACGCGCCGCATTGCGCAGATCACCGGTGCGTTCATAGGCAAACCCAAGATTGTGAAAAGCTTCAGCTATATCCGGGCGTAGTTTGACCGCGCGGATAAGGTCGCTGATCGCCTCGGTGTAATTCTGTTCCTGCAGCTTTCCGGTGCCTCTGACATACAGCTTCGTCCCTTCGTCCTGATAGTTTGGCAATGCATCAAATGAAAGGGAAAAAGCAGGATAAGCCAGAAAAAGCATCAAAAAACAAGTATAGATGCGCTTTTTCATCTGGTGCCTCCTGGTCTGTTACTATTCTATTTCCCTATGTCTATCGGCAATATCGGCAGATCTTCACAGTATTTTTTTTAGGAAAGTAAGGTCGGGCAATGGCAGAAAAAATCGATTACGAGAACGATTACGATTACGATTACGAGAACGACGAGGAGAAGTGATTAAGAGAGTAATGATAAATACGGGAAGATAAATTTTGCGAACATGTTTGCAAGAATGGGCGGCAACATGTATGCTGCTGTTGATTCAGACAGAGATCTCATTTATGACAGGAGAGCTTATGATCGGCAAAAGAACCAAGATCGTCGCAACCCTTGGCCCGGCTTCTTCAAGCACAGAAGTAATCGAACAGCTTATTCATGCCGGAACCAATGTGTTCAGACTGAACTTCTCACATGGCACCCATGAAGGACATCTGCAGGTTATAAAAGCGATCAGAAAAGCGGCCGAAAATACCAAGGCTTACGTTGCCATTCTTGGCGATCTCTGTGGCCCAAAAATTCGCGTCGGCAAATTCACCGATGGCCCGGCAGAACTCAAAGCCGGCGATAAATTCTTTCTCAGCGAAAACCCTGATGAACCTGGCACGCCGCGCGGCATCGGAACCTCATATCCTTATCTCACCAAAGACATAAAGCCCGGCAACATCGTTCTGCTCGACGATGGCAATATCAGCCTTAAGGCAACTGCCATCAATGGCGATTGCGTCGATTTTGAAGTCATCGATGGCGGTCTGCTCAAAGACAAAAAGGGTCTGAATATGCCGGGCATAAAACTGTCGGTTGAAACCATCACCGAAAAAGACCGGGCCGATCTCAAGTTCATGATCGATAATGGCCTTGACTTTGTAGCGCTGAGCTTTGTCAGAAGCGGTCAGGATGTAAAAGATCTTAAAAAAATGATTGGTAACGCATCGATAAGGGTAATTGCCAAAATCGAAAAACCCGAAGCTCTCACCGATCTCGAAAAAATCCTCGATGAATGCGAAGGCATCATGATCGCTCGCGGCGACCTCGGCGTTGAAGTCCCGATTCAGCAGGTTCCGACAATTCAGCGACATCTGCTGCAGCGCTGCAGCAGGCGCGGCAAGTCGGTCATTACTGCCACCCAGATGCTTGAGTCGATGATCGACAACCAGCGACCGACCCGGGCCGAAACCACCGACGTTTTCAATGCCATTGTCGATGGTTCAGACGCTGTCATGCTTTCTGGCGAAACCGCTGTCGGCAGGCACCCGGCTGAAGCCGTAAAAATGATGGCCGCCATCGCCATGGAGGCCGAAAAGGTCAACTGCCAGACGCACGAACGCCTCAACAACATCTTGCCAGAAGTAAGCCGCAGCATCGAAGAGATCGTGGCTCATTCGGCCTGTGAAGCCGCTCTTTATGCCTCTTCCCGGGCCATCGTTCCCTTCACCCACAGTGGCAACACCGCATTACATATTTCCAAATACCACCCGCCGACGCCAATAATTGCGCTTACTCCAAAAATTGAGACATGCCGCCGTCTGGCGTTGAGCTGGGGGGTGACGCCAATACTGGTCAGCGATCTGCGCAACACAGATGAAATGCTGGTCATGGCAGAAAAAACCCTCAAGGAACGCGAATTAGTAGGAAGCGACGATATAATCACCGTAGTCGCCGGCGTACCTCTGGGAGTTAAGGGCAACACCAACCTGATGAAGCTGCACAAGATAAGATAATGTTCTTACCATTATGTAAGTCTTGATTCAGCTGTTGGCTGCGCTGTCTTCTTTGTCTTCATCGACAAAATAATAACCGCAGGTTGCCGCAGTATGTGGAAAAACATCGTCTTCGTTGAACGGGTAAGTCTTGCAGACGTCAGGTTTGTTTTCGTGAATCTTGCACAGCAGCCGCCCTTCGCTTTCAAAAAGGAACGGACATGGAAAAGAAGATTTACAGCAGGCCCCACAGCTCAAGCATTCGCCTCTTCTTCTTTTGAGACCATTCTCAACGACATCCTTTTTGAGCAGCATCAGATAGCGACGCTTAACCTGC